>CAITLA010000176.1 GCA_903893135.1 uncultured Syntrophaceae bacterium | reverse complement strand
TTTGCTTGCCGGTGCGTCAATTATTTGTGCGCAAGATCAACAGAAATTATTGGAGGACGATTTTCTTCACCAGCTCTTTCTTTCCGCTAAGGATGGAAGGGCGGACAAAGAGACCTTGGTAAAAAAAATAAACAGTCTGGCAAAAGAAAATTTCGATCAGCAGTATAAAGGGAATGTCAAAAACATAGAGTTAGAAGGCATCTACGAGATTGCTAAAAACTGTTATGTGACCTGCCATACCGCGCAATTGACGGGCGGGGAGGATGTGTTTCTATTTCATGCCCACATATTTGGTAAATTTGAAAATAATGATGTCCAGATACATGGTCGCGGAAAAGAAGACATGGCAGAGTTCGGAAAATTCATGATTATGAGCGAAAGCGGGAAAGTCAAATTCATCAGATATTTTTTCAAAACGTATGCAAAAATTGAATTGCCTTTGTAGGAGAGGCAGGTTCTAAATTGCTCCTGCCGGCAATTCATCTAAAATCGAAATCAAAATCTCCCTGACATACACCGCTATCAAGCATCAGACATCTTAGTACTTGGGGTACAACATTATACTTGATCCCAAGGCTGTCAAACCAGCATTCAAGTCTGTAGATAACACCGCATTCATATTGATCGATAGCCCCTATTCTCTTTATTCCTTTGTATGCGAAGCAGTTCCCGGGTTCAAATTGCCAGTGGAGTATGTTTTCCTTCGGGAAAGTCATGGTGATATTCATGAAACGGGGTATAAATAAATGAGAGGTGGCAATAAAGAAGTCTTTGAAATCCTGAAAATTCTCAATTTGTTTCTCCGTGCCGAGGGCCTTCTTAATCCTGTCAATTTCCATCGGCGCTAATGATTTTATTGCCGCTTTATTCAGCTCGTTCGCCTTTTCTATGCCGAAGTTCTTTAAGCAGTGATAGAACCACATCCCGTCATGGGTCATCCAGCACCGATTCAAAAGATCGATGATCTCTTCTTTTTGCAGTTCGCGCGGCATACTCATGGGAAACCTTCTTTCACTCTGTGTTTTCACAAATATTCTTGTATAAGATGACAGTGCTGCGCATCTTACGATCTTCTCATCTGAAAGGTACAGTGGACAATGCAACAGATGTTTCCCTGCTCATCCTTCAGTTCGAGATCCAAAGCCCAATCTGCCTTTCCAGTTTCATCAGCAATCTTTTTAATCCCTTCAGCCTGTTCAGGGGTCATCGATGTCTCAACCGTAATATCTGTGGTCGCAGGTCTTTTGAAGGTGATCGTAACCTCTTTCAATAAAGGATAGTATTTCCTGAGGTCGAAAGCGGAATAGAATAGGACCCCTCCTGCAAAATCCGCCAGTGAAAAGAGCGACCCGGCATATACCGTGCCGATGTGATTCACGTTCGGTTCCTTCGGCAGCATAATTTTTACGGACTGCTTTTGGAAATCCAAAATACGCATCCCCATTTTTTCGATGATCTTGATCGCCTTTTCGAGATAACTGACAAGGTCTTTATACTCATCGCTGATTGCCATTTGTTAATTCTCCTAATGTGATTTTATCATCTCCTCAGAGAGATTAAGGGGAGCACGAACTCCGCATGCTGCCTAGGATTAAGGATTAGCCGCCATCAATTGCTGCGGTGAATGTAAAACCTTATCTACCATTACTCGCAAGAGAAATCTACAGTGATACGGCAAGAAATATATCAAACGTTTATGGGAAGGAAGTGCGGTTAGTGGTAACACGTACTTATCAACGCCCGTGACTGTACCGAGAGATTACCAATTATTGAAGTCAATATTTTGAGTAAATGCGTTTGTGTAGCAGCTTTCATTCCGTTATGCTCAAGAGCGAGCAATGAAAAAATGAAATACGTCGGTTATTGGTGACACCTACGAGTAAACGGATTTTATGATAAATTGTTGTTGCTTATTACGCCTTGAAATTATGAATTCGCATGGTAGAAATTTCACTCTATATTTTCGTAAAGTATGCCCAAAACCAAATGTAGAGTTTAATAAACAGGCTAATGACAAGTATACCAAAGCCTATACGCATGCGATAGATAAGATCGAAGTTCCTATTTATCCCATTTATAGCATCCGTAATGGGTTGGAGAGAGGTTATTATTCCATAGTCCTGATTGAAGACAAAATTTACTGGTTTTGGTACTGAGAAAAGATACCAAGAAATAAATATTAGACCTACGAGATCTAAAAGAAGTGCAATAAGCTCAAATATACGCATTTCCTTAAGTATCCTTTCTTTGCTAAAGTAGTTGGGGAATCTAACCGAAAGATGGCTTTCTATTCATTCCGAAGAAGATCTAATACCTGCTTGCCGATTCTTTTTGCCTTTGTAGTATAAACATACCCTTTTTTCTTTACAACCGCATCCAAGCTTTCTTTGAAGAGTGGCTCAATCTCTATGGCTTTCTCATAATATAATTTTGCTTCTCTAATCCTCTTCAATTGAAAATAACTTATAGCAAGACCAATATAGGCGTCGTCTTTTTCAGATATATTCATCAGTTTCAAACATTCCTTAAAATCACCAATAGCTAATTCATACCTGCCCAACTCAAAATAATTAAACCCTCGACAGTCATAGGCAAATATATTTTTCGGATCTATTTCAATTGCTTTGTTGTAATCTTTAGTCGCCTGATTGTAGTTGCCAAGTCTATTATGATAAAATCCTCGTTGACTATAGGCAAATGCATCTTGAGGATTTAGTTCAATTGCCTTCGTAAAAGCATCAATAGCTTCTTCATATTTTTTAGTCGCTCCTAATATATTTCCTTTCTTTACGAAGTCCGTGGCACTTAGTTCTTTTTCTGTTTCGTCATATCGGGTAATTTTTGTCTGATCCTTTTTTGAGAGCTCAAGTTCTTTTGTTAATCTTTCAACTTCCCCCGATAAGTCATCTGCTTTTTTTCTTGCATCCTCAAGCTCTTTACTTTTCTCCCTGTCTTTGCGTAGCTGGTCTACATCTTTTGCTACCTTATTAGGATCAGCCTCGATTTTCGCTTGCGGTTTATTCCAGCTATCCTTATATTCTTTCAATTTTTCGTTGGACATTTTCATTCTCTCGTCCCCTGCACGAAAGGACTCTTTATCCCCATTTTGCAAAGCTGTTTTATACAACTTGAATGCTTCTAACCTTAAATTTGACCCCTGCATTAATAAATAATGAGTCTTTTGCACATCCTTTCCTGAAGGATAAATAGATTTTAGCTTTTCCGTAAAAAGTTCATATTTTGGTATGACTATTCTTTCTATAAGATCTAATGATGTTTTTTTATCGGTTCGCATTTTACCAAGTGCTTCGTTATAAGACGTCATTGCATCTTGTGGCAAGTCAGCAATACTTGATAAAGAGGCAAGATAATTCTTGTAGTCTTGTTCTAATGAAGTTGCTGACACGTCCTTATAAGGCTTAGTATCATTGATTGTTAACGCAGCTAAAATTCTTCCACTATCGACTTCAACGAGTTTCATCGTTGCTGTGTATTGAAAGTCATTCTGCATGAAAAAATATACGATATTAACAAATAATAAGTGAGTGGCACCTAAGATTTTTCCTAACTCGGTCTGAGATTCTCGTGAAACTAAACCTGATTTATTAAATTTCAGTTCATTTATGACTGATTCAGTCTTTTGTCTATCAATTAAGAAAAAATTTGCATGCCCAATAGAACCCTTAAGAAAAAAACTTTCTATTGAACCTAAAAAATAACTCTCCAGAGAATGGACGAAGGATTCAATTGTTTGTTTGACTTGTGGGTCAGTGGCATGAGAATAACTTTTTACGTCATCAACAATTATTGCTAAACGAATCGGAATATTCTTGTAAACCATTTCTTCTAAAACAGTGCCTACAAGTGCTTCATAGTGAAGTCCCAGTGTAATATGTTTTTTGATTGGTTTACCTTTTCTTTTTATTAATACAGTTATATCTTCGCCTGGATTTCTACTGTAAAAGTACTCATACACCTTGTTCTTTTTATCAGCTTTAATTGCGTCAATTTGCATCAGCACATCGCCCAATTTAATTCCCGCCTTATCTGCTGGCGAACCCTTACGAACATCCATGATTACCAGTTCATTGGCTGAATTGATTTTGAACTCAACTCCCGCATATGGTCTTTTCACAAAACTCTGAGGATTTTTTTCTGCGAGTCGGTAGTTTTCTTTCAAATATTCTTCAGCAGTCTTCTCCTCAGCAAAGGAAGGCACACTCAACTGATAAGCCATGAACATAAAACAAATAAGACTAAGAACTGCTATTCTAAATGTTCTCATCGCTGTCACACCTTGACTTCGAGATGGTTTATAAACACAAAACCCCGTACTCTATTGAGAAACGGGGTTTCAGTAATTAGTCCATATTAACCTCATCAAGGGTTAAAGGATTTATGAATCTTAATCTCTGACTTTATATATGCGTTTTTTGAATATCACGATTTGCATTAGAAATCTACTATGAAAGGAAAAACCGGATGTCTGAGACTTTCAGGAAGGCTTCAATAAAAAGCCGCATTAAGATTTTTCAAGATCACTTAACCGGCGAAACCGCAGGCTCCACCTGCCAAATCATTAAATTGATTACTCTAAAATGCTTGAAGATTACCACTTGGAAGAAGGGGCAAACACACAACCTATCTGTCTGAGCCTGCCGTTCAGGGTCGCGGCATGTTTGACCCGGAATACTTGGCATAATGCAGATCTGTTTTGTTTTTATATCCGGGAAAAAACATCTTGGCAATAAAATCCACCAGCGGATCGGTTACACCGTTCAAAAATGTATAACTTACGTTATCTTCAAGGTGATGTCTGGCATGTTCTCGTTTCGGCAATAACAATTTGATGCGCATCAGAAATATTACAACTGCTGAATTAGAATTGTGGCACAGGTAATGTGAAACTTCTGCTATCGAGGATAGAATGCCTATGTATGTCAGCGTATATAAAAGGACAGGATTACTATTGGGCAGATGAAATAAAATAGCCACGGTAACAAGATAGAAAACCAGCCATATTTTTGATCCGGTTTCATTAAAATACACCACGAGTAAATTGTTGTCCTGGTACCTCGGTGTTCTATGGTGCAGGTGAAAATTTGCAATTAGAGGACCCGCTAATGACTCATAATTGTCATTAGCATCCATATATAAATGCACCAGGCCGTTAATGAAGTCCGTTATTAAGTAAGCTGCGATTATGGATACTATTTGCCACCAGAATCCTATGGCAAACGTAAGCACTCGTGACAAAATATATATTTGCAGTGAGATATTTGTAATCGAAACGAATCTGCCAAGTAATTTATATCTCTTCCTGCCTTCATACAATTCCATTGCCGAATTAAACTGCTTTTGTTTTAATTCTAAACTCATGAATTTATATTCGCTTTTAATCCAAGAAAAATAAAACGACTCCCCGTTATTTTATTCTACTTCCCCGGCCGGAATTATCCAAGCACAATCCGCTTATCCATGGCGAGTTTGGCAAGCCATTGCTTTTGTGATGTGGAGATGGAAATATAAGCAGAACGGTCTTGTATGTCAATTCTATAGTGATCACAATTCAGACAGACCTCTCCTTCACGCTTTTTTCACGATGCGTCATGATTGGATATAGGTATGCCAAGAGTAATCGCAGTAAACGTAGTAATGGATGTCAGGCGAAAATTGGTGATAAGATGGATCGGGCGGGACGGCTGCGGTTGTCGGGGAGCGTGACGATGCTGAGTGTGGCGGAAATCTCATCATGCTATCTGTTAGGGGTTTTTTTCGGTTGCTTATCCAACTTCTTTTTTGACGTTTCTTGCTGTTTTTTGGCGTTCTGTTTTTGACTCTTTTCCTTATCCTTCTTTCCCCCCTTGTCTCCCATTGCCTGTCTCCTTTCCCCGTTGACCCTCAGTTTTCTCAGTTTGAGGGTGCCAATGTGTTGCCAGCTCTGTTTTCCGCTATTAATCGTATAAATCAGGTTTCGTTTTTACGGCCCCTGCATCCCTATCTTTGAAATACGCAGAAGTCTGCGCTTTTTATTATCACCATTGTTATTGATAAACTGATTTAACTTGATCCCTAAGGGGGGTGTCAAATGAAGGCTTACAATTAAGTACATCCCTGGAGATTAACCACTTTTCCGTCGATGCATATTGGTTGGTATGAATATCATTATCAGAAATAAAATGATTATACCGCTCGCAAATAAATTCTTTCAACATGATGTCGGATAATTCACGATCTTTCTTGTTCTTGTCAAGATAATCTTCAATTGCGCCCTCTTTGATTATTATCTCAATTTTTTTAGAACGTTTAGTTGGGTTCTCCGAATCATTTTGGAGCTTCCAATCGATCTGTATTAAATGATCATTATTTGAGAAATGAGAATTTATCCAAGCGTTCGCAGGGAAAATTGTCTTTATAAGTCTAACCCAGTAGTCTAACAGATCTTCAGCCATTTCAACTCACCGTCAGGATCACAATCCTGGAAACAAAAACAAACTTTCATCTCTATTTGCAGAGCCATTACAACCGTCATAAAGTCGAATTAAGATTATGTATAGGGCCCTTATGCTATGCTTTTTACGATCTCCTCCACCAGTCCCGGTTCAGCTATATCTGCGCCTGCGTTCGGAGTGTGCGTTTTTATATTAGCTTTCTGCTGTTTAGCCATTATGCGCTTTGAAGCCTTATCTATTTGTTTCTGCTGTCTTGCTTTTTCTTTTCCCTGTTTGCCAAAGTCGTACATGGACTTTCCCATTTTCAAGCTCCTATTTTATCTTTCCTTCACACGTACAGAATGTGCTGAAAATAGAGAGGCGCTCCAAAATAGAATATCTTAATGGAGCGCCTCTTTCTTCACCCAATGCTTAATTACGCGGCTTTCACGTTTTCTGCTGCAGGGCCTTTATTGCCCTGGACAACATCGAAGCTGACAGACTGGCCCTCAGTTAAGGTCTTGAAGCCAGCGGCTTGAATGGC
>CAITLA010000175.1 GCA_903893135.1 uncultured Syntrophaceae bacterium | reverse complement strand
TCTCATCCATTGAGGAGAGGGTATTATTTAAGGGCATAAAGCTTCGATTTAATGCATTCCGGGAAATGGATTATTCTTTAGCTCCACGGCTCATAGACCTTTTGCCCGAATTTTAAAGCAGGCTTTGGGCAACAGCCCCTTTAGTCCTGCGAAGATGGATTACCGGGCGTCCTGTTCGAACAGGGCATCCACGAATTCCGCACTCTTGAAAATTTTCAGATCGTCGAGCCTCTCTCCGATACCGATATACCGGATGGGAATGTTAAGCTCCCTGGCAATTCCTATGATCACGCCGCCCTTCGCTGTTCCGTCCAGTTTGGTTAATATAATTCCCGTCACACCGATTTCGTCGTTAAATATCTTTGCCTGGACGACGGCATTCTGACCCGTCGTGGCATCAAGAACAAGGAGGATCTCATGCGGGGCGCCGGGGAGGTCTCTTTCTATAATACGCTTCATCTTCTTGAGCTCTTCCATGAGATTGACCTTGGTGTGAAGCCTGCCTGCCGTGTCGATGATAACGGCATCGGCTTTCCGGGCCTTGGCCGCGACAATGGCATCGAAGACAACAGCGGAAGGATCAGCGCCGGTCTTCTGCTTGATGAGCGGCGCATTCACCCTCTGGCTCCAGACCTCAAGCTGCTCGATTGCGGCGGCCCTGAAGGTGTCGGCCGCGACAAGCATTACGGACGTCCCGTCTTTTTTCAGAGTGTTTGCCAGCTTCCCGATCGTTGTGGTCTTACCTGTGCCGTTGACACCCACCACCATGATGGTAAAAAGTTCATTCGTGGGAATTTGAAGGGGCGCCTCACTTTTTCTCAGTGTATCGGTGATCGCATCGCGCAGGACTTTCCTGAGGATCTCCGCGTCTCCGAGCTTGTTTCTTTTCGCCTGCTCTTTCATTTTTTCGATGAGCTCATATGTAAAAACAGGGCCGACATCAGCCATGATAAGGGTTTCCTCGAGCTCTTCAAAGAGATTCTGGCTGATGACCCTTTCTCCCAGGAGGATGTCGTCAATATTTTTAATGAAGGCGTTTCTTGTCCGGGCAAGACCTGCCTTCAGTCTTTCGAAAAAGCCTTTGCTTTCGGTATCGCTTTCCATTTGTCCATCCGTTCACAAGAATCTGAAAAGTACCTTATTCCCCCCCTTTATAAAGGGGGGGAGAGAAAGGGACATAGTCAGTTTATAACCATTTTTATCCGGAGATGTAAAGGATGGAATGCTGAACACGGGGTTTAGTTTAAGGCTACGGAGACCATGGTGGAAATACCCTGCTTCTGCATGGTGACGCCGAATAGATATTCCGCGACCTCCATGGTCTTCTTGTTATGGGTAACCATGATTATTTGGGAATTTGATGAGATGTCCTTAACGAGGTTGTTAAACAGGCTTATATTCGCATCGTCAAGGGCGGCGTCCACCTCATCCAAGACGAGGAAGGGAACAGGCCGGTACATGAGAATGGCAAAAATAAGGGCTATGGCGGCGAGTGATTTTTCCCCACCCGACAGCAGGCTGACGCTCTGCGCGCGTTTTCCGGGAATGATGATATCGATGTCAACGCCTGTCTCCAGTATGTCTTCGGCATCCGTCAGCTTCAGTTCACCTTTGCCGCCGGGGAACATCCTCGCAAATACTTCCTTGAAACACTCGTTGACTGCTTCAAAGGTCTCTTGGAAACGCTTTCTGGATTCGACATTTATTTTCGTAATGGTTGCCTGGAGTGAATTGAGGGCGGCATTCAAATCACCCACCTGGTTCGTGAGGAATTCGTAGCGCCCTTTCAGCTCCTCAAATTCGCTCAGCGCCAGCAGATTCACTTCGCCAAAGCTTTCCACAAACTGCCTGTCTTTATTCAGCTTGGCGGTCAGTTCCTCAAGAACCGGCTCATCGAGGCGCTGAAATTCGGGGACGAGAGTTGTGAGATCGACGTAGTATTTCTCCTGAATGCCCTGACGCAAGCCGTCTGCCTGGAAGGTGATCTCGCGGTAAGCTATCTCCAGATCATTCGTTTCCTTTACGACCTGGTCGTGGGTCTTCTTGACTTCCCTGAGGTTCGTCTCCCTGTTTCTCAAGAGAGCTTCCCGTTCCTGCTGTGAGGCCCTCATTTCCGAGAGGGTGCCATCGACGCTCTCATGATCCGAGTACAGGTGTTCGAGCAGACCCTGTTCGGTTGAGATTTGACCGGTCACATCTTCAATCTCCCGGTCACTCTGCCCAAGCTCCGTGGTCCTGACATCTATTTCACGGGAGGTGTCCGCCCTGTCGGCCTCTAATCTCTCTATGGTCTTGAGGTCGGCGTTTCTCTTTTCTTCGAGAGACGCGAGTTGAATTTTCTCCCCCGTGAGATATTCTTCCCGCTCTTCCACCTTCGCCTTCAGCGCTTCCAGCTTTTCCTGGAGGGCGGACATGGCGGTGTTCATCGTTTCTTCCTGGGCCTCGGAGGAAATGATGAGCTTCTCTATGGCGGCGCATTCTTCCAGCGCGGCCGCCTCTTCCGCCTGATGACTGTCGCAATTGAAATCGAGGACTGTTATTCTCTGCTCGATCCCTCTTATGTCCGCTTCATGTCTCTCGACGTCTTTCTGCTTGCCGTTGACCTGGAGCTCGAGATCGCGGATGTCCGACCTCAACTCAAGCAGCTCTTCTTCCCATTGCAGGATGAGAGATGCCGCGTCCTTTTTCTTTTCAGCGTCCCCCGCAAGCGAGACATTTAACTGATCCACTTCTTCTTCCAGTTCGGCGATCTCCCGTTTGGTCTTAAGCAGGCTCTTGTCGCCATTCGTCTTGCTTCCCCCCGTTAGAACTCCCTGCGGGTTTATGATGTCACCTTCCGATGTAACGAAGGTGCCTCTGAAACCGTTTCGTTCCCAGAGGGAAACGCCGCTGTTGAGGTTCGGTATCAAGAGGACATCCCCCAGCAGGTAGTCGGCAATTTTCTCGAAGCCCTGATGAACACTGACCACGTCGATCAGTCTCACGGCATCCTTGAGATACTCTGCCGCAGAACCGAAATTGTTATTTCTGACTTCAAGGGGGATGAAGGTTCCCCTCCCTGAAGAAGAGCTCTTCAGGTAGTCAATGGCCAACATGCCGTCTCTCTGACTTCTAACCACCATGTACTGGAGCTTTTCTCCCAGGACAGACTCAACCGCCGTTTCATATTCACGGGGCACTTCCAGAACGTCCGCAACGAGCCCCAGACAGGTCTCGCCGGGCAGCATGTCGGGGCTGGCCACCTTTTTTGCCTGCATTATGGACTTCGTGCCGTCAGAACACCAGGCGTAGCTTTCCTGCAACTCTCTCAGGGAGGCAAAACGCGACGACTTCCTTCCCGCTTCATCCTTCATCTCCGAGATACGCTCGTCGATCAGTTGCAGATCATTTTTCGCCCGTTCGAGTTCATTGGAGGTCATGCTCGCACTATCCGTGAGATTTTCCAGCGTGCCCTCATCAGTCTTTAGGGCCGACATCAGGGAATCAAGATTTTGGCGGGTTCCCGCAAGTCTCTCCCTGTTTTCGTCTGCTTCTCTGACGTCCCTCTCTTTTCTCTTCCGGATATCTTCAATACCCTTACCGAGGCTGACAAGGGTGTTTTTCGCTTTCGCCTTTTCCGTGGCTATTTCGAAAAACTCGATCTTCCTTTCCTCAAGTTCCGCGTGAAGCGCTTTCGCCGCCGTCTTGAGTTCTTCAAGGCTCGCCTGGTTTTGGAGGACATTGTTTCTTACGTTCTCAATCTCCACACCGGATTCGTCTGCCATTATGGCGAGGGTTTCCACCTCGTCGGCCAGGTTCTTCCCTCTGGTGCGGAGCAACTCCAACTCGGCTGTGTTTTTCTGTTTCTGTGAGGCAATGTCTTTTATTTTACCCTTGAGATGTTCGATCCCCTGTTCCTTTATGTTGATCGAGTTTCTGATGTCGTAAAGTTTTTCCTGGTGTTCTGAAACGGAGGCCTCGTTTTCCAGCACCTCTGCCTTCAAGCCTTCGATTGAGGCTTCGAGCTCTTTCAGGCTGGTCGCTATTTCCATATCCCTCTTGTTAAGGGAGTCACGCGTTTTCCCCAGGGTTTCCTTCTGTCCGGATAGATCCGTGTATGTGTGGAGGGCCAGGATCAGTTCCGTCTCTTTCACTTCCTTCTTCAGCGCCTTGTATTGCTCCGCCCTTTTGGCCTGCCGCGATACGGCATTGAGCTGGGATTTTACCTCTCTGATGATATCATTCAAGCGGAGGATGTTCTGCTTTGTCGCCTCCATCTTCCGGATCGCCGATTCTTTTCTGACCTTATATTTCGATATACCCGCAGCGTCTTCGATGAACTGTCTTCTATCTTCGGGTTTTGCTTCAACGAGATTGGCAACGCTGTTCTGCTCAACAAGTGAGTAGGTTCTGACGCCGAGCCCCGTGCCCATCAGGAAGTCTCTGACATCGATAAGCCGGCAGGGTATCTTGTTGATGGTGTATTCGCTTTCGCCATCCCTGAAGAGCCGCCGCGAAATCATGACCTCGCTGCATTCCGCATATTCCCCGGGGAATTGCCGCCCGTTGCTGTCCAGGATCATTGATACTTCGCTCATGCCGATGGGGGCCGCGTTCTCAGCGCCGTGGAAGATGACGTCATCCATCTTTTTGCCGCGCAGGGTCTTAATACGCTGTTCACCCATTGCCCAGCGGATGGCATCAACGATATTGCTCTTGCCGCACCCGTTGGGACCGACGACTGCGGAGATCCCTTTCGAAAAATCGAGGACTACCTTATCCCGGAAGGATTTAAAGCCGGCTATCTCAAGTCTCTTAAGTCTCATTTTCTTCTTCCCAGTTGAGATTACAACGAAAACTCTTCCACCCGTTCACTCGCTCGGGGTCAACTCAGCCAATCCTCATCGGATTTGTTGAATACTAACAGAAGAAATAGTCCTTGTAAAGAAAAAATACAACTAAATGTATCCTAAAATTTTTGACCACAATATATGGTATTTGTACGCTCAATTCCTGAAATGATACTTTTTTGCAGGAGAAGGATATGGTATAATATAAATAACGGTTGCCCCGATGGGCTTTTTTGCAATAATAATAACATGTTCGCAGTATAAGGGTCCAAGAATTCTGCGCCTGATGTCATTGCGGTGAACCGAAGCCCTGAACTTGGTGAAGGGGAATGTGAGGAATCGACAAGATCCCTCCCTTTGCTCGGGACAAGGATTTTTCAGTCGCTACGCTCCTTCGAAATGACAAAAAAATCAGGTCATTCTCGCCCCCTTTACAAAAGGGGGAAATATGTCTCTCTCAAAAAAGGAACGGTGCTATGGATGAGAAAAAATGGGAAGTGGCCTGTACGGCTTCGGGAATGACGAATGCCAACATTGTCTTGGGGAGACTGGAGACGGAAGGCATACCCGTAAGATTGAAATACGAAGCAGTAGGAGCGATCTACGCGATAACGATCGATGGTCTCGGTAAAGTGGATATCCTGGTTCCCGCAAGCGATCTCCCGAAGGCCCGGGAAATCCTGGCGCAAACTTACGACGACGGGGATATTGACTGGGAGACGCGATAAGGTCGGGAGGCAGGCTTTATTCTCTCACGCAGGTGTCTTTCATTACATGTCAACCGCCTATGGAAGACATGTCTTTCATACATTTCTTTATATGGTGGCCTTCATCACAGGCAAGGGTATGTTGAATGGGTTTTTTCGCAATGGCCCTCTTGATGAGCTCTGCCAGATCCGCATCGCTGCAGCCGTTACGCAGCGGGCTCCTCAGCTCGACATCTTCGTCTGAGAGCAGGCACACTCGGAGGTGGCCGTTCGCAGTGAGCCTTAGGCGGTTACATGAATCACAGAATTGCTGACTCAAAGGGCTTATAAAACCGATTTCTCCGGCGCCGCCTGCGATCCTGTACATCTCTGCGGGGCCATCCATTTTGGTCCTTATGCCGTTGGCGCGTTCGAGAAGGTAATGGCTGCCGATTAATTCCCTGATAACAGTGTTGGATAGATAGCGGCTGCTATGATTGAGGGCAGGGCGGCCCACGTCCATGAGCTCGATGAACCTCACCTGGTAAGGTTTGCGAAGGCTGAGTTCGGCGAAATCCATTATCTCGTCTTCGTTAAATCCCTTCATTGCCACAATATTAATCTTGATAGGTGAAAACCCGATCCTGTGGACTTCAGCGATTCCCGCGAGCACGGCACCGAGGTCTCCACCCCCGGTAATCTTGGCGTACTTTTCGGCATTGAGGGAATCAAGACTGATGTTAATCCTTTTCACGCCCGCGGCGAAAAGTTTCACCGCAAAGGGCTCTAAAAGAATCCCGTTCGTCGTGAGGCTGATGTCATTGAGACCTTCCGTGGACGAGAGCGAAGCGATAAAATCGCAGGCGCCGCGCCTGACCAGAGGCTCGCCTCCTGTTATCCGGACTTTGCTGATGCCTATGCCTGCGGCTATGCGGACGATCCGCAGTATTTCTTCGTATCTCAGGATGTCGTCATGTCCTATGAGGGAAACGCCTTCCTTGGGCATGCAATAGCTGCAGCGAAGGTTGCACCTGTCGGTGATGGAAACTCTGAGATAATTAATCTCTCTGTTATATCTATCAATCATGGGGTATGTTATTCGCCCGTGGATTTCTACAGCTATTTAAAGGATTTTCCTTTTAGCATACTTGTGAGGACATAGCAAGACCCCCCCAACCCCCATACAGGGCATGGTAAATCTTCCTTGACACCGGTATATTTCTCTATTAAAAGTCAACTTCTGTTTTTATGGTTTATGATCGCGGCGCGTACATGCAGGCGCACAGGATCAGGGAGAATATATGGCAAAAATACCTATTACAAAAGCCGGATATGAAAAATTGAAGAAGGACCTGGAATATATAAAGACAGTTTCGCTGCCCGAAAATATCCGGGACATCGAAACAGCCAGGGCGCACGGAGATATAACGGAGAATGCAGAATTTGCCGCGGCCAAGGAAAGGCAGTCTTTTTTGCAGGGCAGGATTGCGGAGCTCGAAAATAATCTTGCCACGTCATATGTTGTGAGCCTCGATGGTTTAACAACGGACAAGATCGTTTTTGGATCGATTGTCACTTTGGAAGACACGAATACGGGGAGCCGCATAACTTATCAACTTGTAGGTCCCTTCGAGTCGGATCTCAAAGAGAATAAGATTTCCGTGACCTCACCTATAGGAAAGGCGCTGATCGGGAAAAGTAAGGGTGACGAAGTGAGCGTTAAGACGCCGGGAGGTACACGTGAATTTGAGATAGAGGATATCTGTATTGTGGGGAAGAAATAATAGCGCAGGTATTATAAGAATAAAAAAGCCAGGGGTTTAAATCTCAGCCCCTGGCTTTTTTCATTTGTATCTATTCGATCCTTAGGTATGCTTCTCGGCTATGCTGATCCTTGTAATTGCTCTGGTCAGGGCTGCCCTGATCGTTTCAAATTCTACATCTTCTTTGGACAGCTTGGTCAACTTTGCTTCCGCAGTTTCTTTTGCTTTTCTTGCCCGTTCTTTGTCGATCAAATCCGCCCTTTCTGCAGTTTCAACGAGGACTGTAACTTTGCCTGTAGTGACTTCGGTATAGCCGGTATTAACGGCGTAGTATGTTTTTTTGCCGTCTTTGGTAAAATTCAATTCACCTGCATCAATCGAACTCAGAAGCGCTGCATGGCCCCGGAGCACACCGAACTCACCCTCGGAACCCGGTATTGTCACTTCTTCTATTTTACCGCTGAAAGCCATTTTTTCGGGGGTAACAATTTCCAACATCAATTCGTCAGCCATGTAGAATCCTCCGGCCTCATTACTCTGCCATCTTCTTCGCTGCCTCTACAACCTCGTCTATACCGCCAACCATGTAGAATGCCTGCTCGGGCAGTTCGTCATGTTTTCCTTCCAGTATCTCCTTGAACCCTCTCACTGTTTCAGCAACGGAGACGAATTTGCCTTCCCTGCCGGTGAACTGAGCAGCTACGAAGAAGGGTTGGGACAGGAATCTCTGTATCTTCCTCGCCCTGCTGACTCTCAATTTGTCTTCTTCGGAAAGTTCGTCCATACCCAGGATGGCGATAATGTCCTGGAGGTCCTTATATTTCTGCAAAGTCACCTGTACCTGTCGGGCAACCTGATAGTGCTCAACGCCTAAGACATTAGGATCAAGAATGCGGGATGATGAATCAAGGGGATCCACGGCGGGATAAATCCCGAGTTCCGTAAGCGGTCTCGACAAAACGACCGTACCATCAAGATGCGCAAAGGTCGTTGCCGGTGCCGGGTCTGTAAGGTCGTCCGCGGGCACGTATACACACTGAACGGCCGTAATAGACCCTTTCGTGGTAGAGGTAATGCGCTCCTGCAATGCTCCCAGGTCTGTAGCCAGTGTCGGCTGGTAACCCACGGCTGAAGGCATACGGCCGAGAAGGGCCGAGACCTCTGAACCTGCCTGAGTGAACCGGAATATGTTGTCGACAAAGAGAAGCACGTCCTGACCTTCAATGTCTCTGAAGTATTCTGCCGCCGTCAGAGCAGTGAGGGCCACTCTCGCCCTCGCTCCCGGGGGTTCCGTCATCTGGCCATAGATCAAGGCGGCCTGCTTGATAACGCCCGATTGCTTCATTTCGAGGTAGAGGTCGTTGCCTTCACGTGTCCTTTCACCGACGCCTGCAAATACGGAAATACCGCCGTGGTGCATGGCGATATTGTTAATCATCTCCATCATGACGACGGTTTTGCCGACGCCTGCGCCACCAAACATCCCCATCTTTCCGCCTCTGGGGAAGGGAACGAGCAGGTCGATAACCTTAACGCCGGTTTCCAGAACGTGGACCGATGTGTCCTGGTCAATAAATGCCGGGGCTTCCCTGTGGATTGGGGAGTAAGTCTTTGCGACCACCGGTCCGAGACCGTCGACGGGCCTGCCCACAACGTTCAGAATCCTGCCCAGACATTCGGGACCAACGGGGGCCATTATAGGTGTGCCCACATCCCTCGCCTTCATACCCCTGACGAGGCCGTCCGTGATGTCCATGGCGATGCATCTGACTACGTTGTCTCCCAAGTGCTGGGCAACCTCAACAACAAGATTGTCTTCCTTGTCGTCAATCGTGGGGTTGGTGATAGTGATTGCGTTTAGGATCTCTGGAAGCTTTCCTTCATCAAACGCCACATCGACTACCGGTCCTATTACCTGCACAATCGTTCCTATATTCATACCTGTCTCCTTAATCTATAATGACTAATTTATCAGCTCTTCGACAGGGCTTCCGTACCGCCGACAATATCCATCAACTCGGCCGTAATGGCTGCCTGTCTCGCTTTGTTCATTTTTAATGTAAGATTCTGGACCATTTCCTCGCAATTCTTTGTTGCGTTGTCCATTGCGACCATCCGTGCGCCGTTCTCCCCGGCATATGTCTCCAGGAGCGCCCTGAAGATCAGAACATGAACGTACATGGGGAGAAGCTTTCCCAGCAGGATTTCATCCGAGGGTTCATAAATGTAATCGATTCTCGCGGTGGGCTCTACATCTTCATCCTTTCCGATGGGGGGCAAGGGGAATAGCCTCACGACTGCAGGCCTCTGTACGGCTATGTTCCTGAATTCGTTGTATACGACATACAATTCGTCATACTCCTCCCGCATGAAAGAGGGTATGATTTCATCGGAAATCTTTACGGCGAGGGTTATGTCGAATTTCCCAAAGACGTCAGACCATTCTTTAGTGAGCTTCACTTTTTTCCTGAAATAATCTCTCCCCTTCCTTCCGACGGCAATCAATTGCACCTCTTTGCCTTCGCCTGTCTTCTCTCGAACGAATCTCTCCGCGGCTTTAATCAAATTGGTATTGAAACCTCCGCACAAGCCTCTGTCAGAGGTCATGATGATAACCCTGATTCTTTTCGGGTCCCTGACAGCAAGCAGAGGGTGGGTTTCAGGGTCTACACGAAGCGCCAGGCTGGTGAGTACATCCATGAATCTCAGCGCATAAGGACGAAAATTCTCCATCCTCGACTGTGCAGCTTTCAGTTTCGAGGCAGCCACCATATTCATGGCCCTGGTGATCTGCTTCGTTTTCGAAACTCCGATAATCTTTCTTCTAATGTCCTTTAATGAAGCCATTAACGCTCCCTTTTCTGTTTACGTGCTCTATTTCTTGAAATGTCTTCCTTCTTTACGCCGTGACAAAAACAGCTTCAAACTCCGTAAATACGTCTTTCATCTTTTTCTCGAGGTCCGGGCCGATCTCCCTTTTCTCATCAACCTCACGGTTGACTTCAGGGTACTTGCTCGCAATGAAACTCAGGAGCTGAGTTTCGTATTCTTTCAGTTTATCTACCGGGTGTTTGTCCAGAAAGCCTCTTGTACCTGCAAACAGGATGGCAACCTGCTGTGATAGAGACCTGGGTTCGTACTGGGGCTGCTTCAAAATCTCGACAAGACGAACACCTCTTTCCAGTTGCGCCTGCGTTGCCTTATCGAGATCGCTTCCGAATTGGGCAAAAGCTGCCAGTTCACGATACTGGGCGAGTTCAAGTTTCAGTCTCCCCGCCACCTGTTTCATGGCCTTAACCTGGGCTGCGCCTCCGACTCGCGAAACCGACAGACCCACGTTAATTGCCGGGCGAACACCGGAGAAGAATAGACTCGGTTCGAGATATACCTGACCATCTGTGATGGAAATAACGTTTGTCGGAATATACGCAGAGACGTCACCTGCCTGGGTCTCAATTATAGGCAGAGCTGTAAGGGATCCGCCTCCGAGGTCCTCACTAACGCGGGCAGCGCGTTCCAGCAATCGGGAGTGATTGTAGAAAATATCTCCCGGGAAGGCCTCACGTCCGGGGGGCCTTCTCAAAAGCAGTGAGATCTGGCGGTAAGCCACGGCCTGTTTGGAGAGGTCGTCGTAGATGATCAGGGCATCCTGTTTCCTGTCCCGGAAATATTCGCCGATACTGCACCCGGAATAGGCTGCGATGTATTGCAGGGTCGCCGGGTCACTGGCGCATGCCGCGATGACACAGGTATAATCCATGGCGCCGTGTTTTCGCAGGTTTTCCACCACCTGGGCTACTGTTGATTTCTTCTGGCCGATGGCGACATAGATGCACTTAACACCGGTATCCTTCTGTCTGATGATGGAGTCCACGCAGATCGCGGTCTTTCCGATCTGCCTGTCGCCGATGATAAGCTCTCTCTGACCCCTTCCGATGGGCGTCATGGCATCGATTGCCTTGATGCCGGTATACATGGGTGTGTTGACAGGCTGGCGTTGAACGACGCCGGGGGCGATCATCTCTATCCTTCGGAACTCGGTGGTCTCAATGGGACCTTTGCCATCAATCGGTGCACCGGTGGCATCGATGACCCGGCCGAGTACCGCCTCTCCCACGGGGACCTGGGCGATCCTGCCCGTTCTCTTTACAATATCCCCTTCTTTAATATGGGTGACCTCTCCCAAGACTGCAACACCGACGTTGTCAGTTTCCAGATTGAGAACCATGCCGAGTATCCCTCCAGGGAACTCCAGCAATTCCATGGCCATCGCATTTTCCACGCCGTAAACCCTGGCAATACCGTCTCCCACAGACAGGACCGTTCCTACTTCGCTTACGTCCAGTTTCTTCTCATAGTCTCTGATCTGTTTGGAGATGATGTCGCTTATTTCTTCTGCCCTGATTTTCTCCATAGCTCTATATTTCCTCCCCTAAGAGATTCCTGATATTGTGCAGTTGAGTCTTAATGCTTCCATCGTACATCGTATCCCCTACGCCTACGACAATACCACCCAACAATGATGCATCTTCTGAAACAGCCATTTCCACTTTTCTGCCCGTTATTTCCTCCATGCGTTTCTGAAGCTTTTCGGAAAGTTCGGAAGATAGCGGAAAGGCCGTCTTGACATCAACCCTGATTTTTTTCAAGGCATCGTCCATAAATTTCCTGTAACAGCTTTCTATATCGGGAAGAATGCCTATTCTTCGCTTGTCAACGAGGAGCTTCAGAAAATTTGCCGTTATGACCGATATATTGATCTTAGCGAGAAGCGAATCCACAACGGCTCTTTTTTCCGCATGATCGAATACGGGGTTCAACAATAATTCCCGCAAATCCTTATTTTCTTTGACAATGGAAGAAAAGAGCGTCAATTCGTTGTAGTACTTTTCATAAAGCCCATCTTCCCTGGCTATGTCAAAAAACGCCCTTGCATAACGCTTTGCGATATTGCTGCTGCTCAATGTTTTTTCACCACCTTATCGAGATAGTCTTTCACCATGTTTTCGTGAAGCTCCTGGTTTATATTCTTCTTCAGAAGCTCTTCTGCCATTGCCACGGAGAGCTCCGCGGCTTCCGACCTCAACTGATTTCTGGCAGCCTTAAGTTCCTGTTCCATTCTCGCCTGCGTATCTTCTATCATCTTCGCGGCTGCCTTTTGGGCATCTTCAATTATCTTTTCCTTTTCTGTCAACCCCTGGGCCTTGATCATCTCGAAGATGTTCTTTATTTCCTCAGTGGCCTTATCAAGCCTCAAGGAGTATTCCTTGAACTTTTTCTCTGTTTCTTCCTTTTCGGATAATTTCTCTTCGATGGTGGCCTTGATATTGTGGCGCCTATCGACGAAGAACTCTTTGATTTTTTTTGCAGCAACCCAGTAGAGGAACCAGACCAGGAGGCCGAAGTTAAATATCCTCCAGGCGAAATCAATCCACATCTTCACATTGTCTTCGTGACCTCCGCCTTCCGAGGCGTATGCGACGGCGCAGGTGAGAACAAGGGGCAGGATTGATAAAAGAAAATAGCGTAAATAAGATCGATTAAACAGATCCTCCGAAAACCATTTTATCATCCGGGACTCCTTCCCAACAGTTTCTCGGCAATCTCGACGGATATTTTCCGGGACTGACCGGTAAGAATGCTTCTGGCCTCGGAGACTTCCCTGTTCATGTCACCGTGAAACTGTTCCATCATGCCGGGGATCTCGCTTCTTGCGGCTTCGATGAGGCCTTTTGCCTGCTCGGTCCCTTCCTTGATAATCTCAACCTTTTTCTCCAAAGCGTCCGTCTTTGCCTGACGAAGCTTCTCCTCATAGGCGGCCATTCTTTCCGCAACGGATTGATTGAGGCGCTTTATCTCTTCTTCAGTGTCCTGTGCTTGTTTCTTTCTTTTGTCGATTATGCCTAAGATCGGCTTGTAGAGGAGATAATTAAGGATTACAATCAAGAGAAGGAAATTAACCATCTGGATGAACATTGTATAATCGATGCTGATCACTGTTCTGCCTCACTCTAAAATTGCTTTGAAGTCTAAAAAGCCGCGTGAAAGAAAAGACTTCCGTCACCCGGCGCTTTCCAGTTTAGCCTTGTTTCGATCCTAAAAAGCTTATGATGGTTCTTTTTTTGAGAAATGTTTCCTAAAATAAAGCGATATGAACTGTATACACGAGTAACCTCAAGAACCCCCACAGATGCGTGTAAAAATCGCGGTTTTCTAATCACAACCGTGAGTTAATGTCAAGTACTTTTTGGGTGAATGCGGTTTTGTCCGGAGGGGATTCTACTCTTCCGCATTTAATGCTTTGGATTTGCTGTTGACTTTGTACTTTTCTGACTTGCTGCTATCCATTCTCGAAGTTCCTTCGAAAACGGCCCCTTCCTTTATTATGAACAGCGGTGATTTTACGTTCCCCAGAACCCTTCCCGGGGGATAGATTTCAATCCTTTCTTTGCATTCAATCTGGCCATGGACATCGCCGCTGATTATGACGTTTGCGACATTTATATCCGCTTCTACGTGAGCGCCATCACCTACGACCAAGGTTCCCTCCCCAAATATCTCACCGTTGAAGTCACCGTCTATGCGAACAGCTCCACTGAATATCAGTTTTCCCGTAAATTCTGCGCCTTTTCCAAGAAAGGCCTTGATTTCTTCATCTTTTTTCTTCTTGCTAAACATCGCCCTGCCTCCAGTCTTTGGCACCTTCCTGTCCTGATGACTTCAATGAAATCAAGACGAATGGCAAATACATTTCACTGTCCCGTAAATATTATGGATAGAGGATAAACCTTCTCATGCTGACATTTAACAACAATCCCATGGCTGCCATGAGAACAACCATTGACGAGCCTCCATAACTTAAGAAAGGCAGCGGGATGCCGACAACGGGAAGCATGCCCAACACCATCCCGACATTAATAAATACCTCCCAGAAGACAAGCATTGTTATGCCGAAGGATATGAGCATTCCCAAGAGATCCCTCGAATGCAAGGCAATTTTCAAACACCACAGTATGAGTATAAGAAACATGACAACAAGGATGACTCCTCCGATAAAGCCCCACTCCTCGGCAAAAACAGAGAACACAAAATCTGTTTGTTGTACCGGCAAGAATTTCAACTGCGTCTGGGTTCCCTTCAGATAGCCTTTACCAAATATACCTCCCGAACCGACGGCAATTATGGATTGAAGAATATGATAACCCGAACCTAAGGGATCATTCTCCGGATTGAAAAATGTCATGATCCTTTCCTTCTGGTAATCCCTCAAGAATAGCCACGACATCGGTATCAATATTATCCCTCCGGTGCAGGCTAAAAGCAGTGATTTCCACCCTATACCGATGAAAAAAGTTATCGATAGTATAAGGAACATAAGGATCAATGCGGTGCCGAGATCAGGCTGCTTCACGATGAAAAGAAACGGGATCACCACGATAAGAAACGGTATATAGAGCTCTCTCAGTTTGTAGCTTCTTTCTATGATGTGGTCATCGAAATATTTTGCCAGGGCAATAATAATCGATAACTTTACCAGCTCTGAAGGCTGGAAGAAAAATCCTCCTAAGATGATCCACCGCTGAGAACCGTGGGTGGCATATCCGTATAATGAAACCAGGACCAGCAGGAGGACAGAGGCGGCATAGATTACATAGGCGAATCGACAGATGAATCTGTAATCAAAACTAATGACGACCCCCATTAGTACCAGGCCGATGACAATCCATTGAGCCTGTTTTATATAAAGTGTCTCCTGTCTGAAATTGTCCAGGCTGTAGCCGGCGCTATAGATATTCAAAAGACCGACCAGACTGATCGCCAGTATGAGAAAGAGCAGTGTCCAATCAAAATTGAAAAATAAACGGCGATCGATTTTCATCTGTAAACACCTGCCTGCGATTTCTGGCTGACTGTCAGAGGGGGCTGACTTTTCTTATGTGCGGAATTCTTACGCTCAAAGTAGGCATCTATGATCTTTCTTGCTATGGGGGCAGCTACTGAGCCTCCATGACCGGCATGCTCCATGATAACGGCTATAGCTATTTCGGGATTCTTATACGGTGCGAAGCAAACAAAAAGGGCGTGATCCCCGTGTTTAGAAGGGACAAATTTCCATCTGCGGCCCTTTTCATTATCCGGCAGGCTTACGACCTGAGCGGTGCCTGTTTTTCCACAGACATCCTCTTCCTTTCTCTTTAGCGCGTGACCAGTTCCCCCGCTTTCATTCACCACACCCCATAATCCGTACTTCAATATCTCAATATTCTTCTCACTCAAAGCGATATTGCCTTTTTGCTGAGGTTCAAATACCTTCAGTACCCGGCCATCGGCCGTTTCGATGCGCTTGACAAGCCGGGGCTGGTAGACAGTTCCTCCATTGGCTAATGAAGCATAAGCGTTCACCAATTGAATTGGCGTTACAAGATTAAAGCCTTGCCCGATGGAAATCGATATGGTTTCACCCATCTGCCATGTTTCTTTGAACCTCTGCTGTTTCCACTGTTTGGTCGGGATAAGTCCGCTCTTCTCCCGGGGAAGATCAATTCCTGTTGGCTGGCCCAACCCGAATCGACGGGCATACTCGGCTAACTTGTCAACGCCGACTAATTTGCCCACATTGTAGAAATATACGTCGCAGGATTCGACGATGGCGCGATGCAGATTGACCCGACCGTGCCCGTGCTTCTGCCAGCACTTGTATGCTCTGTTACCGAACTGAAACGATCCGTTGCAGTTGAACGCTGTATCCGGTGTGATCAATCCCTCTTCCAGGGCTGCGGCTGCCACAATGAGCTTGTACGTGGAACCGGGAGGATACTGACCGGCGATGGCCCTGTTTCCCATGGGGTGTGACGAATCATTCGATAGATCATCCCAATCTCCCGCAGAAATTCCTACGTTGAAAAGGTTTGGATCAAAAGATGGCGAACTTGCGAGTGCAAGGACAGCGCCATCACGGGGATCAATGACAACAACCGACCCGGCTCTATCTTGAAGGGCCTCCCAGGCGACCTTTTGCAGATTGGCATCGACGGCAAGAACAACATTATATCCGGAGACAGGTTCAATTTTGCCGATTACTTTAACCTCTTTGCCCAATACATTCACCTCGACCTGCTCAGCTCCGCTCTTGCCCTTAAGGTACTGATCTAACTGTTTCTCCAAGCCGTCTTTGCCTGTAATATCACCAACGCTGAAATCACCGGATATGTCTTTTTTCAGCTCCTCCCGGCTGACCTCACCGGTATAACCGATTATATGGGCTACCATTTCTCCATTAAGGTATTGTCTGATAGGCACCACATCAATGGTTATGCCCGGCAAATCAGAGGCATGGGTTTCAACGATGGCAAGTTTTTCCATACTGATGTTTTTTTCAAGTTTAACCGGCGGAAACCAGCCTCTCTTTCCCAGGGGCGGCAGGTCTGCCGAAAGCGTGAGGGACCTTGCAGCGAATAATTGTTTTAATTTATATGCTGCCTCATTAATATTTCGGTTGCGGTTAGGCACGAAAATAATGTCAAAGGATGGCTGATTATCCACCAGTACTTGACCGTTTGTATCCAGGATCACTCCCCTTAGCGGCTTGATTTTTCGCAGGCGTACGCTATTATTTTCCGATCTCTGTGTCAGTTCATCTCCTCTGATAACCTGAAGATGCCACATCCTCATGATCAGAATAAATAACATGATAGAAACAATAGCAAATGCTATCTTGAACTTTCTTCTGAATTCGCCGGGTTCATGTCCGTTTAACCGGCTGTGATTCTCTGCCATTCAGTGCCGCCTCGGTCCAATGGAAGACCATAAATAAAATAGGGCTAAGGGTGCTGACAATTAATACCTGGGGTAAATAAGATGTAATTGCATGGGTGGAAATGCCCCCCCCATACAACAACGGGTGAAACAGAATGATCATCATGCCTTCAAATAGGGCACATACAAAGGTAAAACTCATGATCAAAAAAGGCTTTCCGGGCGATATCCGGAGAGAAGCGAGTTTTGAAATTAAAAATATGAGAACATATATGAGCGTATAAAGTCCGGAAAGCGAGCACGTCAAGCAGTCATGTATGAATCCAAGGATAAAGCTGAGAATTCCTCCTCTCAGCACATCGAATCGAAATCCTGCATAAATTACCACTATCAGGGACAGTTCCACAGCTATTTTTCCGGAGAAGATAATATCCCCAATCATCATCTGGGAGACTATGAGCGCCAATGAAAAAAAGGGTAATGATATGTAATAGGTCACTTCTTATTACCTATGGCGCATCCGCAGAAAGTCAAGACACGGAGACGCCCTTTTTAATTCAGTCTATGATTTTTTCCTATATTATCAGTTTTATCCAGCACAATTACCATCACTTCTTCAAGCCGCGAAAAATCAACGTAAGGAGCGATATCAATCTTCTGAAATAATCCGCTGTCAGTCTTCTCCACGTTTTTCACGACGCCAAGGAGCAACCCCTTGGGAAAGAGACCGGATAGGCCTGAAGAAACGACTATATTTCCAACATTTACGGTTTCCGTTTTTGGAACGTATTTCAGAGAGCATCCAAGCGAAGCAGCCCCTTGAAGAATCCCCTGGCTCCTGCTTTCTTGAATAAGCGCATCAATATTGCTATTTTCATCTATGAGAAGAAGAACCCTCGACACATGGGCAGACGTCTCAATAATCCTCCCTACAACCCCCTGGTCAGCTATAACCGGCAGATCGAGCCTCAAACCATGGGACGTCCCCTTGTTAATCAAAATCGTCTTGATTATCGATGTCTGGTCTCTGCCGATGACCATCGCCGCTATCGTATGATGATTGGTCCTCTCTTTAAGGGCAAGGAGTTTTTGCAGGCGTATATTCTCGAGGTAGCCTTCCCGGTATCGATTTATTTCCTGCATCAACGATGCGTTGTCCCTTTTCAGGCGTCCGTTTTCATCTTCCAGTCCTACAAGAAATATATACCGCTTCCAAACGCCTGCAAGATCCTTGAAAGAAACAGTTATCATACTGGCTAATGGAGCTGCAGTTTCCAGGATCAGTTCCCTGAAAAAACCAACCCTCGTCGGCTGTTTCACGCTGTAAGATAATATGACGAGAGAGATTATTACCAGGAGGCATGCTATTATAAGGGGTTGATGTTTCTTGGGAAGTAACATATTTCTACAGCAAAAATATGGGCGGAAACGACGACGGGTAAATTGTCCCTCAAACCCGCCCTGCAATGGGGGCAACTTATGCTTCGGGAATCGTGATAGATTTCATCTTCTGGACACAAAATGATAACCTGTCCTTGGTCCTATTTGAAAATTAGGATATTCCGAAAGGGGTGGAACTATACCTGAAATGTAACCTCTTTTAGTATATCTAAATGATCCAGGGCCATACCGGCGCCCCTGGCTACCACCGTCAGGGCGTCATCGGCGACGGTGATGGGCAGTCCCGTTTCTTCCTTTATGAGAAGGTCGAGATTTGTCAAAAGGGCTCCTCCACCGGTCAGAACAATGCCCCGGTCAACAATATCTCCGGCCAATTCCGGGGGGGCATTATCCAGGGCGTCCTTTATTGCGTCTATGATGATACTTACAGGCTCCATAATGGCTTCCCGCACTTCTTCAGAATTGATCTCAACTATCTTTGGAATACCCGATATTAGATTCCTCCCTTTGACATCAATCTTCCGCAATTCTCCATCGGGATAAGCGCATCCGATGGTCATTTTTATGATCTCCGCCGATCGTTCCCCTATGAGGAGGTTGAATTTCCTCTTCATATACTGCACGATTTCTTCATCCATCCTGTCGCCGGCGACCCTGACAGATCTTGAGTAGACAATGCCCCCCAGGGATATTACGGCAACCTCAGTGGTTCCGCCGCCAATATCCACAACCATGGAGCTTGTTGGCTCCATTATAGGCAGCCCGGCTCCAATGGCTGCCGCCATGGGCTCCTCAATGAAATACATTTCTCTTGCGCCTGCCGATTCTACAGTTTCTCTGACGGCGCGTCTTTCCACCTGCGTAATGCCGGACGGTATGCAGACGATGATTCGCGGCCGGACTAATGCCCTGCGATTGTGAACGCGATGTATGAAATGCTTCAACATGGCTTCAGTAATGTCAAAATCAGCAATTACGCCGTCCCTCATGGGTCTGATAGCCACGATATTGCCGGGGGTTCGTCCCAACATTTTTTTTGCTTCCAGGCCGACGGCAATGACCTTCTTCGTTCCCCGCGAATCCTTCGAAACGGCGACCACGGAAGGTTCATTTAGCACAATCCCTCTGCCCTTCATATAGACCAGTGTGTTGGCCGTCCCGAGGTCAATGGCAAGATCATTGGAAAATTTTCCTAAAATATAATCAAACAGCAAGACCCGTCCTCCTTTTTTATCGTATCGGTAATATTATCTGCAACCCTATCGCGAAAGTAGCCTTTATACAGCATTTCGCTTTCCTAATCAACGACTTTTTAAAAATGTATTGCATTTTGCGGACGGCTGTAATAGAAATTTGCGCCTAACATCACAAATAAGGAAATATGCCATGCTCGATCTTATGCGAAAACATGCCAAAAACTGGCTTGTGAAAATTTTACTGGGAATAATTATTGTTGTCTTTATCTTTTATTTCGGCTCTACACGCTGGAGGGAAAAGTCGGAAGCCATCGCCATTATCGACGGCAGGGTCATCCCTTACGTGGAATTTCATAAGAAATACCAGAATCTTGTTGACGCCTACAGACAGCAATACAAAGGAGCGCTTACGGATGATATTTTGAAAGGCCTGAATCTTAAGCAGCAGGCATATGACGGCATCATTAACCAGGCCGTTATCCTTCAAAAGGCGAAGGACTTGGGCATAGAGGTTTCGGAGGAAGAAATTAAGGGATCTATCCTTTCCACTCCCGCTTTTCAAAGGGACGGCGTTTTTGACGA
>CAITLA010000174.1 GCA_903893135.1 uncultured Syntrophaceae bacterium | reverse complement strand
GGAGCCCCTCACATCGGTCTACCACTTCTCAAAGATTGCCCTGTCGGGGCCGGAACTGACTATCCGGCGGAACAAATCGGGAAAATTGAATCTCCTGTCGCTCGTTCCACCGCAGAAGAAAGTCAAGAAAAAGGATGAGACGCCTCTGCTCCTGAAGATAGACTACCTGGGTATTGAGGATGGGAAAATCCAGTTCTTTGATGCTGTGCCTCCCAGGGAAGGTAGGTTTGACATCAGCGGCCTATCTCTGAAAGGACAACATATTTCCACGGAGAGGAAGACTAAAGCCAACATATCGCTCTCACTACGTCTGGACAAAACGGGTGTGGTTACTGTTGCCGGTCCCGTGGGCATCGATCCGCTCTCTGCAAATCTCGCCATCAACGTCAAATCTGTGAGCCTCCTCGGGCTGCAGCCTTATGTCGATGATAAACTGAAGGTCAGCATAACCGACGGCAAGGTATCGACGTCGGGGAATCTCAGTTTGCAGGCCGTCGATAAAGATAATCTGAAGGCGAGCTTTGCCGGCAATATCCTCGTTGCCAACTTTGCTACAATCGACAAGGTCACTACCGATAGTCTCCTGAAGTGGAATTCGCTGTTCTTCAAGAATGTGCAGGCTGGCTACAATCCCCTTTATCTTCGTGTCAGTGATATATCACTAACGGATTTCTATGCGCGGGTGATCGTTCTTCCCGATGGGACGATCAACCTCCAGCATCTCGTAGAAGAGCAGGCAGTGGAGAAACCTAAGACAACCGTGCCAGGTAAGAAAACTACGGAGCAGGCGGACAAGCCTCTGAAAGAGATTCAGATCGGCGCCTTAAGTCTTCAGGGCGGCGCCATCGATTTTCAGGATCGTCATATAAAACCGAACTATGCGGCCAAGCTCGCGGAGATCGGTGGTCGCATCTCCGGAATTTCCTCCATGGCCAGTAAAACTGCAGATGTGGATCTGCGCGGGAAGCTGGACTATTCCGCTCCCCTCGAAATCACTGGCAGTATCCATCCATTCCCGGACAACCTCTTTGTGGATCTCAATGCAGGATTCAAGGACATGGACCTGAGCCCGCTGTCACCTTATTCGGGGAAATATGCCGGATACAGCATCAGGAAGGGAAAGCTCTCCTTTGATTTGCAGTATTTGATAGTAGAGAAAAAGCTGGATTCTCAAAATAAGATATTCCTCAATCAGTTCAATTTCGGTGATCCCGTGGAAAGCCCACAGGCGACGAAGCTTCCGGTAAGGTTGGCCGTTGCCCTTCTGAAGGACAGAAAAGGAAATATAGACTTGGATATTCCTGTGACCGGGAGCCTCAATGATCCGCAATTCAGCGTCTGGCGAATTGTGGTAAAGGTGATCGGGAATCTTATTGAAAAGGCCGCGACGGCGCCATTTGCCATGTTGGGTTCTTTGTTCGGTCATGGAGAGGAACTCAGCTATGCCGAGTTTGACGACGGCAGTTCCGCCATAGGCGGAGTAAGTTTGAAGAAGGTGGAAACCCTGATTAAGGCCCTCCATGAGCGACCTGGCTTAAAACTCGATATCGAAGGTCATGTGGATATCGAAAAAGATAAGGAGGGGCTGAAGCGGAATCAGCTTAGCGCAAAGCTGAAGGCTCAGAAACTGAAAGAGCTGATCCGTCACGACCAAAAGGCAGTTTCCGTGGACGAAGTCCAGATCAGAGATGATGAATATAAGAGATATCTTGCCTTGGCCTATGAGGCGGAAAAGTTCCCGAAGCCCAGAACAGTCCTCGGTATGAAGAAGGGTCTATCAGTTCCGGAGATGGAAAAGTTGATGATTACGCAACTGACGGTCAATGACAGTGACCTGAGACTTTTGGCGTCTCAGCGGGCGATACAGATCAAGTCACTGCTCCTGAAGGACGGCACGATCTCTGCAGACCGCATCTTTGTGGTGGAACCGAAGACCCTTGCACCGGATAAGAAGGAGAAAGCAAAGAATAGCAGGGTCGATTTTCGCCTGAAGTAGGATTGCATCTATCGTTCTGCTCGACCGAAGAAGTCAGTGCCGGATAGAGAAGACAGCTTAAATTATGAGCCATGGCACTGTGATTTCACGACCGCCTTCATATGACGTAAGTAAATCTCCGAATTGAGACGAAGTGCATTATGCTTGCTAATTTTTCGTTGACACATAGAATCACTTCCTTTATATTCGCCCTCCGAAAGCTCTTCAATGGGTGGGTGCAGGCAACCTTTGTGGACAGCAAATTCTAAAGACATCAAATACTGGTACTGAGTTTACCCTGAGTAAAGCGAAGGGGGCAAAATGACAGAGGGGATATTTATAAGGCTCATGTAATTGTCCCGCAGGTGATAGGATGAGGCAAAAGGAAATAAAGAGAAAGTCTGATAACTGGAAGGATCTCTATAAGAGAAAGACGTACGATGAAGTGGAGCTGAAAGTGGGAATGGAGCTCCCTCATGGCCCCGTACTTTTTTATAATGAGCTGGTAGCGGACCACAGTACGAATCCGAGGAATGTGGGCACTATGACGGATGCGGACGGGTTTGCGCACATTGGCGATCCTTCCTGCGGCGATGAGATGCAGCTCTGGATTAAGATAGACGGAGGACGGATTGCGGATATCAAATTCCAATCCTCCGGATGCGCCGGAGCCGTTGCGACGAGCAGCATGACCACGGTGCTGGCCAAAGGCAAGACCATAGGTGAGGCGAAACGGATAAACGATGCCCATGTTATACTTGCCCTTAAGGGGATTCCCGGGCGCGATGGCAAATGCATCTTGTCAGGAACCGCAGCATTGCTCGAGGCTATCAAAGATTACGAACGCAAGAACGCGACTGACAAAAATAGCACAGCGTAATCCCGTCTTATAAAGGTCGACTGTCACTCCTTCCATTCTGTGCAACCGCTGCGAAAGATCTCGGCTTGTATTATCCTATTGCACCTTTTCTACCGGATATTCTGCTTCGTTCCATGCCTTTATGCCGCCTGGCTGGCGATAGGCGTTTTTGTAGCCTAGCTTTACGGCCCACATCGCCCCATTGTGGCTCCGGGTGCATTCCACAAATCCGCAGTAAAAAACAATAACGCGGTTCTTATCGGGTCCAAGGAGAGTTTTCAATGCCGATTTAGTTTTATCGTCGAGCTTTGTCATCTCCGGGATAGGCAAT
>CAITLA010000173.1 GCA_903893135.1 uncultured Syntrophaceae bacterium | reverse complement strand
TCATCGGGTTTTCCCATGACCTGTCCCACTTTTCAGATCGTTTCACTTCAATCGCTGCAATCCGCGGCTTGCTTTTGGGTCGTTTGTGAGCCGTTTCCACGACAAAGTCAATTTCCACCCCTGCAGGCGTCCGGTAATAGTATACAGGCCGATGCTTCCCACTGACCTCGTTATAAACACGTAGCTCGTGATAAATCAACGTCTCCAGCGCTGCCCCCTGCCAAAGCCTATCGGCCGGATCACGCAGAAGACCGGCTGCGGCACGGGCTACCCCCGAATCAAACCAGAAAAACTTCGGCTGCGTTGTTTCTCTAACCTTAAAACCAGGCCGCCAGGCAGGAAGAAAGTGCCCAATGAGCGTATCCTGCAAAACGGAGAAGTAAGTATCCACCGTACTGCGTGCGACTGCGGCATCGCGGGCGATGTTTTGAGCATTAACGATCTGACTGTTCAACTGGCCGGCGACGGCAAGAAATCGTAAAAACGGCGGAACACTACGAATGATGCCCTCAGCCTGCAATTCTTCTTTAAGATAGGTGTTCACATAGGCTGCCAAAATATCAGCAGCTGAGGCCGGATCATTCCAAACGAAAGGAAGCATTCCCCAATCCATGGCAAATTCGAGTTTAAAAGTATCTTTCAGCTCGAAAGCCGAAAAACTTTCCATCGCCAGTGTCAATGCTCTTCCGGCAAGAAGATTAGCACCCCCCCGGCGTAGTTTCCGGGATGATGATCCGCAGAGGGCAAAGTTCCACTTGTGATTTTCCATAAGACGATGGACTTCATCGAGGAGAGGCGGGACTTTTTGAATTTCGTCAAGAATTATCCATGCCCCACTTTTTCGACTGCCAATCATGGCTTCAAGCCTGTGGGGATCTCGTGATAGCTCCAGATACAGGGATGCATCGAGCAGGTCGAGGCTGAAGGCATCGGGCAGAGCCTGGCTAAGCCAGGTACTTTTGCCCGTTCCCCGTGGCCCGAAAAGGAAGAATGACCTTCCGGGACATTTGAGCAATCGCTGTATGTTCTTATGTATTACCATTACTTTTTCCCATTGCTGTTGTAAGATTGCAATGGAATATTACATTAGCAATGTAATTATGTCAATCGGAAACAACGCTCATTCACCCCTCCATCTCGGCATCATTTATTTATGAGTTAATAAGAATTGATTGATTTTTTTATAATATCTCGCGTAGAGATTGAAAATATATTCATCATTTCGCTTGACCAAAAAGTATTGGAAATGTTGTATTAATTATATTATACTCAAAGTTAGAATCTTTTGAAATGAATTGAGGTGTTTATGAGGTTTGATATTGCTAAGGACGGTAGTGGTCTGGTTTATGAAATACGGCAGATCGTGAACGTGGCCAATAAACTGAAAGAGTATGGCATAGAGGTAACCTGGGAGAATATTGGCGACCCCATTAATAAAGGTGAAAAAATACCTGAATGGATGAAAGAGGTGCTCATTGAAATTCTAAGGAATGACCTTTCTTACGGCTATTGTCCTACCAAGGGTGTTGACGAGACCCGTGAGTTCCTGGCGGATCGGGTAAACAAGATGGGCCACGTGCAGATAACACCTGAAGATATAATTTTTTTCAACGGACTGGGTGATGCGATTGCACGGGCATACAGCGCCATAAGGGTTGATGCGAGGATCATCATGCCTGAACCTACTTATTCTACACATCTGCTGGCGGAAGTTCTCCATGCGTCGTTCCCACCCAATACGTACCGGATGAATCCCTATCGGGACTGGGCTCCTGACATCCGCGAACTCGAGCAGAAGGTGAGAAGCTATAAATCGATCGTCGGAATTCTGGTTATAAATCCGGACAATCCTACGGGCTTTGTCCATTCCCCCGAGACACTGCAGCAGATCGTTAAGATTGCCAGGGAGTATGATCTCTTCCTTATTTTCGATGAAACGTACATCAACATTGTGTACAACGGAAAATCAACGGTAAGCCTGTCTGATATTATCGAAGACGTGCCCGGCATCAGCATGAAGGGCATCTCCAAGGAATTTCCCTGGCCCGGTTCGCGGTGCGGCTGGATGGAGGTATACAATGTACATAAGGACGAGAAATTCGAGAGGTACTTCAACACCATAGTGAATCAGAAGATGTCCGAGGTTTGTTCTACCACACTTCCGCAGATGGCGATTCCAAAAATCATTACCCATCCGGAGTATAAGAATTACCAGGAATCTCGTATCCGGCACTACGAAAGACTCTCCAACATAGCCTATAATAGTCTCAAGGACGTCCCCTATCTCATCGTGAACCGGAGCAACGGCGCCTTCTATATGTCGGTGGTTTTTAACGAGGCGTCGCTTAATGACAGGCAGACGCTGCCTATCAAACAACCGGAGATCAAGCAATATGTTGAAAAACTGGTGTCTGAAAGAATAGAGTATGACAAACGTTTTGTTTATTACCTCTTGGGTTCCACGGGGATCTGCGTCGTTCCACTAACTTCTTTCTTTACCTCCGTGCCGGGTTTCAGGATGACCTTGCTCGATAGAGACGCAGACAAGTTTGAATACGTCATGAAGACACTCGCGGAAAAGACCGTCGAGTATATCGAGTCCGCACACTAAGCCTCCCCTAAAGATAGAGACATGCCGCCGCATGTCTCTATCTTCTTGAAATCCTATTTCAGAATATTATTTGATCAAGCGCCGGTGCATTTTGTGGATTGCCAGCGGGAAAAAAACGATGCAGGAGATCACAAAATAGCAAAACCCCGGCAGCAGCGACATATCGAATATGCCGAGACTCAGCGACCTGGTAAGATTTACCAAATGCGTCAATGGCAGGAGAATGGCGATGTGTTGAGCCCAAGCGGGCAGATTCTCGATGGGGAAAAATGTCCCGCTGAAGAGAAACATGGGAGTGATGAATAGAAATACGGGCAGGTTGAACAGCTCTATGTTAGGTACAATTGCCGTAAAGATCATTCCGATTGAACCAAAGGCAATGCCCCCTATGAGAGCGAGCGGGATAATCAAGAGGCCTTCAGGATAACGGATGAGGCCAAAGAGACTGATCACACCGAGCATAATTGATGTGGCGATCACCGATTTGGTGGCTCCCCAGGCGATTTCCCCGGTGATAATTTCTTCAATCGTAAGCGGCGTTGCCATCATGGCGTCAAATGTTTTCTGATAATACATGCGCACGAAGGAGGCATAGGTGCTCTCAAAGAAGGCGTTGTTCATGATATTGATGGCAAGAAGGGCCGGCGCAATGAAAAGCATATACGATATTTCGGAGCCCTGATAATGAACGTTTCCAACGAGAGCGCTCAAGCCTACTCCGAAGGCAACTAAATAGAAGAAAGGTTCGAGCAAGGGGGGAATGAAACTGATCTTCCAGTTCTGCCTGTAAACAAGCAGATTTCTCTCCCAGACCCGCAAGAAGCGCATGGATAGATGGAGCGGTAAGATTTTCCTCATTCTCTCAGTTCCCTGCCTGTCAGTTTTAAGAAGACGTCTTCCAGGGTTGCCATGCGCATGATGCACCCTTCCTTGCAATATTCGTTGCTGATCTCACGAAACAGGGCATTTCCATCTCCGGTATTTATGATCAACCGGTGACCCAGATCCTCATGTTCCATATTCCGGGATTGGACGAATGCCCGTAGCGTTTGGCTCGGCTCAAGCACTTCTATGATGTCGTGGCCTACATGTTGCCTGATTAGTTCAAAAGGTTTCCCCTCTACCAGTATGCCTCCATGGTCCATTATGATCAGGCGATCACAAAGCCGGGACGCTTCGTCCATGTTATGGGTGGAAATTAAGATGGAAAGCCCCTTTGCCTTGAGCTCTCCCAGACGCTCCCACACCTGATGGCGGGACTGGGGATCAAGACCCGTCGTTGGTTCATCCAGAATCAGGAGTTCCGGCGCATTCAGCAGCGCCCTGGCCAGAACCAGACGGCGCATCATACCTCCAGACAGTTCCGTAATCCTGGCATCTTTGCGGTGATCGAGGGCCATAAACTTTAGGAGGCTCTCGGCCTGCACCTGCGCTGCCACGGGTGACATGTTGAAGTATCGGGAAAAAATCTCTAAATTCTGTTTTACCGTAAGGTCGGGATCCAAATTATTCTCCTGGTGACACACGCCGAGCCTGGACTTTATGGCACGCGAGTTTTTTGTGACATCAAGACCGAAAATTTCGAGGACGCCGCTCGTCATCGGAGAAAGGCCGTAGAGCATCCTGATGGTTGAGGTTTTCCCGGCGCCATTGGGTCCAAGGATCCCGAAACATTCTCCCGGATATACCTCGAAAGAAATATTATCGACAGCTACAAGGTCACCAAATATTTTGGCAAGATTTTTTACCTGAACGATGGGGATTGCCGATAATTTTTCAGGGTAATTTTCTTCGACGACTTTCATGCGGTAAACCGTGTTCTTAAGCTCTGCATTTGGTCAATATGTGTTTGTGTTTGTCTTTTAAATGAATTGTCAGAATCTTCTGAATATGCTACTTATCCGGCCATCTTTGATTTGTTATATCAGATCAGGATTCTTCTTAAAACATAATTTAGCGGGGAACTATGAAATCAATACTAGATTCCCGCTTTCGCGGGAATGACGGCAGGGGGATGGATTCCGTCGCCTGCACCGGACATCGATCCGGGCTTTGCCGGAATGACAAGATTGCTGGTTTTATACAGTTGTGCAATGGTCTCGTATCATATTAACGCGGGAGGAAAATTAAGATGTCTGGCTTATTGGAGGAAACGCTGGCGAAATATAACAAGGGGCTGGTTTTCGTCTATACGGGGAACGGCAAGGGTAAGACAACGGCCGCCATGGGGCAGGCGCTGCGGGCAGTGGGGCACGGATTGAAGGTGCTGGTAATTCAATTCATGAAGGGAAAGAAATATGGTGAGGTGATAGCCTGCGAAAAATTTCTTCCAGCCATAACCATCTGTCCGTGCGGTCTCGACAGTTTTGTGATGAGAGGAAACCCCGCCCCCGTTGATATCGATTTGGCGCAGCAGGGGTTAAACCTTGCCAGGAACGCCCTGTCTTCCGGGGAATATAACATGGTTATTCTGGATGAAATAAATGTTGCCCTTGACTTTGGACTGGTTTCCGTAAATGACGTTGTTGAGATGATTAGAGGGAAAGCGGCGAATGTAGACGTCGTCCTGACGGGAAGATATGCCCCTCCGGAAATTATAGAGATTGCCGATACGGTTAGCGAGGTAAACGAAGTTAAACATCATTACTCGACGGGGTTGAAGGAAAGGGCCGGTATAGAATATTAGCTCAAGAGGGAGGAGTGCAAGGAACTCAAAGAAGGATATAGGTTAATGAAGAAGACCCCGAAGGTAGAGCTAAACAGACGTATCAGAGCGCTCCAGAGGCGCATGGAATCAGGGGAAATAGACGGCGCGCTGATTGTTCAAAATGCCGACCTATTCTATTTCACAGGAACCGTGCCGCAGGGGTATCTGTTTATACCCTCTTCGGGGGAGCCTCTTTTTTTTGTGCGCAGGAACGCGGAGAGTATCAGGAATGATACTGATCTGGATATCATCATACCTGTTGGCGGGCTCAGGGAATTGCCGGGACTGCTGGCTCACCACGGGTATTCGCAAATAAAAAGGCTCGGGATGGAGCTTGATGTGTTGCCGGTCGGCCTTTATCTCCGGTATCTGGATATTATAAAGCCGGCAGAGATTGTTGACATCTGGCCTTCCATTCAAGCTGTCAGGGCCGTGAAATCTGACTACGAGACAGGGCTCATGAAGGAAGTGGCAAGCCTTTCGGACTTCATGGTCGCCACCTGCCGGAACAATCTTAAGGAAGGGCTAATGGATATAGAGCTTGCCGCCACGGTTGAGGCGGCGGCTCGAACGCGCGGTCATCAGGGTTACGTCCGCACGAGGGCGTTCAATCAGGAGGTTTACTGGGGTCATTTAATGTCCGGTCCTGACGCAGCCGATCTGAACTTCGTAGAGAGCACGACCGGGGGACATGGGCTCTCCAATGCCTTCCCGCAAGGTTCGGGATGGAGAACTATCAGGAGGCAAGAGCCCGTCATTTTTGATCTCCTGGCAAGTATGTACGGGTACTGCGTGGATCAAACGCGCACACTGAGCCTCGGTCCTCTCCCCAATAAATTGGACGACGCCTACAAGGTGTCCCTGGAGATCCACTATAGATTGGGGAAAATGATTCAACCCGGCATCGCAGTTGGCGAGCTGTTTTCAGAGGCACAGCGCATGGCTGAATCCCACCACCTTGGTGAACATTTCCTGGGATATGGAAATCGGCGTCTGGGATTCTGTGGACATGGAATCGGCGTGGAGTTGGATGAATATCCGGTGATCGCGAAAGGAGGAAAAGCACTCCTCGCTTCCGGCATGGTCATCGCCATCGAACCGAAGTTTAACTTTCCCGGGGAGGGGGTTGTCGGCGTTGAAGATACATTTGTCGTCACGGATAAAGGAAGTCAGAGACTGACCAATGCCAGCTATGTTGTCGACGTCACCCAAGGATAGATGCCAATGATGAAACATAAGAAAGTTCTCGACAACATCATCTCGCTTCTCAAGGAGCAAGGGGCTTCGGCTGTTGTACTGGCAAATACTGCTGACATCGTCGTTGACGAAAGGGTTCGCCTGAAGTGTCGTGTACCCGTATGTGACAGTTACAATAAAAACCTCATGTGCCCTCCCTATGTGCCGTCTGTGGCGGAATTTCGCGAAGCTCTCAAGAACTATAAGCAAGCCATCCTTCTCCAGGTCTCCGCCGACCTTCACGAAACATGCACAAATGCCCCCAGAGAAGAGGTATTTCTTCCTGCCAGAAAACTTCACGAGTTGGTTAATTTGGGTGAGAGAGAGGCGTTTACCGGCGGGTTTCGTTTTGCGGCCGGGTTTATTGGAGGCTGCTGCCGCCTGTGCGACGAGTGTATAGCGGCGCAAGGCGGCACATCGTGCCGGTTTCCCTTCAAGGCGAGGCCTTCCATGGAGGCCATGGGAATCGATGTAATAGCTACCGCGGAAAAGGCAGGCTTGCCCCTGGCCTTCCTTATTAAGAACAAGGTGACGTGGATGGGACTGATTCTATTATAAGGAGCCAGATGCGCATCGGTTGTAGAAATTATGGTAAAATTTGAGGATCATGTTTATGAAAATAAAATTCATGGGAGCGGCAAGAACGGTAACCGGTTCCTGCTACATTATTGAAACGCATGGCCGTAGGTTCGCTGTTGACTGCGGGATGCATCAGGGGAATGCGGAAATTGAGAAGAGAAATTGGGATGTTGATATTTATCAGCCTGCTGACATAGATTTTTTTCTCATCACCCATGCACACATAGACCATTCCGGCCTTCTGCCGCGGCTTGTTAAGAAGGGATTCAAAGGAAAGATTTATACCACGCCGCCAACGAGGGATTTACTGAAGATACTGCTTCTCGACAGCGCCCATATCCAGGAGATGGAAGCGCAGTGGAAAAGCAAGAAGCATCTCCGCTCAGGAGAAGAAAAAATCAAGCCTTTATATACGCAGAAGGATGCGGAGGCGGTGTTTCCAATGTTCAATGTGGTTTCGTACGGCGAAGTTTTCGAACCCATGGGCGGCCTCAAAGTAACTTTCAAAGACGCAGGCCACATCCTCGGCGCTTCGTTGATCGAACTTGCGATTGAAGAAAATGGCGCGACTGTCAAGCTGGTCTTTTCCGGTGATATAGGCCGCCCCGCCCAGTTGCTCATGGAAGATCCGAGTATTGTCGATACTGCCGATTTCCTCTTTTTGGAGTCAACGTACGGCGACCGCAATCATAAGAATGAGGATGACAGCCTGAACGAACTGGCAGAGGCCATAGCCTATAGTTATGGCAACAAAGAGAAGGTGATTATCCCTGCCTTCGCCGTGGAGAGAACCCAGGAAATGATGTATTGCCTGTATCTTCTGTCCAAAGATGGAAGGCTGCCTCCGGATATGCCTGTCTATCTGGATAGTCCTTTGGCCATCCAGGCTACGGAGATCTTCCGGCGTCACACGGCCTACCTCGATGATGAGACCAGGGCATTGATAAAGAAAGGGGAGGACCCCTTATCTCTGCCGCAATTACATTTTACTCCCACGACGGAGGAGTCTATGGCCATAAACAATCTCTCAGGACCGGCGATTGTCATTTCCGCCAGCGGCATGGCCGATGCAGGGAGGATAAAACACCATCTGCGACACAACATATGGCGGGAAGGCGCCAGTATTGTCTTTGTCGGTTTTCAGGCCCAGGGAACGACGGGTCGTAAGATCGTGGATGGCGCGAAGAAGATTCGTCTCTTCAATGAGGAAATTGCCGTAATGGCCAAGGTCTTTACGATAAATGGATTTTCCGCCCATGCCGGTCAAAGTCAGCTTCTCGACTGGTTGGGACATTTCCGGAGCCGGGATATGCAGGTCTTCCTCGTACATGGGGAATATGGAGCCCAGCAGGTGCTTGCAGGCCTGATTAAGGAACGATTCGGCTTCCAAGTGATGATGCCTCAATATCTGGAAGAAACTACCCTGGAGCCAGGGCGTGTACTTAAGCGGGTGGAGTATCCGGAGAAAGCGGTCCCCCGAATTGACTGGAATTACATAATTGAAAATATCGGCGTCAGGTTTGCGCATCTCAGGGAAAGAAGATCTCAGCTGGAGTCAAAGCCGTGGACGGAACAGACAGAGATCAGAGATCAGCTCCTCGATCTGGACCGCGTCCTGAGGGAAATAAATTCTGAAGTATGATGTAAGCGGGAGTACCCTGCCATTCCACTATTCGACGAGTTTGTATTGGAATCTCGCCACAATGTTCAATTGTGAAATATTGAACTCACGGGGCAAGGGGGCATAAGGGGCAGCTGTTCTGACGACATCAAGAGCTCCCTGGTCGAGGTAATTAGATCCAGATGATTCAATGATTTGATTTGCTGTGATGTCTCCGCCTTCGCCTATTGAGAATTTAATAACAGCGATCCCTTCTTCTTCCCGTTCAAAGGCAGCCTGGGGATATATCCAAATGGCTTCGATTTTTTTCTTTATCCTTTTAAGGTAAGATGTATATTTGTTGTCACTGCTGCCGAGGTCAACGGTCTCTTCTTTTTTTACGCGGCGGCTGCGGACTTGTTCTTCGACCTGATGAACTGGCTTGTCAGCCTTTTCTTCTTCTGCGATTTTCTCCTTATTTGCCGTCGGTTCTTTCAAGGTGACGATTAAAACATCATCCTTGCGGGCTTTACCGCGAAAGTCTATAAAGCCAGTGACACATAACATGGCCACGTGACTGGTAAGAGATATCAGTATGGATATGATCAATATTTTTTTTGACGTCATCGAGGGGCTGCCTTTTCTTGCCCGGATAATACGTCAATGAGCATATAAAAATCAACAATTTGTTAAAGTGCAAGATGTGTCTTGCATCAGACTTTCACGACGGGTGGTACATGGATTCTATTGATGAAAAATTTATGACCCTCGCCCTTGAGCAAGCCTCCCTGGCTTTTCGGAAAGGAGAGGTTCCTGTAGGCGCTGTGATAACGCTTGGCGGCGAGATATTAGCAATGTCGCACAACAGTTCTATTTCGATGAATGATCCTTCTGGGCATGCAGAAATTCTTGCTATTCGCGAGGCAGCCAGGAGACTGGACAATTACCGCCTAATTGATGCTACACTGTACGTGACACTGGAACCATGTATCATGTGCGCGGGGGCAATCATACAGGCGCGGATACAGAGAGTCATATTTGGCGCAGATGATCCCAAGAGCGGCGGCGTTGTTTCCCTTTACCGGCTCCTTCACGATAAGAGATTGAATCATACCGTGGAAGTAACCGGTGGTGTAAAGAGAGATGCCTGCGCCGAAATTTTGAGTAGATTTTTTCATGAGAAGAGGATAACATCAAAAACCAATTCGGAATCATAATGAATCCTGCGGAGAGATACCGAAGTGGTCGTAACGGGATCGACTCGAAATCGATTTGAGGGCCAAAAGCTCTCACGGGGGTTCGAATCCCCCTCTCTCCGCCAACGACAGGGAACAGGGATGGGTCATAAAGAATTTTTTCTGATCCCTGATCCCCAATATGGAGAGATGCCCGAGAGGCCGAAGGGGCACGACTGGAAATCGTGTGTATACCCACAAAGGTGTACCGGGGGTTCGAATCCCCCTCTCTCCGCCAGGAAAAGGGAACAGGGGTCAGAGAACAGGGAAGAATCATAATTTTTTTTCTGAACCCTGTCCCCTAAATAATCTGATAGCCGGGTCCCGTGCAATGAAGGGTTGTAAACCCCGCCAGATCCGGAAGGAAGCAACGGTAGCAATTTCCGACGTGTGCTGCGGGTAAGCCTGGCTATCTCAGATTTAATCGTAAGTGCCCGCTTGTTAGGAGCAGCGAATGGAATATCTTGTTTTAGCCAGAAAGTGCAGACCTCAAAACTTTGACGAGGTAGTGGGACAAGACCATGCGGTGAAGACCCTCAGGAATGCCATTCATCAGGGTCGCATAGCCCACGCCTTCATTTTTAGCGGGCCCCGCGGCGTGGGGAAGACAACAGTAGCACGGATATTGGCCAAAGCACTGAATTGTGAAAAAGGACCGACAGAAACACCGTGTAATGAATGTACCAATTGCCGGGAGATTACGGAAGGCATAGCCATGGATGTCCGTGAGATTGACGGTGCATCTAACAGAGGCATAGATGAGATAAGGGAACTCAGGGAGAATGTCAAATTTTCTCCGCTGTCATCTCGCTACAAAATTTACATAATTGATGAAGTGCATATGTTGACCAGGGAGGCATTCAACGCCCTTTTAAAGACCCTGGAAGAGCCGCCAGCGCACGTAATCTTCGTCTTTGCCACGACGGAGATTCAAAAAATACCGGCGACCATACTGTCCCGATGCCAGTGTTTTGAATTCAGAAGGATATCGCTGAAACAGATCAAGGATAGCCTGCGACGAATCTCCGAAAAGGAAGGTGTTCAAATAAGTGAGAAGGGCATGACATGGGTTGCCGAAGCCGGCGATGGGAGCCTGAGAGACGCGCAGAGCATCCTGGACCAGATAATATCGTTTGCAGGCTTCGAAATCCGGGATCAGGATGTGGAGGAGATACTGGGACTGACGGACAGACGTTTTCTTTACCGGCTGTCTAAAGCAGTGTTTGAAAGAAATGCGGGCCTTTGCTTAAAGATCATTGAAGAAGGTTATTATGCCGGCCTTGATATGAAATACTTTTATCAGATGCTCATCGGTCATTTCAGGAATTTACTGCTCACCAAGATTGTTGGAAAAGATCACGACCTCTTGGATCTGGGAGATGAAGATGTGGCCAGCCTTACTTTGCAGACGGGAGGCGTTTCGCAGGAGACCATCCAGCGCCTATTGGATATGTTGATGGCAGAAGAGGAAAATGTAAGAAGAAGTCAGAATCCGCGCATAAACCTTGAGACGATCCTCGTCAGAATGGCCTATCTGGAGCCCATGATAGCGATCGACAAATTGCTTTCCCGCATGGAAGGCCTGGAAAAGAGACTGACTTCAGGTGGGACTGTCCAGGTTAAGCCGTCTTCATATGAGTTAAAGGAAACAGGCGCGGTTCCTTCCCAGGAACAGGAACTCTTCAAGGTCGCTCAGTCGGGAATGGTCGACGAAGTCCATCGTGGATATGATACGGCCGAAGGTAAAATCATGGAGGACATCTGGGAAGACTTAAAGGGCTTTGTAAAAAAACAGAGTCCCCCGCTGTTTTCCAAAATTGAGCCCGGCGTATTTCTCGGATACGAAAACAGGCGCCTCAAAATCGGCTTCCATAAAGATTATATTTTTTTAGATGACATAACAGAAAAGGCTCAGAAGGAACGCCTTACGGAGATATCGAAAGCGTACTTTGGCGATGATGTTACCGTCATAATTGAATCTTTGGACACGGAGCAGTACAGCCGGCATAATAAGAATCACAATAGTGTCACCAATAACAACAAGAACAATGATGCAAGGCGGGATGCCCTCAACCATCCGCTTCTGCAAAAGGTTCTGGATGTTTTTGATGGCGCTGTTGTGCTTGAGGTTACAACCAGAGGCGGTAATGACGATTCCGTAAAATCATAAGGTACATTAAAAGGGTCTTCTTGCGAAGACGTCAATAGTGAATAGAGCGTTCTTGGAGCTCCCACATAGGAGGTATTTAATTGACACAAAATTTTGGAAACATCATGAAACAGGCAAAGAAGATGCAGGAAAAAATAGCCAGCATCCAGGCAGAGCTGGAATCAAAGACTGTCGAAGCGACAGCCGGAGGAGGCATGGTAACCGTCGTGGTAAACGGAAAATTTGAGCTCCTGTCTCTTAAAATCGATAAAGAGGTTGTCAACCCGGAAGATGTCGATATGCTTCAGGACCTTATCATGGCGGCGGTTAATGAAGGCATTCGCAAAGCCCAGGAAATGGCAACGGCGGAGATGTCTAAGATTACCGGCGGCTTCAATATCCCCGGTCTGATGTAGTGTGTTTCAAGATGACAGGTTACGCCCTTCCTATAAAACGTCTGATCGGAGAACTCGCGAAATTACCCGGCATAGGGGAAAAGACAGCCACGAGATTGGCCACATTTATCCTGCGTGCATCCGAGGAAGATGCAAGAAGCCTCGCACAGAGCATATTGGAGGTAAAGCAGAAGATACGCTTCTGCTCCGTGTGCTTCAATCTTGCCGAGGGGGTTCTCTGTGAAATATGCATGGACCATTCGCGAGACAAGAACCTCATATGTGTTGTCGAAGAGCCTGACTCTCTCATTGCGATAGAAGAAAGCGGGAGCTTCAAAGGAACCTATCATGTTCTCCATGGAGCACTCTCACCGCTGGACGGTATCGGACCGGATCATCTGAGATTACAGGAACTTTTGAAAAGGATAGCGGAGAACGGGGCGGAAGAGATAATTGTGGCAACAAATCCAAGCGTCCAGGGTGAAGCAACGGCACTTCTCATTAACAAATCTGTCAAGCCTCTGGGCATCAAGGTAACCAGAATCGCCCTCGGTGTACCCGTCGGCGGTGATCTCAAATACATGGACAGGATGACACTGTCTAAGTCCATGGAATACCGTAGATGTCTCTGAAAACCCTTATCAGAAATTTAACCAAAAAATAATTGACAAAAAAATACTTGACAGGGACGGAATTTTGTAATAGGTAGCCGCACGTTGTCTTTGTTCATCGTGTTTAAGTCTTTAACAATTTTCTACATCAATCCAATCTGGGAGATTTTCCAATGATAGAAGTCAGATGGCATGGAAGAGGTGGTCAGGGAGCGGTAACTTCAGTTGAATTACTCGCATTGACCGCCATCGGAGAGGGTAAGTATGCTCAAGGTTTTCCGAGTTTCGGACCCGAGAGAAGAGGGGCGCCGGTTGCGGCATTTAACCGGATCGATGATCACCACATAAAGATCAGATCTCAGATTTACAATCCGGATGTAGTGGTTGTCCTTGATGAGAGTCTCATCGGCATGGTTAATGTTGCCGACGGACTGAAACCAGAAGGCGTACTCATTGTTAACACGGCAAAAACAGCAAAAGAAATTGCGGAAATCACAAAATTCAAGGGTAAGATTGCTACAGTCGATGGGTCATCCATTGCGTGGAAGGAGCTTGGCGTTCCGATTACGAATACGACCATGCTTGGGGCACTGATCAAGTGTACAAATGCTGTTGCGCTTGAGTCAGTGAAAGGTCCGTTGGATCATAGGTTCGGCAGAGTCGCCAACAAGAACCTGGCGGCCATGAAACGGGCATACGACGAAGTCAAATTTAACTAATAAGTGAATGAGTGTTGAGGTATCATATGACAGAGAAAAAGTGGCCAGAAACCTGGCAAGATACAAATCCGGGGCTCATGATATTCAAACCTGGAAGCTCGAGGTCATATTTGACCGGAGGCTGGAGGGCACAGAAGCCTATCTGGGATAATACGAAATGCATCAAGTGCGGTGTCTGCTATCTGTTCTGTCCTGAAGCGTGCATAACGGAAGACGCTGAAGGATTTTTCATGGCAGATCTGAATTACTGCAAGGGCTGCGGCATTTGCTACCACGAATGCTGGCCCCGCGCCATAAAGATGATAGAGGACTGAGGAGGGATAGTTAATGTCAGAAAGAATTGGAATGGAAATTGCTCTGGCCGCGGCAGAAGCGGTCGCATTATGCAGACCCGATGTCATCGCTGCTTATCCCATCACTCCTAACACACATATACCTGAACACCTGGCAGAAATTGTTGCCGACGGGCATCTTGACTGCGAATATATCGCTGTGGAATCCGAGCATTCGGCGCTGAGCGCCTGTACGGGAGCGTCGGCAGCGGGCGCCCGCGTCTTTACGGCGACAAGTTCACAGGGACTGCTGTATATGTATGAAATCGTTCCGGTCGTGCCGTCCATGAGGCTTCCTGTTATCATGTGCCTTGGCAACAGGGCGATATCGGGGCCTATCAACATCTGGAACGATCACAGCGATTACATGTGTGTGAGGGATCTGGGTTGGATTTCAATGTTCGCGTCAAACGGCCAGGAAACTGTCGATATGTGCATCCAGGCTTTCAAGATCGGTGAGCATGCGGATGTTATGCTGCCGGTGCTTGTAAATCTGGACGGTTTCCAGCTTACCCACGTGGTGGAGGCGATGATAATGCCGAATCAGGAGGAAGTAGACAAGTTCCTCCCGCCGCGAAAACCTTTCGCAGCCCTGCATCCGGACAATATTGTTTCCATGGGAACTCTGGGGCTCCCGGACATCTATAACGAGGCAAAAAAGGCCAATGATGAGGCGCTCATCAATTCGAAGAAGGTCATCCTTGAAATATGGAAAGAGTGGGAGAAGATGTTCGGCCGCAAGTATGAACCCATCATGTCTTATAAGGCGAATGATGCCGATGTACTCATGCTTACCATGGGGTCCATGGGTGAAACAGCGCAGGTTGCCATTGATGAGTTGCGCAAAGAAGGATTCAAGGCCGGACTGTTAGACCTGAAGCTTTACAGACCATTTCCTGCGGATGAATTGAAAAAGGCAGTGAAAGGATGCAAGAATCTGATTGTTATAGACCGGGCGGTTATGTCTGGCGGTGCTGCTGCTCCTGTCTGTGCAGAGGTGAAATCTGTCCTTTATGATGAGCCGGATCGTCCCGTGATAACGAACGATATCATCGGTCTTGGTGGTCGCGACGTACGGGTCGAAGACTTTATAAAAATCTTCAAGAAGGCAGCCAAGGCTAAACCCGAAAGAGCATATGAAATTTATGGAGTGAGGGGATAATCATGAAGAGTATTGTAGAAAATTTTGATTTATTTGCCCCAAAGCTGGTTGATAAAGAGGAATATTACAGTTCAGGACATCGCGCCTGCCAGGGTTGCGGTGAAGCATTAGCAATCCGCCTGATGGCAAAGGCTTTGGGTAAAGATACGGTAGTGACCAGTGCTACGGGATGTATGGAGGTTACGGCTACCCCTTATCCGACGACGGCATGGAAGCTTCCGTGGGTGCACGTGGCGTTTCCAAATTCCGCTTCGGTGGGTGCCGGTGTTGAGTCCGCCTTGAAAGTCCTCCGCAGGAAGGGAAAAATTGCGGACAGAGATATAAAGGTGGTTTCCATCGGAGGTGATGGAGGGTCCTTTGACATCGGTTTCCAGGCCATTTCCGGAGCCATGGAGCGCGGTCACAACATGATCTATATCGTCTACGACAATGAAGCCTACATGAACACGGGCATTCAGCGTTCCGGCGCAACGCCCTACGGGGCATCGACAACGACGAGACCCGCGGGCAAGGAAAGCGTCGGAAACACTACGTGGAAGAAGAACATGGCCGAGATCATGGTGGCCCATAGAGTGCCTTATGTTGCCACGGCTTGTCACAGCTACCCATTTGATTTTATGGATAAAGTCAAAAAAGCAAGAAAAGTGAACGGTCCTGCCTTCATCCACTGTCTGGCCGTCTGCCCG
>CAITLA010000172.1 GCA_903893135.1 uncultured Syntrophaceae bacterium | reverse complement strand
CCCATGCCGTTCAAGACATCGGCAAGATTGACGACCTCAGGCTCCCTGGCAGCATTTTTTAGGAGAGTAGTTCCATCAGCCAGACAGGCGGCCATCATGATATTTTCCGTTCCTGTTACAGTAGCAATGTCAAAGTAAATAGTGGCGCCCTTCAATCTTCGCGCTTTCGCCTCCACGTAGCCATCCTTCAGTTCCACTTCCGCACCTAAATCCTGGAGGGCTTTTATATGAAGATTGACCGGCCTTGCTCCTATGGCGCATCCCCCCGGAAGAGAGACCCTTGCCATGCCCAATCTTGCTACGAGCGGTCCGAGGACGAGGACGGATGCCCTCATGGTCTTTACAAGATCATATGGGGCCTCACAATTATTGATGCCTTCTGTATTGATCCTTACAGTCCCTTCTCCTTCAATTTTGGCCCCTAAATTCTTGAGAAGTTTCTTGATCGTCTTGATATCAACAAGATTGGGAACGTTGAAAAATGTGCTCCAGCCCGGCGCCAAAAGCGCTGACACCATGACGGGAAGAGAGGCATTCTTGGCCCCACTGATCTGGACATCGCCGCGGAGCTTCTCGCCGCCAACTATAATAATCTTATCCACCGGTCGTCACTCTCCTTGCGATAGCAACTCGTTCTATGCCTGCATAGTCGTCCCTGAAAGCAATACTGTCATAAAGGTTGGATTCATTCAACATATATTCAACCATCTCTTTTTGTCCAGCTCCTATTTCCATGAAAGACCAGCCTCCCGGCTTTAGATAGATGCCCCCTGCCTTGATGATCTCCCTGTGAAATGCAGTTCCATCAGCGCCGGAAAGTAGCGCCGATTCCGGCTCAAAATCTCGAACCCCTGAGGGCAGGCAGTCATATTCCTTTTTCGATATATAGGGGGGATTGGAAACTATAATGTCAAATTTTCCTGACACAGGTTCAAATAAATTTCCCGATAGAAAAGAAATTTGATTTGCGACATCATTGATTTGTGCATTCCTCGAAGCTACCTTAATTGCTTCCTGTGAAATGTCCGTGGCTATGATTTGCGCGTTCTTTAGCTCGTGTGCCAGCGAAACGCTTATTGCCCCGCATCCCGTGCCGATTTCCAGGATTCTTAGATTTCCTGCTTTCATGCCTGCACAAAGCTTTAGCACCTCTTCAACAAGAATTTCTGTTTCCGGCCGCGGCACGAGCACATGCTTGTTGACTTCGAAAGGAAGCGACCAGAACTCCTTCTTCCCCACGATATAAGCAACCGGCTCTCCAGACCTTCGCCGTTCAATGTATCGCCGAAATTCTTGAAGTTCATGTTCTGTTAATGATTGTTCACGATCGATATGAAAATGCGTCCGATCCTTTTTCAAGCAAGCGGACAGAAGCACTTCTGCGTCGAGCCCGGGAGACGCACAACCGCAACTGGCAAGAACTTGTATCGCTTCGGAGAGAACATTAAAAATATTCATGTCGTTGATTACGTTAAGGTCATCCATTAACAACATGAGGCAGGATTAGCTAATGGATTCTTGCAGTGCCTTGGATTGAAAATGTGTCGCCAGGGCTTCAATAATCGGCTGAATGTTACCGTCGAGAAGTGACTCCAGGTTGTAGAGCGTCAGGCCGATGCGGTGATCCGTCACCCTCCCCTGGGGGAAATTATATGTCCTGATACGTTCGCTCCGATCGCCGCTCCCCACCTGGGTTTTTCTTGATTTGGAAATTTCGTCGCTCTGCTTCTGCACCATAGCATCCATAAGCCTCGCCCTGAGCACCTTTAAGGCTTTCGCCTTATTCTTGTGTTGCGATTTCTCATCCTGGCAGGTGACGACAAGGCTTGTGGGCAAATGGGTGATCCTGACGGCGGAATCTGTCGTATTGACACTCTGTCCTCCGTGGCCGGTGGATCGATAGACGTCAATCCTCAGATCATTGGGATCAATGTTGACCTCCACCTCTTCTGCCTCGGGAAGAATGGCCACAGTAACCGCAGAGGTGTGAATCCGCCCCTGGGATTCAGTAACGGGAACTCTCTGCACGCGATGTACACCGCTTTCGTATTTCAAGACGCTGTATGCACCCTTACCTTCAATAAGGGCGATGATCTCCTTGAATCCACCCATGCCGCCCGCCGGATTGCTGCTTATAACATCCACCTTCCATCTGCGCATTTCTGCAAACTGGGCGTACATGCGGAAAAGATCTCCCACGAAGAGCCCCGCCTCATCACCGCCGGTTCCTGCCCTGATTTCGAGAAACACATTCTTGTCATCGTTCGGGTCTTTGGGAAGGAGGAGCAGTTTCAGTTTATTCTCCAGGAGCTCCAATTTCTCCTTGAGTTGCGGCAGTTCTTCCTTGACTATTTCTTTTAACTCATCATCATTTCCACGAAGGAGAGTCTGGTCTTCTTCGATGCGGGCGTTCGTCTTTTCATACTCCCTGTATGCTTCCACAAGGTCTTGAAAATCAGAATGCTCCTTGGCATATTTCTGGTAGACGCTGGGCTTGCTGACCACATCCGGATTACTTAGCAACCCTTCCAGGTCTTCATATCTTGTTTCAATATCTTTCAGTCTTTTAAACATAACTTCTTTTCACATAATAAAATGCGCTGGGAATAGAAGGCCAGATTTTTGCGGTCGAATCTAATACATTGAAATATACAGAAGTCGCGCTGCCAAAGGACTGACGGGCAACAATGGACTGGTCAAAGGAATTGTCCCATCGGGGGAGGGGTAATTACGTCGAATATTTTCCTCTCAAATTTCTATCCGTAACGGATAATCGCATAAATTCAGACAGATTTACCACTATTTTTTCTTCGCTTCAACAGCGGCATATTTCTTTTTGAATCGTTCCACCCGACCAGCCGTATCCATAATTTTTTGTTTACCTGTTATAAAGGGATGGCACTGAGAACATATCTCAATTCTTATGTCCTTCTTGGTGGCCTTTGTCTCAATCACACTTCCGCAAGCACAGGTGATTGTCGTCTTCGCATATTCCGGGTGAATACCTTCCTTCATCGTTTGCTATTATCCTCCTCTCTCGCATGCTGACGGGCGCGAACTCACGCCCCCTAAAATCAATGGTTCTTACTGATTCATGGAATTTAAAAAGGCCTGGTTAGTTTCCGTCTTGCGTATCTTGTCGATGATAAATTCCATTGCCTCTACGGGGTTCATTTCCTGCAGAAGCCTTCTCAAAATCCATATCTTATTAAGGTTATTCTTGGGTATCAGGAGTTCTTCTTTTCTTGTGCCGGAGCGGATGAGATCAAAAGCAGGGAATACTCTTCTGTCTGCAATCCTGCGGTCCAGGTGAAGTTCCATATTACCCGTACCCTTGAATTCTTCAAAAATAACTTCATCCATTCTGCTTCCCGTATCGATGAGGGCCGTGGAAATGATGGTCAGACTGCCGCCATTTTCTATATTTCTGGCAGCGCCGAAGAATCGTTTCGGTTTATGCAGGGCGTTAGAATCAACACCGCCGGATAAGACCTTGCCACTTGGCGGAACAACAGTGTTATAAGCCCTGGCGAGCCTGGTGATGCTATCGAGAAGGATCACTACATCCTTTTTGTGTTCGACGAGACGCTTTGCTTTTTCAATCACCATTTCCGCCACCTGGACATGCCGTGTGGCCGGTTCGTCAAATGTTGACGATATTACTTCTCCATTTACACTGCGCTGCATGTCGGTAACTTCTTCCGGTCGCTCATCAATTAAAAGAACCATTAGTATGACTTCTTCGTGGTTTGTTGAAATGCTGTGGGCGATATCTTTAAGGAGCACGGTCTTTCCTGCCCGCGGCGGCGAAACAATCAGCGCTCTCTGGCCTTTTCCGATGGGGGTGAAAAGATCCATGATCCTTGTCGAAAAATTTTCCGGATCAGCTTCAAGGTTCACCTTCTGCTCCGGGTATAGGGGTGTGAGATTGTCAAACAGTATCTTATCTCTGGTAGCTTCGGGACTTTCAAAATTGACCGTATCTACCTTGAGGAGGGCGAAATATTTTTCACCATCCTTTGGCGGCCTTACCTCACCTGATACTGTATCACCGGTCCGGAGGCTGAATCTCCGGATTTGCGATGGCGAGATGTAGATGTCATCAGGGCTCGGGAGATAATTGTAATCCACGGCCCTGAGGAAGCCAAAGCTGTCAGGAAGGATTTCCAGCACTCCCGATCCTGTTATGCTCTCGTTCTTTTCGGCTTGAGTTTGCAATATCGCGAAGATCAGATCCTGTCTTCTCATACCACTCGCGCCGGCGACACTCAAATCTTTTGCCATGCTTGTAAGTTCACTGATTGGCAATCTTTTAATTTCTTCGATATTCATAATTAATTCTCTTGTTCGCACCTCTATCTATTAGTTTTGAAAAATAACAACCAAAGCTCCCGACTCCCAGTTCAAACCACACTTATTAACAAAAGATATGGCAGAATTAACATACAACGAAGTATATAAAGAATAACTTGGATTAGTAATGAGTTGTTAAATTGGGTTCTTGAGACAATCCAAAAGGAAGGACTTAATTTCAGCCTTTCTATGATTTTTTAGTAGTTTATATCAGCCATTCCTCCATGTCAAGCACTTTTTAAATAGCATTTTTTGAGACCGGAGCGAAAAAACCTTGAACTCTTCTTTCTTATGAAACCGTGAGCATAATGAAGTTGAGCTGTCTTCCCGTATTTCCTGCCTCGCCCCTGTGGGAGTAGAACATATCTCTATTGCAGGAAGTGCAGCAGTCTGCCATGTATATATTTCTATCGGGGATACCCTTGCCGATGATTTGCAGCCTGTTGGCAAGAGGAAGATCAAGCATCCATTTTCCCTTCTCCCGGCCGGGAGAAAAAAAAGACTCCCGATCTTTGTGTGTCGTCATGGCGTCAAAAACCGGATCATCCACCTGATAGCAACAGGGGCCGATAGCCGGACCGATTGCAGCGATAATGTCGTCTGCACGGCATGCAAATCCTGTAATAAGAGTGTCCACTAACTTTGTGGCAATTGCGAGAGAGGTTCCCCTCCAGCCTGCATGGGCGACTCCGATGATTCGCTTGACCTTGTCCACAAAGAAAATGGGCACACAATCCGCTGTCTTTATGCCGATTGCAACTCCCGGCTGATCGGTTATGATGGCATCAAATTGAGGAGGTTCATGAACGACAAGCTCAGCAAGAGGACGATCAATAGTGAGAATCTTTTCCCCATGAACCTGATTGACCACGAAAAACTGCGCCACCTCAAGATTGAAAGCGTCTGCGAGAATTCTCCAGTTTGTCCGGGCATTCTTTTTGCTGTCTCCCTCTGTCGAACTGAAATTGAGGCTGACAAAATTGCCCTCACTAATGCCGCCGCGCCGGGTGCAAAAAGCATGGGTCAGGAAATTGCAGGCCGTAAGCGCCGTAGCTTCCAAATACTCTACCGGGCCTTTTTTTGAAAACCTAAACATTAGCTTATTAATTGCAAAAATGATGTTTCCGGCGAGGATTAAATGATGATATTTTCCATTGAATAAGTCAATATCTCAAAATTGCACAGGCCGGACCGTATCCCAGTTCCTATTTGATTTCTTGATCCTTACTTGAGGCATATGACTATACGATGCCTCGTCGTCCCTTGGCAATCACTGCTTCGAGATATATGCTGGTTGCTTTAAGTAATTGGTCCTGTTTTCCAGAAAGTCTCTGTAAATCTTATAGTGCTCTGTTTCTTCGTATAGTATTTGTCCTACAGTACTGTAATCAAAACTGTATATCAATGCGTGAGGACACGTAAGCAGTATCGGGGAATGGGTTGCAATAATGAATTGGGCATGATCTTTGGCGCTCGTCTCCGTCAATAATTCAAGCAGTGCAAGCTGACTGCGGGGAGACAGCGCCGTCTCCGGCTCGTCCAACAGATAGAGGCCTTTGATTTGATAACGTGATCTGAAAAACGACATGAGGGATTCGCCATGAGACTGGGTGATCAGGGATTTACCGCCGAAATACCTGAGTTGGCCGGGGTCCGCTGATGCCCACTCGTCCAGGATCTGCGTGAAGTGGTGAAAAATATCGGAACCGAAAAATGAGCCTGGCACGCTGCCGTCTGACCATTCAATTGACAGGCTATCGCAGAATTTATTTTCATATGGATTGTTGTTGCAGCGGGTTCTTTCCGCCTCTTGCCATATGTGAATGCCGCATGAACGGGAGAGAGCCTTTAATAAGGTTGATTTGCCCGATCCGTTTTCACCTGCAAAAAAAGTAACTGGAGTATTGAAGGTTATGCGCTTCGTTTTCTGAAAGACGGGTAAATTGAAAGGGTAATAGTCGTAAGTAGGATATTTTGACTGATCGATGGTAATATTATTCAGATGCATGGATTATACCTGAACATATCTCCTGAGAAAATTCGATAGGTCTGCCATGTCATCCGGCAGGGGAGATGTAAATACCATATCCTGTGAGGTAACAGGATGAACAAACCCGATCCTTGCCGCATGGAGGGCCTGCCGTTTCATTGCTTTCAGCTTTGATCTCACAAAGGTGTTGTGAACAGCATCGGCCCGCTTAGGGTTGCCGTACATACTGTCGCCGACCACAGGATGACCGGAAGCGGAGAGATGAACCCTGATCTGGTGTGTTCTCCCCGTTACGATGTCCACGTCTAACATGGCTGTCATGCCGAACCGTTCATGCACCCGCCAGCGTGTAATCGCCTCTTTGCTCCGCCGGCTTCTCGTAGACATCTTCTTTCGATCAATTGGATGCCTCCCCACAGGCACGTCTATTACGCCTTCATCTTCCTTTGGATTGCCATAGACGAGGGCTTTGTATGTCTTTCTAACCTCATGCCGCTTGAACTGGCCGGCCAGCCCCTGGTGTGCCTCATCCGATTTGGCCACTACCAGGAGCCCCGAAGTTCCTTTATCCAGACGATGGACAATTCCGGGACGCAGGATACCGCCAATGCCGGAAAGGTTCTGGCAATGGTGAAGGATAGCATTCACCATGGTATCCTGAACATGTCCCGCCGCCGGGTGGACAACCATTCCAGCCGGTTTGTCAACCACCAGGATATGCTGATCTTCGTAGACGATGGTCAGGGGAATGTCTTGCGGTAAAGTATGGCAGGCTACTGGTTCCCGCTTATCGATCTCTACAATATCTCCGGGCCTTAACCGGTAACTGACCTTGCTATGGAAACTATTCACCCGGACCAGTCCATCATCTACGGACTTCTTGATCTGTGAGCGGGATAAACCTAAATCCTTAAGGGAAAGATAGATGTCAAGCCTTGACCCCGCTTCATGAGAAGCAACGATGAATTCATCGCTTTTTCGTTCCTGAGAACCCATCGGTTTATCTCTCATGATGAGGTGATTTTTTTTAACCCGTCCCTTATATATGGGAATTCTCCCTCCTCTATAGTTCTCATGTCAAAGAGAACCTCGTCTTCTGCAATGCGTGCTATTATCGGAACGTCGAGCTGCCTCAGGCGTTCCTCAATGCTGCTCGGTGACATGCGCGTTGATACGATACTGAGGAGCATTGTCGGAATCTCTTGCCCGGGAAGGGAACCTCCTCCTGACATGGAAAATCCTTTTTTCGCGGAGATAGCCAGCCCTTCAAGATGCTCTTTTCTCAACATAGACAAAAGTTTCTTGGCCCGCTTGGTGACATCCGCGAGCTTTTCTGTCAATGCCATGAGAACCCTGAGACGCTTTACGGCCATTTCAGGTTGCAGATATTGCATCAATGTCGCCTCTAAAGCAGCCAGAGTCAATTTGTCGATGCGAAGCGCCCTATTGAGAGGATTCTTTTTGATTATCTGCAGAATTTCCTTCTGTCCGAGTATGACGCCCGCCTGAGGGCCGCCTAACAGTTTATCGCCGCTGAAGGTCACGACGCCAACGCCCGTTGCCAGCACATCGCGGACCGTAGGTTCTCTCTCCAGACCGTAACGATCCAGTTCTGCTAAACAACCACTGCCCAGATCATACATCACAGGTATGCCGTAGTTTTTTCCCAGGGCGACAAGCGAGGCGAGATCCGTATCTTCCGTAAATCCGATAATTCTAAAATTACTCGTATGTACCTTCAGGATGAGCGCTGTGTCCGGGCAAATGGCCTTTTCATAATCCTTAAGGCGGGTTCGGTTGGTCGTTCCCACTTCAGAGAGATATGCCCCGCTTTTTTCCATGACTTCCGGTATGCGGAATTCACCTCCAATTTCAACAAGCTCGCCCCTCGACACAATAACCTGCTTCCCCTCCGCAAGGGTGTTGAGCGCAAGCAGAACGGCAGCGGCATTGTTATTGACGACTAAAGCATCTTCCGCACCGGATAATTCGCAGAGAATCTTCTGCACGTGGTCATAACGGAACCCTCTTTCACCTTTGCCAAGATCATATTCCAGATTCGAGTATCCCCCCGCTATTTCCATGAGCCTCTTCAGGGCGTCGGCGCATAATGGCGCTCTGCCCAGGTTGGTGTGCAAAATTACGCCCGTTGCATTCACTACTTTGCGAAGTCTGTACTGATGAAGCCCACCTATGATTTGCATAACCTTATCAACGACCTCTCCCGCCGTGGGCAGGCGCATTCCTTTCACATCCATCAGTTTATTCAGGATCTCCTGCCTCAGTTCTTCCACAACCGATCGGCAGATAGACTTGACTATGTATTTGGGGGTTCTGGCAAATGCCCCCTTTTTTCCCAGAGAGAGCATTACCTCGTCAATCTTGGGGAGGCCCCTCAATAATGTCATTCTGTGGTCATCGAGCTTTTGTTTTGTCATGTGTCACGATGCGGCTCAACAAATATGATGTCTTGTACCTACAATACTATCCAGACCGGCAAAAATCACGAAAGTTATTGACTGCAATAAAAAACTCCCTCATCATGATCACCCAGAGATAACATCCTCGCTTCGTCAGGTGAAGATGAGATGAGCGATACTGTAAAGCACCTGCAAGCATAAAAGCAAGAATATTAGACCAGAGAGCCCGATAAAAAATTCCTCCATACTTTGCTCGCGATGCCTGAATATCCATATTCATGCCAAAAAGTTTCATGAGGAAATCATAGCGCAACTGATCCTTGAGCCGGAAAGATCGGGAGGCCATAATAGGTATTTCACCGCGGTTGACCTGCGAGATGTATTCCGCAATATGAAAGATATTAGCATAGCATATACCGTTCAAATAACCGATAGCTCCGCTGCCTATACCGGCATATTCATCGTAATCCACAATATACTCGTCAATCATGGCGGCATTTTTTGAAAAGCACCACGCAGACGAGTGCCGGTATGCCGGCATCAGTCGTTCTGTAATCCGGTGGTAGAATTGTTCCTCTTTTGCGTAATTGACATACCCGAACTTTTCACCGATCGCCTGACGGGTCGAATCTGAAACCATGAGGGGGTAGTATGTGATCTGGTCTATTCCTATATCCATCAGGATGTCGATATCCCTCTCCAACATGGTCATGGTCTGGGAGGGGAAATTGAAAATCATGTCCGCGTTAAGGGTGTCAAAATGCCCCAGGGTCTGCGATAGCCTTCGAGTTATGGCCTCGCAACTCCCGTACTTGTCATATCTATCCATGTCCCGAAGCAGTTGATCGTCAAAGCTTTGGACTCCGACAGAGAGCCGGTTTATGCCGGCGCGTTTAAGAGCGGAGATGGTTTCATCTGTCAGATGGTTCGGATTTGTCTCTACGGAGATTTGCCGAATGGAAAAACATTGCCGCGCCAGCGTTAGCGTCTCCTCGAGCTCTTCTACGAGGATGGTCGGTGTTCCTCCTCCCACGTAGATGCCGCTGAAATCATACCCCTTGCTCTTATAGAGCATGATCTCCTTCCTCACGGCCTTGAAGTAATCGCGACAAAGGGTGCTGTCAAAGACGACGCGGTGGAAAGAACAGTAGGGACATAGTTTTTCGCAGAAGGGGATGTGTATGTACAAGAGGGGCAATTTGTTTAAGTTGGCGGAACTTATGATCGGTGCCCCACCGTTTTCAAATTTCATCAGTCTGGCAAATTCCTGCCGTGCCTTGTTTGTTACGATGGCATTTATCAAGATTACCCTCTTACTTCTGCTGTTATTATAAACGGTTTCCAAGTTTCTCTGATCGTGGAAAATTAGCAGACATCTGTAAAATTATCAAGGGTATTTGAAGATCGCAAGAAACTTGAAATAATGGGTACGGGATGCTATATAAAAACTCAAATAATTTGTGACGGGGAAAGTGATGTCTGATGTAAGAGTTCTCACACTGTGGAAGGATGAAAAGAT
>CAITLA010000171.1 GCA_903893135.1 uncultured Syntrophaceae bacterium | reverse complement strand
GGGCCGACCTCATGATCCTGGCCGGCAACTGCGCCATCGAGTCGATGGGGCTAAAGACCTTCGGCTTCGGCGGCGGCCGCGAGGATGTCTGGGAGCCGGAAGAGGACATTTATTGGGGTTCTGAGGCCGAGTGGCTTGGCGACAAGCGCTATTCGGGCGACCGGAATCTAGAAAATCCGCTCGCGGCCGTGCAGATGGGCCTGATCTACGTGAACCCGGAAGGCCCGAACGGCAACCCGGACCCGGTCGCCTCCGGCCGTGACGTTCGAGAGACCTTCGCACGTATGGCGATGAACGACGAAGAGACCGTCGCGCTCGTCGCCGGCGGGCACACCTTCGGCAAGGCCCACGGCGCTGGCCCCGCGTCCCATGTGGGGCCTGAGCCCGAAGGCGCCGGCATCGAAGGGCAGGGCCTCGGCTGGAAGAGCAGCTTTGGCAGCGGCAAAGGCGGCGATGCGATCAGCAGCGGCATTGAGGGCGCCTGGAAGCCGAACCCGACCAAATGGGACATGGGCTATCTGAAGGTGCTGTTCAAATACGAGTGGGAACTGGTCAAGAGCCCGGCCGGCGCGAATCAATGGCTGGCCAAGGACGTGGCCGAAGAGGACATGGTGGTTGACGCGCACGACCCGGCGAAGAAGCGCCGGCCGATGATGACCACGGCGGATCTGTCGCTTCGCTTCGACCCGATCTACGAGCCGATCGCTCGGCGCTACCTGCAGAACCCCGAGGCATTCGCCGACGCCTTTGCCCGGGCGTGGTTCAAGCTGACCCACCGCGACATGGGCCCCCGCTCGCGCTACCTCGGCCCGGAGGTCCCCGCAGAGGTACTGATCTGGCAAGACCCCATCCCTGCCGTAAATCACAAACTGATTGATGCAAAGGACATCGTCTCCCTAAAGGCCAAGATCCTGGCTTCTGGCCTGTCTGTGTCGGAGCTGGTTTCGACGGCTTGGGCGTCGGCGTCCACCTTCCGCGGCTCCGACAAGCGCGGAGGGGCGAACGGGGCTCGCATTCGTCTCGCCCCGCAGAAGGATTGGAAAGTCAACCAGCCTGCCCAGCTGGCGAAAGTGCTCAAGACCCTGGCGGGTATCCAGAGCGCGTTCAACAGCGCCCAGTCAGGCGGCAAGAAGGTATCGCTGGCTGATCTGATCGTTCTGGCCGGTTGCGCGGGCGTCGAGCAGGCGGCGAAGAATGCCGGCCACGATGTGACCGTTCCCTTCTCGCCGGGACGCATGGATGTCTCGCAGGAGCAGACCGATGCGGCCTCCTTCGCTGTCCTCGAGCCGAAGGCGGACGGCTTCCGCAACTACCTCAAAGCCAAATACAGCGTATCGGCAGAGGAGCTGCTGGTTGACAAGGCGCAATTGCTGACACTGACCGCTCCCGAAATGACGGTTCTCCTTGGCGGCATGCGCGTCCTGAAGACCAACTTCGGAGGGTCCCAGCACGGCGTCTTCACGAAGCGGCCGGAGACGCTCACCAATGACTTCTTCGTGAATCTGCTCGACATGAGCACGACGTGGAAGGCAACGTCGAAAGACGAAGACGTGTTCGAGGGGCGTGATCGTGCAACAGGCGCACTCAAGTGGACCGGCACCCGTGTCGACCTGATCTTCGGTTCGAACTCCCAGCTCCGGGCCTTGGCGGAAGTCTACGGATGTGAGCACGCCCGGGAGAAGTTCCTGCACGACTTTGTAGTGGTGTGGAACAAAGTCATGAACCTTGACCGTTTCGACCTCGCCTGATCGTAGCATAAACGTCTTGACAGGTCGTTTAACAGGTGCTATGATCAGTGCCATTCAGAGACCATTAAGGAGGCGCCCATGCAATCAAATGTAAAATATTCTGAAGATATCGTTCCCATTAGCGATCTGAAGGTCAATCCCGGCCGGATTGTTAGTCAGGTAGACAAAACCTGCCGACCGGTACTCTTGACCAGTCGAGGAAGAGGCGTTGCCATTGTCCAATCGCTGAAAGATTATGAGGCAAAAGAAGAAGAACAGGCATTCCTGCGCAGCGTTGTGCAGGGATTGATGGACTTGGAAGAGGGACGGGAAATGAGCATGGCGGATGTAAAGAAGCGTCTTGGACTGAGCAAATAGCCATGCCGCGAAAAAGAACAATTACCTTTGCTGAATCAGCGGTCAAGGATCTGGAGGCAATCCGCAACTGGTATGTCGATCAACAAGTCCCTGCTGTAGGCGAAAGGTTATTGAGGGAAATCATTTCCCAGGTAGAAAGGCTTGCTGATTTTCCTGAAAGTGGACGTGTTGTGCCGGAGTTTGGAATTATGAATCTGCGAGAAATCATCTATTCACCCTTCCGCATCGTTTACCGCCATGATAAGAGCCGGGTGAGAATTGTTCGGGTTTGGCGCAGCGAGAGACTGCTCAAGATGCCTTAACGATGGACTTGGCATGAAGCGATAAAAGGGGACAAAAGACTCAGTACTTAGGTGACGTGATCATTGTCTGCGGCTACTACAAGTAACTTCCGGGAGGTTCCTATGACTACCGCTCTTGAGTATCTGAAGGCTAATCCTGTTTTTCACATCGCCACTGTTGACGGCACAAAGGCTCGGGTTCGCCCCTTCGGTTTCATCATGAAGAGGAATGGCGCGTTGTATTTCTGCACCAACAAGACCAAAGACGTATACAGGCAGTTGTCACAGAATCCTGAAATCGAGATTTCGGACATGGGAAACGACTCGACATGGCTGAGGATAAGAGGCCGTATCGCATTTGACGATACGCGTGAAGCAAAGGTCCAGGCATTCAAAGAGTCCGCCAGTTCCTTTGTTAATTATCGGAATAACTGCATAAAGAATCCACCTTCTGAAGTACAGAGGGGCACAGAGTGTAGAGATGGACAGCAGGCTACTTTCTATTTATTCAGCCTGTACCCCTTCAGCCCCCGGTTATGTACTATTCTAGCAATAATAAGGCGATTGCGGGGGAAACAGAAGGCAGAAAGTGATATTTGAAGACCTGACCATAGCTTTAATGTTAACATTGCAAATACATCATTTGATAAACTCGACCCCTATTTATAATGTCATTAAAGAATAAAATATTAGAATTAGCTCATAAAATTACTCCTACTGCAGCTTCAATTTCTGTCGTATTGGCTTTTATCGGTGTCGTTGCTTCAATAGGTACATTTTCGCTTAAAGCCGCTGATTTTTTTTTCAACGAAGCAACTATTCTTGGCGAAATATCAAAATATAAGCACCCATACATCATCTATTATAGCGGAAAACTCGAAAATGTATCTGATATACACGCGGATAAAATGAATTTTAAGGGTGTATTCCGGAATGGGAGGGTTATAGACTGTAAAATACAAACAATGGATAAAGTTGAAAACCGTGATTTTGGCCCTAAAGAACGAGCAGAGTTTTCACTATCTCGCCTATCAAGGAAGAAAAAATGTTTGTTTGATATTCTCGTCGAGCCTGAAGGAGATGTGGATGAAACAGTAGATATTTCTTGGGGGAAGAAAGGCTCTCTATCAATAAAACCAAAATATGCAACCGAGGATGCGCAAAGATCTTTTGATATGGGTGTAGATTTATCTTCTATAGAAAGACAGCGATGGCTTCAGAATAATGTTAAAAACATAAAACAACATGGGAAAAAAATAAGAAAACATAAGAAAATTATAAGACAACATAAAAAAACATAGAAAATGAAAAAGTTACGGACAAGGCATTTATTAGTTATAACATTAATATCGTTGGTGGTGTTTATATTCTGCGGGATATACTTATATTATCAATTCATTAAAACTAGCAATAAGAACAATAATAATGATTACTCCAACATTTTACTTGATGAGGATAAACTACAATATGAAAGTACAAACTATATAAATGCTGTAAATGCTTATATGGATCACAACATTAGACTTGCTATTGATGAGTTGAATGAAGAAATTAGACGATATCCAAGACATGCACAGGCTTATTTCTTATTGGGTAAGCTCTATGAAGATACTGAATTTCCAGAAGGCAAATTTTATTCGTTAATGATTTCGAATTACGAAAAGTATATCGAATTAAAACCAGAGGGAAAAAGAGTAAATTATGCAAAGCTTCGTGTTGCACAATATTTTGTGCAAGCTGGACTCAAGCAGCGCAATGTTGATTTTTTAAGCAAAGCAGAGGATTACCTCTTATCTTTAGACCAGACAGACAGTTCTGTTAAGATGGCTTTGGGTGCTATTTATCTTGACGAAAAAAATTATGATAAAGCTATTATTGAATTTGAAAAGTCAGCCCATTTGCCACCATCGGATCTAAAATTAAAATATAATAGTTTAGGGCTGGCTTATATAAAAAAGGAATCGTATACGAAAGCTAAAACATGTTTAGAGATTGCCTTGAAAATAGATCCTAGTGATAAGTATGCACATAACAATCTAGGTTATGTATATGTGCAACTAGGTGAATTCGAAAATGCAAGAAAGCATTTCTCCGCCGCATTAAAGATTGATCGAACCTATAATAATGCACATGATAATTTGAAATGGGTGGAAGAAAAGATTAAACGAGATTACTGATTATAGTTAATCAAATAAATAGTAAATCGTTGAGGACAAGCCGTGTCGCGGCTCGCGCGCACACCCGCCCTTCCCTCCCTTGATCCAACAATATTCACAAAAAAGAACGTTTGACTGAACTGCCGCTTATGAATAGATTAGAACAAAAGATATAGGAGATAAAGTATGGATGAAATATTTACAAGAAAGGTGCGGTCTGCGGCAGTGGCTGGATGGTGGACGTTGTTAATCGCCTATTGCATCCTGCTGATTCAGTGGCTTGCTTATGTGCTGATCATGAGCAGGCAGCCGGCAGGAGTACTTTGCATTTGGGGTGCAGGCGTTACATGGCCGGAAATTCGTACTATCTGGCTGTGGGGAATGGTGGCATATAAGCTCGGCGTCGGAATGATGCTGTTTGTTGTCATCTGGCTGACACTTTGGGCAAGACAACTGGCAAAAAAATAAAATTAACAGTTGTGTCTATACGGCCAGCTACATGAAGAGCAGCCTATGAAACATCTGCAGCGCTCCCTGAAAAACCGCCAACTCCAGATGATCGCCATCGGCGGGGCTGTGGGTACGGACCTATTCTATAGCTCCGCGCACGTGATGCGCCCATCACTCGTCATCGCCCCCGCGTGGGTCTTGTTATTGTGGCTGATATACGTTCTTCGTCGAAAGGACTCCCGGAAATCGGAGCAAACCGTTTCCGAAGAATGTTCTTTCACTGAATGATTTGTTGATACAGCTATGCCATTGAGACATAATGTCCTTCTTTCTATGCCTTATCTTAAACGAAAGCAAATACTGACCAAAAATACTGAGAAGGGATATACTTGTTCTAACGGAGGACAAAAACAATGAAGAACGATAAAGGTATCTCGAAGGTAGTTCTGTTTGTGATAATCGCAATAATGATAGCTGCTGCGATTTACTGGGCGAAGTATTTCGCCAAACCGATGGCTACAGTTATGATGGGCGGTGCAGAGCAAGCTCAGCCGGCTATAGAAAAAGCCAAACAGGCCAGTGACGCGATGAACAGAGTTACTAAAGCCGCCGAAGAAGTGGCGAAAAAAGCAAGCGAGGGTGCGGCGAAGTAGGGGCGGGTTTTACCGTCTGGGGAGCGCCGTTGTTTACGGGCATCCTCGGCTCCTTGCCGGTTCTCACAAATTAAAGTTTGAGGATGCCTTTCTTGATCAAGATATCCCTACCAAACTGCAACAACGCCATCCGTCCGCGGTTCGGTCGCACCGGCGAGTACACCTTCACTGTTTCGCCAGATAATCTGACCGCGACCAAAGGTTGTTGCTCCCACTACGCCCCGTCTGACGACGTGGCCTCGCCTATTTAGAGCATCGGCAATATATTCCGGGAATAGGGGCTCGATATCCACCGTCTTGCCTTCCACCCACTGCCACCGCGGCGCGTCGAGGGCCGCTTGCGGATTAAGATGAAAATCGACTGTGTTCATCACTACCATCAGGTGGCCTTGAGGTTGGATGAATCCACCCATGACGCCAAATGGGCCCACTGCTTCGTTATCTTTCGTCAAGAAGCCCGGCATAATTGTATGGTAAGGTTTCTTTCCCGGTTCAAGACGATTGTCATGTGCTGAATTAAATGAAAAATTATGCCCGCGGTTATGAAGGCTGATACCGGTTCCCGGAACGACCAGACCCGAACCAAAGCCCATATAATTGCTCTGAATGAAGGAAACCATGTTTCCCTCCGAGTCGGCCGTCGCCAGATAGACCGTGCTGCCACTGGCAGGGCGGCCAGGCGCAGGCTGGAGCGCCTGCTTACCAATAAGGCCTCGCCGCTTTGCCGCGAAAGAATCAGACAACAGGTCTTCCACTTTGATGGTCATGTGTCGCGGGTCGGTAACATATTTCCGGCAATCAGCAAATGCAAGTTTTATAGCCTCAATTTGCTTATGGTAAGTGTCGACTGTTTCCTTTGCAGAGAAATCAAATCCTTTCAAAATATTAAGGGCCATCAATGCCACCAGGCCATGCCCGTTGGGTGGAATTTCCCAGACGTCGTAGCCTCTATAGTTTATTTTTATCGACTCCACCCATTCCGGCTGATAAGCTTCCATGTCTTCCTTGCTCAAATATCCCCCGTACTGCTTAAAAAAGACATCGATTTTCTCTGCCAGTTCACCACGGTAAAACGCCTCGGCGTTGGTCTCCGCAATCGACTTGAGTGTGGCCGCATGTCTTGGTGATCGCCAGATCTCACCGGCCGCCGGCGGTTTTCCCTGTGGAGCAAACACTTCAAACCAGTACTTAAACTCTTCAGCCTGTTCCGTCTTATAATTGTCAAAGCCTTCTTTCCAAAGCTCGCTGATGATTGGCGATACCGGGAAGCCCTCCTCCGCATACTCGATTGCGGGCCTTAAGACTTCCACAAAGGGAAGCTTGCCAAAACGCTTCGACAACTCAGCCCAAGCTGAAGGGGCTCCCGGCACAGTCACCGGGATCATTCCGTATTTCGGGATTTCCTGATGTCCCGCTTTTTTTAGCGCCTCGATGGAAATTTTTTGCGGTGAAGGTCCGCTTGCATTCAAACCGTGAAGTTTACCTTTACTCCAAACCAGGGCAAAAGCATCACCGCCTATACCGTTGGAAGTTGGTTCAACCACCGTCAGACAAGCTGCAGTGGCGATTGCCGCGTCAATGGCATTACCTCCTTTTTTGAGTATCTCCAGCCCCGCCTGGGCTGCAAGCGGCTGCGAAGTTGCAACCATGCCTTTCTTGGCGAAAACCATGCTTCGCCGGGACGGATAAGGATGATACAAGGGATCATATTGCATTTTCTTCAATCCTTTAGAGAAATTTTCTCAAGATACAGGCTCCCTGAGGCTTATACGTATCCAAGCCACTTCCAGTATGTGGCCCCTAACAGAAGAATGACGAGATAGGCGATGATTGTTAAAGGAATGCCTGTTCGCATGAAATCTTTAACTTCAAATGTTTCTGTGCTGTATGCCACCATATTTTGTGGCGCATTTACCGGCAAGATAAACCCGAAGCTCACCACGAATTGTAAAATCATTGTCATGCCCCATACGTTCATACCCGCCATCTTTACCTCCTGCAATACCGAAATCACAATCGGTATCATTGCTGACGCCAAAGCGGTGGCACTGGCAAACCCAAGGTGGATGATAATGAGGAAAGCGGCAAAGACAGCCAGAATTATCAAGGCAGGCATGGTTTGTAAGCCAAACCAGGTGACAATCATTTTAGCCAGCCAAGCGGCGGCTTTCGTGGAAAGAAGAGCCGATCCAAGGCTTATGCCTATCCCGAACAACATCAGAGTGCCCCAAGGGATTTTTGCCTGTGCTTCTTTCCATGACATTACACCTACAACAGGCATCAGCATGATGGCCACGGCAGCGAGGGTCGTAGAGGCAGTATCGAAATTGTGGAGAATCATTTCGGTAGACCAAAAGAATAGCAGTGTAAGCGATACAGCAAACAGCTTTTTCTCGTTCAGTTTCATAGGACCAAGGTCAGCCAAAGCTTTCGCGATAGTTTCCTGGCTGCCGGGGATTTCCTCGGTGTCAGGCGGCATGACCTTCATCAAAACGTAATACAAGACGACAGACATAATCGCGGCGAAGGGAGCGGCGGCAATAAACCATTCGAGCCAGGTAATCTGTTTGTTAAGAAGTTTATCAATAAAACCGATGGCAACCATATTTTGTGCTGCAGCCGTTTTGATACCGACATTCCAAATACTATCAGCCTGGGCGGTTGCGATCATCAGGACACCGGCAAATTTGCTCTTCTTGTCCACATTAAGAGCCAGGATAATCCCCATTACAATAGGAACCAGACAGGCAACCCTTGCAGTTGTGCTGGGAATGAAGAAACTGAGAACGAAACCCACAAAAATTACTCCAATCAGAATACGGTTGGTCTTAGTCCCTATTTTGGACAGAATGGATAAGGCGATCCGCTTGTCGAGGCCGGTCTGCATCATCGCGGCGGCGATAAACAGCGCCCCGCCTACTAATGCAGTCGCGGCATTGCTAAATCCGCCCAATGCCAGGGCGAGACCCTTGGAAGTTCCCATAAGGGTTTTGGGATTGGCAACATCGGGTGATGTGCCGAGCAGGAAGACCATAATCGCTAAGATTATGGCGGCGCTGATCGGGTAAGAAACAGCCTCGGTCATCCAGATTATTATCGAAAAGATAAGCATAGCGATCATTCTCTGACCGGCTACCGTTAATCCTTCCGGCGTCGGCATTAGAACGATCCCCAACAACACAACAACACTGATAATCAGGCCATAGCGCCTGCTGAAGGAATCCTGTCCTGCTTTCATAATTAACTCCTTCCAAAAAAGTTAATTGACCTACGGCTGGTATTTCTACCACATTTTTATATAGAGTTCTGTAGTTTTTTTGATTATTATAAAATCTTAATGTGTGGTAGAAGCTCTGAAAGCAATTCGATATGGACAGAAATCCGTCAGCGACTGGGATCAAATCTTTATTCTTGACAGTTGAGGGTGTTAGCAATTTTCATCACCATTCGAATTTGATTTTCGTTGAGGGCTATCCGCGTCGCGGCTTACAGGTGCATACCCGCCCTTCCCGTATCCGTGCTTTCTCAATCATACAATGCTTCAAACGGTAATCTGTCGTTGATATTGCATTGACATATAAGGCCGTTATCCCCTATTCTTTGGCGGGTGTAATTTGAAATCAAACCTATGGGAGAAAGATCAGGATGGGCTTGTTTGGAAAACCGCGCGGAAAAAAATATCACACGAGAACCATAGAGATAAATACTTACGAGTATGACGAACAGAGATTAGTCGTGGAGGGATGTCTTGCGGATCATCGATTGCAGGAATATCATTTGGCCACAGGTGAAAAAAGATCGCCCGGCCTGTTGCATCAGATGATCATCCATATGCTCGTTAACAAGACGACTCTTGAGATTGAGGATCTGCATGTGGAGATGCCTACTGTTCCACGTGAGGAATGTCTGGAGACCATCAACAGCCTGGAGCCTGTCAAGGGATTAAGGATTACCCGTGGATTTACGTCAAGGGTAAAGGCGCTGGTAGGCAGTGGCGAGGGGTGCAACCATCTGGTGGCGCTTTTAACATCAATGGGTTCCTCAACAATTCAGGGATACGCTGCTTACAAACTGCAGGAATCTCCCAGATTCACATCAGATATGCTCAATCTGCTTGAGAACACCTGTTGGACATGGCGCAAAGATGGGCCCCTCATGAATTTTATAAAAGAAAAAATCGAAAGAGACCGAAAAAAATAAGTCGGCATCACCTCACTATGGAAAGGAGGGCGGATATGAAGGTTATCGGCTTCAACGGCAGTCCGAGGAAAGACGGCAATACCACCACGTTGATGGGCTATCTCTTACGGGAAATCGAGAAAGAGGGTATTGAAACGGAACTCGTTCAGCTCTCGGCAAAGGCGATTCACGGTTGCATTGCCTGCTACAAGTGTTTCGAGAATAAGGACCAGCGGTGCGCCGTTAAGAACGATGCGGCGAACGAGTATATCGAAAAGATGACAACTGCTCAGGGTATCGTTCTGGGATCACCTTCCTATTTTCAGGATGTGACAGCGGAGATGAAGGCCTTGATCGACCGGGCGGGCTTCGTCGGATTGGCAAATGGGAGGATGCACAAGAACAAAGTCGGGGCTGCCGTATCCTGTCTGCGTCGCAGCGGCGGATTGCATACAGTCGAAACGATGAACCATTTCTTCCTCAGCAACGAGCTTGTCATCGCCGGTCGGGCGATGAGCGTTGCCAGAGACAAGGGCGAGGTGGAAAAAGACCAGGAAGGCATCCAGGCCGCGCAGACCCTGGGGCAAAGGACCGCGTGGCTGATGAAGAAGCTCTACGGCTGATATCTGCTCTGGGAAGATTGGCGATCTTGAAAAAAAGCCTTACAGCTCAGGTCGCTCCAATTAACGTTGCAGCTTTAATGATAGAATCTGGTTGTTAAACATGTTCGATAGAGCTATACTCATATATAATCTCTCTGAAAATGATGAAAATACTACAGGAAATATTCGAAGCTCACGGCGGGAGGGACTACTGGCAAAGTCTTGAAGCGCTCGATGCCGAAATTTCTGCGGGCGGGTTCCTGTTCACCGTAAAGCGAAGACCGGTTTTAAGGCACGTTCGCATGTGGGCCTATACCCGCGAATCCCGATTCACTTTTTTCGATTACCCACAGCCGGGCCAAACTGCAGAGCTTATCGGCAACGACGAGGTCCGCATTGTCGATAACAGTGGGAAAATTTTAGTGCGGCGCAAGACCCCACGAAATGCATTCAGAGGGCTCAGGCACCAGTTTTTTTGGGACGATCTTGATTTTATCTACTTTGCCGGCTATGCGACATGGAACTATCTTACAACACCATTTCTGCTCATGCGCAAAGGTTTTACCGTTGAAGAGCTCGAACCGCTACCAGGAGAATTGTCTCCGTTCAGGCGACTGCGCGTAACCTTTCCTGAAGACATCCCTACCCACTCCAAACACCAGATTTTCTATTTTGATGAAAAGCTTTTGCTGCGACGTCTCGATTACACAGCAGAGGTCGTTGGCAACTGGGCACACGCGGCCCATCTCTGTGAAGATTACCGGACATTCGGCGGGATCAAGGCTCCGACACGGAGGCGGGTTTTGCCGCTGCTGTTCGGCAACAGGCCCATGCCGGGACCAACCTTGGTCGCTATTGAAGTGCACCATATCCAGCCGATTCAGACGGTTTCATCCGCTGCATGATCGTAGGTCAAAGGACCGCCTGGCTGCTGAAGAAGCTCTACGGCTGATATCTGCTTGGGAAGTAGATCTCAAATGAAACCTGTTATGACAAAGCTCCCGTGCCAGCGCTCTACGCTACTGTTATCGTCCCTCAATCGGGGTTACTAGACCGCACCGCTCTTCTTTAGAAGGGCTGCAATCGACTCGGCCAGCCTACGGTATCCTGCGGCATTTGGATGAATATAATCAGACTTGAGGGCGCCATCTGACAGCACCATGGTCAAGGCATTCTCTTCTAAAGGAATCTTCATTTCCGCGGCTGTCTCTCGGTAAAAGGGCGGGGGTGAAAGAGCAATACCCGGAGTCGGTACCGCGATGATAACAACAGCTATCCCCCGCGCCCGCGCTAAACGAATCATTGCCCGTAAGTTGTTGGCGGTTTGCTTCTGATCCAAACGACGTAGCAGGTCATTGCCTCCGTGGCAAAGAATCAGGAGTGCAGGCTTCTCTCTCTCAAGCACTCCTGGTAGACGAGATAACCCTTCACCTGTTACCTCTCCCGGAACCCCGGAATTAACCACCCGCCGACCGACCAGACTTTCCAGGATCGCCGGGTAGCTTTCTGTAAGAGTGGCCCCGGTTCCGAAGGTCAGGCTGTCACCAAATGCAAGGATGACTGCATCCTTGGCAAGGCGGGGTGACTTGGCGCCGGAAGAGCAAGCTATCAGGACAGCCATTGCCATGATGGTCAGCAGACCGAAAACCAGCAACGTTTTTCTTTTCGTGATCATCGCATTTCACCATAAGGTGTATAGAACGCCGCTTCATGCCGCGGTACTCAAGCACAATATCATCATTTCAGAAGTTATGCGATTGGGAACTGCCAAAGAAAGCTATATGACCGAGCACTTTAGATCTAAAAATCTTTATTGAGCATAACTGAATACTTCCTGTAAGCGTTAATCCTTATTTTTTACTGTCCACGCTACATTTCAATCTGAAATGTTGTTAGCGCCTAACCATCTTGTGTCTATTGTTTCTTGACACACAAGAGACATTTTCATATACTTCGACCGTAAAAAAGCAATCCTTATCAATTCAATCTCTCCCTTGCAAAAAAGGATTGCGAGTCCTCTCTCGTTTCGGACACGTTAAAAAGGAAGCGCGTCCTTATGCCTTACGTCAGGAAAAGAAAAAGGAAATCAAAAAGATCCCTCAAAAAAACCATGATGCTCTGCGGGGTATTGACGATCGTGTGCTTCCTGATCGCGGGGATCTTATTTTTTCTCGTCGGGAAGATTCCTGATTTTGAACAGGGAATAATCAATAGCGCCATTGTTACGGAGGCAGAGAGGGCTTTGGGACGAAAGTTGACCGACGAGGATCGTGATGGAATCGAGAAGAAGTATGGAATCGCGAACGACAAAGGGATAATGGAAAAAGTCAGAAAAGCACTTCGCGAACGCTGAACACTGACCTACCCCCCGAAACATGTACCACCTGTAAAATTATAGTGATTCTTTTTTTTGTTTCTCAGTGCAACCGGGCTTTCGGTGCCAAGGGGTGATATTTTAACGAGATGTGAGATCCCATAGTGCTGTATTTCAACAGCCATTGCTCAATCAGCACCTGGGCTTCTTTCAGGACATAGAAGACCTCTGTTGAGCAACTCGTTCCCACTGTGAAAAGTACTGTTTACATATGGTAATTCTCAATTCGATTTCAACCTGACCACTGTGGACTCGCAGGTCGAGCAAAACATCGTTAAAGAAGCAGTAATATGGGATTATATAAAGAAGAAGAGGAAGAAAGAAGAGGAGAAGATAGAAGAGGAAAAGATAGAAGAAGAGAAGATAGAAGAGGGGAAGATAGAAGAGGAGAAGATAGAAGAAGAAAAGATAGAAGAGGGGAAGATAGAAGAAGAAGAAAAAAAAGAAGAAGAAGGACTCTCTTCTGGCTGCTCATAATAGCGTTAGTTTCTCTCGTATTCAGTGCACTTACCGGCAACATTTCCGTTATTATTGAAAAATTCTACAACTACAAAGATGAAAGCTATCGTCCAATGGATACGGATAGAATGAAATATGAATCAGAAAAGGTAAAGCCTGTGGGTAAAAAGTAAGGGCCTGTTTCATCTCCAGCCCTTGTCAATGCGTTACGGGGAGGAAGAGATTTATGCTTACCGCAAAGGAAATCAGAAATGCTCTGGCCCGGTGGTATGAGGCCTGGAATGCTCATGATCTCGACAGGGTCATGGACCTCTTTCACGAGGACGCCATCTTCGAAAACTGGACGGGCGGCAAAGCACAGGGCAAGAAGGCGATCCACCAGGCCTGGGATCCGTGGTTCAAGAATCATGGTGGTTTCCGCTTCACCGAAGAAGACACCTTCATTGATGAGGGCAATCAAAAAGTTCTTTTCCAGTGGACCCTGGACTGGCCTTCAGGTGAAAAAGGATACCGGGGAAAGCCTGAGCGAAGGCGCGGTGTCGACGTGATGCATTTCAAGGATGGCAAGATAATCCGTAAATATACCTTTTCCAAGACCACTCTTGAGATTGACGGAAAAAGGATCAAACTGTCATTGGAACCCGCTTAATCACACCATGGTTCGGCCAGCCTGTAGTCGTGATAAATCTTAGATACTGAAGAGTAAGTAGCTGAAATCGGCTAACTGGTAAGGTGGCAGACCGGCAGAAACTTTTTACGACAAAACTCCCGTTGCCAGATACCCTATGATAAGACAGGAAAGTGTTAGGGCATGCACTTTTATTGTGGCGAGGTTAGCGGGGGCCATTTTTATTTTATCCATGTAATTCTTATTTAGTATTCGGAATGAATCGTATGCAACTGGCAATGTGAGAAGCCCCAGTAGGACACCAAATGAGGTGACTCCAAAGGAAGCCGACAGGAACACGGTAGCGTAAGCGCAAACCAGTCCAGCAACATATAATATTACACCCTGCCTTTTCCCCAGACGGGCAACGAGGTTCAGCTTGCCTGCCTCGCGATCCTCCTCATAATCGGGTATCTCGTTGATGACGATCATGGACCACATGAGAAAACCGGGGACAAGTGAAATGATAAAGGGTTCCCAGGCAATCGATCGCGTCTGCACGTAGAAGGCACCGAGACAGATGACAGGGCCGAAATTGATGAGCAGGCTCAATTCGCCGAAGCCCCGGTAGCCGTACCTAATGGGCGGCATGGTGTAGAAAACAGAGGAAAAAACGCCAATGGCCGCGAATAAGAGTACTGGCCAGCCGACCAGGATGGTCAGGCAGATGGCTATGGCGATTCCTATGAGATAACAGATAATCGCTGCCGCCAATACGTAGTCGGCGGGAAGGAGTCCGCCCGTCAGAACCCCGCTCCCTCCTGTATAGGGATTCTTCTGTTTACCGTGCGAGCGATCCACGGCATGGAGATAATCAAAGACATCGTCGATCATGTTGAGGCCTATGTGGTGCACCGTCACGCCGATGATGACTAGGACAAAATACAATAAATTGAATTTCCCTAATGCCGCCCACGCGATGACACTTCCCAGGAGGGCAGGGAAGATGCTGGTGGGCACGTAATGCAGGCGGAACGCCTGAATCCATGTGCCGACGCTGCCTAAGGGCTTCCCGTCTTTCCGTACTAATTTCATCTTGAGCGGCATTGCAGGTGACCTCGTCTCTTATCATTAATGTTAAAGTAATCTTGTACTTTTTCAATACATATTTTACGGAGACATAAATTAAGGCATTATGCGGGGATAAATCAGTTGTTTCCCGATTGCTGATTTTTCTATTTTTAATAAAAAATATTTGGTACATAATAATTAGCTTCATCAATGCTCTTGGTAATTCTCAAACCGGAATAGCATCTACTTGTGAGGACAAAGACGATGACGAAGAAAAGAACACCCGTTGCAAAAACCTTGACGAGACGCCCGGCATGGAAGGCACTCGCGGAGCATTACAAGAAAATCGGCAATGTGCATCTGCGATCGCTATTTGCCGATGATCGCACCCGCGGAAGGCGACTCGCGGCCGAAGGCGCCGGCCTTTACCTCGACTACTCAAAGAACCGTATCACCGATGAGACGATAAAGCTCCTCGTAAATCTCGCCAATGAGTGCGGCATCCGTGAGTGCATAGAGTCCATGTTTCAGGGCCGGAAGATCAACGTCACGGAGAACCGGGCAGTTCTTCACATTGCCTTAAGGGCGCCTAAGAGCGAGCAGATTGTGGTCGACGGCGTCGATGTCGTGCCGCAGGTGCACGCGGTTCTTGACAAGATGGCTGTCTTTTCAGAGCGGGTGAGAAGCGGCGAGTGGATGGGATACACCGGGAAACCTGTCCACAGTATCGTCAACATCGGCATTGGAGGCTCCGATCTCGGCCCTGTCATGGCCTACGAGGCGCTGAAGCATTACAGCAAAAGGGAGTTGACCTTCCGTTTCGTCTCCAACGTGGATGGCACGGACTTCGAAGAAGCCACCCGCGATCTCAACCCCGAAGAGACATTATTTATTATTTGTTCGAAGACTTTCACAACCCTGGAAACGATGGCTAACGCGCACACCGCACGTGCATGGGCGCTAAAGGCGCTGCATCACGAAAAGGCTGTGGCCCGCCACTTCGTGGCTGTCTCGACCAACGCCGAGGAGGTGGCGAAGTTCGGCATCGACATGGCGAACATGTTCTGGTTTTGGGACTGGGTGGGCGGCCGCTACTCCATGGACTCGACCATCGGTCTTTCGACAATGACAGCCATCGGCCAGGAGAACTTCATGGCCATGCTCGCCGGCTTCCGCGCGATGGACGAACACTTCCGCACCGCGCCATTCGAGAAGAACCTGCCGGTGCTCATGGCGCTATTCTCTATCTGGTACAATAATTTCTTCGGTGCGGAGACCGTTGCCGTCCTGCCATACGACCAGTACCTCAAGCGCTTTCCCGCATACCTCCAGCAGTTGGCTATGGAAAGCAACGGCAAGCGCGTGACGGTAAACGGCGCCGCAGTCAACTACCAGACGGGGCCGATCTACTGGGGCGAGCCGGGCACGAACGGCCAGCATTCGTTCTATCAGCTGATCCATCAGGGAACGAAACTGATCCCGTGCGATTTCATCGGATTCTGTCGGACGTTGAATCCCATCGGCCGGCATCATGAAGTGCTCATGGCGAACCTGTTTGCCCAGACCGAAGCGCTGGCCTTCGGCAAAACTGAGGACCAGGTCAGAAAAGAAGGCACGCCGGAGGGGCTGGCGCCGCATCGCGTCTTTGAGGGCAACCGCCCGACCAATACCGTACTCGCAGAAAGGCTTGATCCGGAGACACTCGGCAAGCTGGTTGCGCTCTATGAACACAGCGTCTTCGTCCAGGGCGCAATCTGGAATATTGATTCCTTCGATCAATGGGGTGTCGAACTCGGCAAGGTCCTGGCAACACGGATCATCCCTGAGCTGGAAAGCGTTAAGGATCCGCAACTCAAGCATGATTCCTCGACGAACGCTCTCATCCGGCGCTATCGCAGACTCAAAGGAGGGCGATCATGACGGCGAAAGCGAATCCAAGGGCGGGGAAGCCCGCAGAGCTTTCCATGCTCGTCAATGTGACCAAGCTCATTACTGCCTATTATAAAGAGACGCCCGACCCATCTATTCCTGCGCAGCAGATCGCCTTTGGCACCTCGGGGCATCGCGGCAACCCTTTTGAAAATTCCTTCAACGAAGCGCATATCCTCGCCGTTACACAGGCCATCTGCCTGTACCGCAAACAGCACAAGAGCAATGGCCCACTATTTATCGGTATAGACACCCACGCGATCTCTGTGCCCGCGTTTCAGACTGCCCTGGAGGTGCTTGCGGCAAACCGGGTGGACGTCATGATTGCCGAGGGAAATGAATACACACCGACTCCGGCTATTTCCCATGCGATTCTCACGTACAACCGCGGGCGCAAGAAAGGCCTCGCCGACGGCATTGTAATCACGCCATCTCATAATCCGCCTGAAGACGGCGGCTTCAAATACAATCCCCCGGAAGGCGGGCCGGCGGAGCCCGCTGTCACGGGCTGGATAGAGGCAAAGGCAAACGAATTTCTCGCAAGCGGCCTCACAGGTGTCAAACGAATTCCCTTTGAGAAGGCCTTTCGCGCTTCCTCGACACACCGGCACGATTATATCCGGGCCTATGTCGATGATCTATGCAATGTTATCGATATGGACGCCATTCGCGACGCTAAAATCAGCCTGGGCGTAGATCCCCTCGGCGGCGCCGGGGTCAATTACTGGAGGCCGATTGCGGAACGCTATGGACTGAACCTTACTATCGTAAATGACGCAGTTGATCCGACCTTCCGCTTTATGACGCTTGATTGGGACGGCCGCATCCGCATGGACCCGTCATCTCATTACACTATGCAGCGTTTGATCGGTTTGAAGGATCGCTTCGATATTGCCTTCGCCTGCGATACGGATCATGACCGGCACGGGGTTGTCACGCGTAGCGCAGGATTGCTTCCGGCCAATCACTATCTTTCGGTAATGGTCCACTACCTCTTCCAGCATAGGCCCGGATGGCGCGCAGATGCGGCGGTGGGCAAGACCCTGGTGAGCAGTGAGATGATCGATCGTGTCACCGCAAAGCTGGGAAGGAAGCTCTACGAGACGCCCGTCGGCTTCAAGTGGTTCGTGGACGGGCTGCTTGCAGGTTCCCTCGGCTTCGGGGGTGAGGAAAGCGCGGGCGCGTCATTTCTCAGACGTGACGGCACGGTATGGGCTACGGACAAAGACGGGATCATCTCGGTCCTTCTTGCGGCGGAGATTACCGCCCGGATGGGACGTGACCCAGGCGAGATATACAGCGACCTCGCGCGTGAGTTGGGCGATCCTTTCTACGACCGGGTTGATGCACCTGCCACGCCGGAGCAGAAGAAGGCGCTGGGAAAACTCTCAGCCGATCAGGTTCCATTCACAGATCTGGCCGGCGAAAAAATCCAGTACATAGTTACCCATGCGCCGGGCAATGGTGCTCCTATCGGCGGCGTAAAGGTGATTGCCAAAAGCGGCTGGTTTGCCGCGCGCCCATCAGGAACGGAAGACATCTACAAGATCTACGTCGAGAGCTTCCGTGGAAAGGACCATCTAAAGCTGATTCTGGAGGAAGCCCAGACCATAGTCAATGGCGCTTTGAAGGCTGCTTGCACAGAAACGATTTCTCCGGAAGGGAAAACCTGAGGACATCCGAAAGAATTTGAAAGGATATTATAGGATGAACACAAACAATGCCGATCAACTCAAAAAGAACACCTGGAACGTAGTCAAGGTAGTGCCTGAAAACCATGACACGCACTCGCTTTATCTTGAAGGCTCTGACGAGAAGTTTGCTCGCAGAAAGGCGGGACAGTTCGCATCCCTCAGCATCATGAGTCCTGATGGATGCAGTGATCCGCACCCGTTCTCGATTGCCGGCGCTCCCGAGGATCCCGTTCTGCGTCTGACCATTAAGAAGGCGGGCAAATTCACCTCTGCCATCCCGGATCTGAAGACGGGGACACCGGTTAAGTGCATGGGTCCCATCGGCCTCTTCTGCAAGGATATTGACAATAAGCCGAAGATAGTCATGATGGCCGGGGGAGTGGGCGTAACGCCGTTCTTGAGCGTCCTCCGGCATTTCAGAAATATCAAGGCGGGAAATATTGTGACACTCTTCTGGGTGAATAAGACCATGGAAGATGTTTTCGCTACAGATGAGATCCAGGAAATGACCAGAGACCTCACGCTGAGGGTAGTTTACTGCCTCAGCCGTGCCGACGATGTGGAGGGCTACTACCGGCAAGAGTACCCCGGTGTCTTCTATGAGAAGGGCCGCTTGAGTGGACAAATATTAAAAAGGCACGGGGCCACTAAAGAGGCATCCTTCTATCTATGCGGGCCGCCTCCCATGATGGAGTCCGCACTTGCGGAAGTCGGCAGACTGAATGTGGATCAATCAGCAGTGGAAAAGGAAAGTTTCACCTGGCTCGGAAAAGGATGAATGAGTTACGGGGGTGAAAGAATGAAGACACGCACGATTCGACAGTCTGTAACATTAATCGAGTAATTTCTGCGGCGTTGTTTCCCGCCTTTCTGACGATCCTGACAATTCCTTTAACGTACAGCATCTCAAAAGGGATCGGTTACGGATTCATCAGCTATGTCCTCGTGAAAACCTTTTCCGGAAAGTTGCGGGACGTCCATCCCCTCATGTATCTCATCGCCTTTATGTTTGCCCTGGACTTCCTATTCTCCAGCCTCCATTAGAGCTGGACTGTTTGTAACTTCAAATGCCGCAGTATAATTCACAGCACTGCTCCTTACGCTCCGGTTCGGTCCGCAATTTCCCATGCCCGAATGGCCTGAAAGGCCTCGTCAGGGGTTCTCGCCGACCGCAAGGTCTCCATGAGCTGCCTGTCCAAGGCGGCTTTGCTGGCAAGTCCCAGTATTTGGATCTGTTCATCGGGAATGTCCGCCGGTGAAAAAATCAAAAAAGCACATTCGATGGGCTTTTCCGTCACCACGTCGGACAGACCGCCGTGTGTCAAGCCAATGGCCACGCATGAGCGTTTAAGTCCCTCAATCCTTGCATGGGGGAAGGCCACGCCTTCGTTGAAGAATGTCGACCCTTGTTCTTCTCTTTCCATGATTGCATTAAGGCCCTTCAATTTCTCTTCGCTTCCGTTTTCACAGGCGGCATCTGAGAGGCTTCTGAGTAAATCATCTTTTGTGATGGGCGTTTCCCAGATGACAATCATGCCCCGGGTTATGAATTGAGTTAAACGTGTGCGACCGTCCTCTGCTTCACGTGTTGCAGGGACATTCTCCTCCTGTGTGATTTTTTCCTCAACCGGGAGAGGAGCAACTACATCGGGTTTCTGCGTGTCAAGGACAACGACCGTTACACCCCTGGCATCGCGGATCAGGCGTTCGGCGACACTGCGCTCGCCCATCATTTGCTTCCAGAAGGAAATTTTTCTCGGGCTTCCGATTACAATGTGACCGACCCTGTATTCCCTGGCAAACTGAAGAATGGTCTTGACTATATCATCTCCCTTGAAGGTAAAGACGATGGCTCCAAGCTGCTTGGCAAGTGTTAGCGTCCCCGAAAGAATGCGCTGTGTCTGCGCATCAATGGCAGTCGGCGCCTCCGACGGCGTCTGAACATAGACGGCGTACCAGTTTCTATTAAGCCGTCCGGCCAGCCGCGAAGCGTAACGGAGCAGTTTTTCGCTGTTCTGACCTTTTGAGCTTAGACACACCATTGCCTGATCGGGAGTAGCCGGAACCTCCTCTTCCAGTTCATCACGGGATCGCTGGTCAATCTGTGAAGCCAGTTCACGTAAGGTAAGCTCTCGGAGCTGCTCCAGGTTCGATTTTCTAAAGAAATTTGCCAGGGCCGTCTCGATGCGTTCGAGAGGATATATTTTTCCTTCTTTGAGACGTTCACTGAGGTCCTCTGTGGTCAAATCGACATTCACGATCTGGTCCGCTTCGGCGAGGACGGCATCAGGAAGCCGTTCATGGACCCTGACACCGGACGCCTTCTCTACTACATCGTAGAGGCTTTCCAGATGCTGGATGTTCAGGGTACTGATGACGTGAATCCCCTGTGCAAGTATGTCCTGGACATCCTGGTACCTTTTTTCATTCCGGCTGCCCGGCACGTTGGTGTGCGCCAGTTCATCGACGAGGACAATCTGTGGTTTCCGGGCCAGAATGGCATCAACGTCCATCTCCTCAACGATAATCCCGCGGTATTCCTGCCTCCGCCTGGGGATAATTTCCAGACCTTCGAGAAGCTTGGCGACGTCGACCCGCCCGTGTGTTTCCACAAGCCCCACGACCACGTCGATCCCCTCGTCCTTGAGCTGGTGCGCTTCTTGGAGCATTCGGTAGGTCTTACCCACGCCGGCGGCATATCCGAGGTATATCTTCAGGTGGCCGCGCTGGGACCTGCGGATCATCCTCAAGAAAGCATCTGCGCGATTCTCAACGGGCATATTTTATTTACCCCCATCCAGATCCAGGTTTAAGAGCAGGACGTTCACCCGGGGTTCACCGAATATTCCCAGAGTGCGCCCTTCCGTACGGGCCGCGATCTTGCTGCGCACGCTTTCCTCACCCAGTCCTCGCGCATGGGCAACACGGGCTGCCTGAATCACTGCATTCTCCAAGCCGATATGTGGGTCAAGGCCGCTTCCCGACGCAGTCACCGCATCTGCGGGTACCGTGGCTTCGGGAGGAAGGTTGTTCTCTGCACGGTAGTCGCGGACACGCTGCCCTGTGTCGTCAATCAGCTTCTTTGAAAGAGGGCCGAGGTTGCTGCCGCCGGAGTTGGCTGCATCGTAACCGGCGCCTGCCGCCGATGGTCTGGCATGAAAATATTTTGCGCCGGTAAATCTCTGCGCCAGAAGGCTTGATCCCACAATGCGGCCGTTCTTGATGATGAGTGACCCGTTTGCCTCGTTATGGAAAATGGCCTGTGCCGCCACCCAGACCAGGGCCGGGTAAATACCGCATAAAAGTATCGCCAGAAGCAGGGTGGCTGCGAGGGAGATGCGGATTTCTTTGAACAGATTCTTCATGGTTGCAAAACCCCCCTTCAAGCGAGATGAAGGGCGTTAACAATGATATCTATTACTTTGATTCCGGGGAAAGGTGCTATGATGCCTCCCAAGCCGTAGATGAGAATATTGCGCTTCAGCATTGAAGCGGCACCGACAGGCCGGAATTTCACTCCCCTAAGCGCCAAAGGAATAAGGGCAATAATGATGAGCGCGTTGAAAATTACGGCGCTCAGGATGGCGCTCGCCGGAGATTGAAGCCGCATGATGTTCAAAGGGTCAATAACCGGAAACGAGCCGACAATCATGGCCGGAATGATGGCGAAGTATTTGGCTACGTCATTGGCGATGCTGAAGGTCGTGAGCGCTCCCCGCGTGATGAGCATCTGCTTTCCAATTTCAACGACCTCGATCAGTTTCGTGGGGTTGGAATCAAGATCCACCATATTGCCTGCTTCCTTCGCTGCCTGCGTACCCGTATTCATGGCAACCCCCACGTCGGCCTGTGCAAGGGCGGGTGCGTCATTTGTGCCGTCACCGGTCATGGCAACAAGGTGTCCTTTCGCCTGTTCCTTTCGAATCAGCGCCAGCTTATCTTCGGGCCGGGCTTCGGCGATGAAGTCGTCCACTCCTGCCTCCTTCGCAATAGCGGCGGCTGTCAGCTGGTTGTCTCCTGTGATCATTACGGTCTTGATTCCCATTGCCCGGAATCGTTCAAACCGGTCTCTGAGACCCCCTTTCACGATATCCTTTAGATGGACGACACCCAGAACACGCTTGCCGGCAGCGACGACCAGAGGCGTGCCGCCCGACTGGGAGATCCGGCTGATGGCATTGTGAACCTCCACGGAAAAGTGCCCTCCAACAAGCGCCTGCATGACATCCGTTGAGCCCTTCCGGATTTGGCGGCCTTCCAAATCGATGCCGCTCATGCGCGTTTGCGCCGTGAAATTGATGAATTTTGCCTGGGGCATGTCTGTAATCGAACGGCCCCTGAGCCCATATTTCTTTGCCAGAACGACTATGCTTCTCCCCTCAGGCGTCTCATCGGCAAGTGAGGACAACTGTGCCGCATCAGCCAATTCGTCCACTGTGACGCCCGGGGCGGGAATGAATTCAGTAGCCTGACGGTCGCCAAGAGTGATTGTTCCCGTCTTGTCGAGGAGCAGCACGTCCACATCGCCTGCGGCCTCAACTGCACGGCCGCTCATAGCGAGGACATTCCTCTGCACCATTCGGTCAATGCCCGCTATGCCGATGGCGCTCAAAAGGCCGCCGATGGTCGTGGGAATCAGGCAGACAAGCAGTGCGACCAGCACAGTGACAGAAAACGATATTCCTGAATGGAGCCCGTAGAATTTCAGCGTCATAATGACAACGAGGAAGATAATGGTCAGGGCCGCAAGGAGGATCGTGAGGGCTATCTCGTTTGGCGTCTTCTGGCGTCTGGCTCCTTCAACGAGTCCGATCATGCGGTCCAAAAAACTCTCGCCGGGGTTTGCCGTCACACGGACTCTGATCCAATCCGACAGGACTTTTGTTCCCCCGGTAACGGCGCTTCGGTCACCGCCGGCCTCTCTGATTACGGGCGCCGACTCCCCTGTAATGGCCGATTCATCAACCGTGGCGACCCCCTCGGTTATTTCTCCGTCGGCAGGTATTATTTCACCTGCGGCGACGAAAAACATCTCTCCCTTTCGCAATTGGTCGGCAGGAATTTTCTCCACAGAGCCATCGGTACGGATACGATTGGCTATCGTATGTGTCCGCGTCTTGCGCAGAGCATTCGCCTGCGCCCTGCCTCTGCCTTCGGCCATGGCCTCCGCGAAATTGGCGAAGTATACGGTGAACCAGAGCCACAGGGCGATCTGTATGCTGAAACCAAGATTTTCAGTCGCCGGCCGGAAAAAGAGCCCGGCGCTCACAATGAATGCCCCAGCCTCGGTGACGAACATGACCGGATTTTTGATCATGTTGACCGGGTTCATTTTCTTCACGGCGTGAACTACTGCCTGCGATATAATTTCCCGATCAAAGATAGAACGTGCCTTGACAGCCATCAGCTTTGTCCCTCAATAGAGAATTTGTGATCCCGCCATTAAGAAATGTTCCACAATGGGGCCCAGCGCAAGTACCGGCAGGAACGTCAGGGCGCCAACAATGAGAATGGTACCAAGCACAAGCAGGGCAAAGAGAACCCCGGACACAGGGAAAGTGCCGCCGCTCAGAGCAACCTGCTTCTTTTGCGCCAGGCTGCCGGCTAAGGCCAGCACTGGGACGATCATGAAAAAACGGCCCAGAAGCATGGCAATGCCGAGTGTCGTATTGTACCAGTAAGTATTGGTACTGAGCCCGGCGAAGGCGCTCCCGTTATTGCCCACGGCAGATGAGAATGCATAAAGTATTTCGCTAAAACCATGAGGGCCGGCATTATTGAGGCCGGCCAGGCCCCACTCGCTCACCGCGGCCCAGGCGGTGAATCCCAGGACGGAAAAAACGGGCACCATCACGTATAATACACTGGCCTTCACGTCATAGGCTTCGATTTTCTTGCCGAGATACTCGGGAGTACGCCCGACCATCAGTCCCGCCAGAAACACAGTCAGGATGACAAAAACAAGCATCCCGTAAAGCCCGGCTCCCACGCCGCCGAAGACGACTTCCCCCAGCTGAATATTGAAGAGCGGGATCAAGCCGCCCAGTGGTGTGAAGGAATCATGCATCGCGTTGACAGCTCCGCATGAGGCATCCGTAGTCACAGTGGCGAAGAGGGCAGAGCCGAATATGCCGAAACGACCCTCCTTGCCCTCCATATTCCCTCCGGCGGCATCAACGCCCAGGGCATGCATTCTGGGGTTTCCCGCTGCTTCCGACCACCAGCATGTCAGAACTCCTGCCACGAAAAGCGCAAGCATCACTCCCCAAACGGTCCATCCGTGCCGCTGGTTTTTGACCATCCGGCCCAGATAATACGTGAGACCGCTCGGAATAAGAAATATGGAAAGGATCTGCAAAAAGTTGGATAGAGGTGTCGGGTTCTCAAATGGGTGAGAGGCATTGGCATTAAAGAATCCCCCCCCGTTGGTTCCCAGCATCTTGATCGCCACCTGGGATGCTGCTGGACCCTGCGCTATCGTTTGTGTTGCAACTTTATGCTCCTCCATTACCGGTTTTCCCTGAGTATCAATGATTTCCTGACCGGCGGCATCCTTCGTGGGAACCTGAATGACGGCAGTTTCCAGAAGTTGCGCTGTATCGTAAGGCTTGAAATTCTGGATCATTCCCTGGGAAACGAGGAACAGGGCATAGACAAGGGAAATCGGCAATAGCAGATAAAGATTGACGCGGACAAGATCGATCCAGAAATTGCCGATGGTACGAGCCGAATGCCGGGCGATACCTCTCACGAAGGCCGCAGCTACTGCGATTCCGACGGCTGCGGAGGTGAAGTTATGGATAACGAGGCTGACCATCTGTGAAAGATAAGAGAGGGTGGACTCTCCACCATAGCTTTGCCAGTTCGTATTGGTCGTGAAACTGGCCGCCGTATTAAAGGCCAAGTGCTCGGAGACCGGTCCGAACCCCTGGGGATTCAGAGGCAGGAGATGCTGAATTCGGAGGATAACATAGGTCAACAAAAGCCCGACCAGACTGAAGACAAGAAGAGATATGGTATATTCCTGCCAGGCCTGTTCCTTTTTGGTGTCCAGTCTGAAAAGTCGATAAAACAACCCTTCGATAGGGCGAAGCACAGGGTCGAGAAAGGTCTTGCCCTGAGGATCCAGGACCTGCGTTAGATAAACCCCTATCGGCTTTGTTAGTAAGAACAGGAGGCCAATAAATATGAGCAATTGAATCCAGCCATAAATGTTCATGTTAACTTCTCCTATCCTTAAGCAACTTGAGATATTGCGAGCAAACTTAAAATTTTTCAGGACGAAGTATTACAAAAAAGAGATAGACGATCAGAAACAATCCGATCATAAGAACAATGATATCAACCATACCCTAAAGCCTCCCGCAAAGTCGTGCGTAAAAAACACAAATTCCAAAAAAAACGATGGCAGTTGTAATATAGATTAGATCAATCATGGCCTGTCGCTCGCATCCGCCGCAATTTTATCGGCCCTTCCAAGCTTAAAAGAAAAAGTTGTTCCTTCACCAGTGCGGCTTTTTACGGTGACAGATCCTCCGTGTGCCTCGACAATTTCTTTGACTATGGAAAGCCCCAGGCCGGTGCCCGTATCAGCTTCCTGCCCCGGAACACGAAAGAATGGATCGAAGATCCTGGAGAGATACTGCTCGGGTATTCCCTTACCGGTATCCGAAACGGAGAACTCAACCTGTTGTTCATCAACCTGTGCGGTTACAGTCACTGTGTCACCGGAGGCGGTGTACTTCAGGGCATTAGACAGGAGGTTGGCGAAAACATGCCCGATCCGCATCGTATCAGCCCAGACCTCGGGCAGGTCACCGGGCAGTATTGTGTGAATTTTCACACCGTAGCCGAGGGCCGCTCCCCGGAAAGATTCAACAGTCTCCGAGATGATTTGCTGAGACGGGACCGCATGAAACTCCATAGCCATTTTGCCGGATACTATACGGCTGATATCAAGCAGATTATCAAGGATCTTGTGAAGGCGCTCGCTATCTTCCCGGGCCGCAATCAAGAGTTCTTGCTGCTTGGGAGTAAGGGGCCCGACCTTTTCATCGAGGAGGAGATGAATGGCCATGCGAATGGACGTAAGAGGCGTTTTCAACTGATGTGAGACCGTAGAAATGACGCCTTTTTTTAGTTCGTCTTGCTCCAGTTGATCCGTGACGTCCTTGAGGATAAGGATTATGCCGATAAGCTCCCTTCTATTATTCAAGATAGGGGCGGTCATCGGCCGGAAGAAATGCTCCTCCGCGTTGACGAAGTGCTGTACAACAGCTGTCGCGTCTTCTTTCGACGAGGCGTGATCGCCTTCTTTAAGGGCATTTCTGTATAGATCGGTTATCCATCTGAAAGGTATGCTTTCAATCTGGATATTGCGCTTCAGTCCGAAGATATTTCCGGCTGTTTCCGTTGCCATCTCCACCTTTCCCTCCAAGTCGAGAATTGCCACGGCATCCGGAAGATTATCGAATGTCTGCTGTGTCGAGTGCTGAATCCTGACAAGTTTTGCTTCATCACTGCGGCGGACTTCCCGAAGACTTGCAGCCATCGCGTTGAATGCCTCTGAAAGTCGCCCTATTTCATCACGGGTATCGGTCTTAACTATGAGATCCAGATTACCTCGTTTGATCTCCTCAGCAGACTGCGTCAAACGTTCAATCGGGCGGAGGATCCATTTGCCAATTAGGAATACGTAGGCGATGGCCAAGACAGCGCCAAGAATCAGGAGAAAATACATCTGTTCGCGCGCCTTCGCCGCCTTGTGGCGCGCAATTTCGTTGGCGTCGTACATGTTTTTCTGATTCATGTTGAGGATCTGATCCGCCGTGTCCTTGATGTTCCGAAACAAGGGGAAGAGCTGAGAAAAATAAATATCTTGCCGCCTGTCGCGGGTAGTGTTCCTGTCTTCCAGGCCTTCAATCGTGGCTTTATATCTTGCAAAAAGTTCCTGAAGATGGGCTGCGCTCTCACCTTCGCCGGGGAGTGTGATATTGTTCAATTCTATCATTAGTGCCTTGTCGAACTCCGGAAGATTCCCGTCAATGGCTTCTCTTCCCTCCTTCTCATAGCCGGACAAGATGAAAAGGGATCCGCTATCCATCCTCTCTAAGGATTCCTTCATTTTCTGACAGGCGAGTACGCTCTGATAATTCTCCTTGAGAATGACATCGATTGCATAGCCCAGATCCGTCACTTTGCTGACGCTTTGTATGCCGGTCAATGCAATGATCAGAAGCAGACCTCCGAACCCGAGAAATAATTTCTGTCTTAAGCTGAACATATTTTCTCTCCTTCTGTTGCTTCTATAGCAACCGGCATGCCAAAAAATACTGCAATTATCGGGGTATTTAAACTCTTGGAGTCCTGTGTGCCTTGCACTTAGCAAGAAGAAGGCAATACATGTCTTGCAAAGTGCAATTGGTCTTCGGAAGGGAAATGGGGGAGAGAAGTACGCTCTTCAGATGTTATAACGTTTGCGACGACGCCAGAGGGTTGCCTGATCAACGCCGAGGATATCGGCGGCTTCCTGCAATGATTTCGCAGAAGCAAGGACGCGCCGGATGTGCATCTCCTCTATTTTGTCGAGAGAAACAGGGTCCCCGGGCTTGGGACGGTCTTCGGCAGTAAGGAGCTTTTCCGGCAGATATTCGACTCCGACCAACTCCGACCTGCAGAGTATGGAGGCTCGTTCGATTACATTTCGCAGCTCACGCACATTTCCCGGCCAGGAATAACGGCGGAGCGCCTGCAGCGCCTCGTCGCTGAAGCGCTGATGAGCACAGTGATGACTTCTCCCAAAGAAGATGAGCAGTCTCCGGGCGAGGCCCAAGACATCATCGGGCCGTTCCCGGAGAGGCGGGATCTCTATCTGGATAACATTCAGCCGATAGAAGAGGTCTTCGCGGAAACGATTATTCCTGGAGGCTTCTTCCAGATCCATATTGGTCGCCGCAATCAGGCGGACATCCGCCTTCCGGGTCACATGATCGCCCAGACGTTCGTATTCCCTTTCCTGGATGAACCTTAAAAGCTTTGGCTGAACCGACAGCGGAAGATCACCGATCTCGTCGAGGAATAGCGTCCCTCCTTCACAGAAGGCGATCCGGCCCAGATGATCTCGTACGGCACCTGTAAAGGCCCCTTTCACATGCCCGAAAAGCTCACTCTCCAGAAGCTCCGCGGAAAGTACGGGGCATGAGATCTCTGCGAAAGGCTTATTTGCCCGTTTGCTCCATCCATGGATTGCCCGGGCAAGAATGCTTTTCCCGGTTCCGTTCTCTCCTGTGAGAAGGACGATGGCGTCCGTCGGGGCCACCTGCTTTGCAAGTTCGATGGCCCGCTGCATGATGGGACTTGTTGTGCTGAGGTCCACTTCGGGGTTGATGCGGCTCAGATCCGCCTGTAGGGCGTCAACACGCTGCTCCAGGGAACGGACCTCTGCAACCTTCCCTATGCAAAGTTTTACCTGGGAAGGAGTAAATGGTTTCGGGATATAATCCGAAGCGCCCCGCTTTATTGCTTGTACGGCCGTCTCGATTGATGCGTAGGCCGTGATGACGATGATCTTCAGCCATGGTGATCCGGAAAGAAGCGCAGGGATGAGGTCGAGACCGCTCTGTGTCCCGAGACGCAGGTCCACAAAAGCCACGTCAAAGGAACGGCGGGCGTTTTCAGAAAGGGCATCCTCGTAATTACTGACAGCGACAACCCTGTGTCCCTCCGTCTCCAGGCAGACCGAGAGGGTCTTGCGAATGTTCAGCTCGTCATCGACAATCAGTATGTTTAAGGGTGACTCGGACTTTTCCATCATTCATTAAATTTCTTCCGCATCTTACATTATTATAGCACAAAAAAAGAAACTGATTACGACTATCTCGATCCATCTTTCAAACAGCAATTTGAGACAGGATCACCACATGTCCTCTATGTACCACGTAACACTTCGCGAATTTATCTATTTTTATTTTTTAAAAATAAGTCTATATTAATCCTTAGTACATTATTTCATTATTAAGGTGTCATATCGACCCCTTCGTTTTACTCAGGGTAAACTCCGGGAGGAGTCTTTAATATCCCTCCCTTCGCTCGGGACAAGGACTTCTCCCCGCCCCTTTCGCTACGCTCAGGGCTTCGGCTCACCGAAATGACAAGAGAAGGAATAATGACACAGCCTCTGAAAGGCAGGAGGAGTTCACGAGTGGGATCTGATACCTCAAGACTGAAAGAGCAGGCGGCGCACCGCGCCGTCGAGTTTGTGCAATCGGGCATGATCGTGGGCTTAGGTCATGGCAGCACAGCTTTTTTTGCAGTAAAACGAATTGCAGATCTGATCCGTTCAGGAGCGTTGCAAAACATACGCGGTGTGCCCTGTTCCCGGAAGGTGTTCGAGGATGCGCGGAGATTGGGGATTCACCTTACCACCCTGAACAGGCACTCCGTCATCGATCTTACCATCGACGGAGCCGATGAGGTCGATGAACACCTTAACCTGATAAAGGGCGGCGGCGGCGCCCTGTTGAGAGAGAAGATCGTCGCCCAGGCGAGCCTATGTGAGATCATCATCGTAGATGAATCGAAAATGTCACCAGTCCTCGGCATGCGGTGCGCCGTCCCCATTGAAGTGGCCCCCTTCGGATGGCAGTCCCATATTTTTTTCCTGGAAAAACTTGGGGCTGAAGTGAAGCCAAGAAGGAAAAGCGATGGAAAACTTTTCAAAACCGACCATGGTAACATCATTCTCGACGCCAATTTTGGTCCCATAAGCGATCCTGCTAAAATGGCTGCCGATTTGAAGGCGCGTGCGGGGGTTCTCGAACACGGGCTGTTTATAGGTATTGCCACGGATGTCATTGTCGCCGGGAAAGGCGGTTTGTGCCATCTCGATCGCGACTGATCGGGCAAAGCAGAGAAGGAGAATTTATAATACGATGAAAGAAAATAAATGGATCGATGTTTCCCTCACCTTGAAATCCAATATGGTGCACTGGCCGGGTGACCCTCCTTTTTCCATTGAGCGTGTGCGCGAGATGGACAAAGGCGATACCGTCAACCTTTCAAAGATAACGATGGGCGCTCATTCCGGCACTCACGTCGATGCCCCGGTGCATTTTATCAAAGGCGCAAAGGGTGTTGACCAGATATTGCTCGATTCGTTCATAGGCCCTGCGAGGATCATCGAGATTGCAGACGCGGATACCATCAAAGAAAAGGAACTTGCCGGACACGGAATTAAGAAAGGTGAGAGGATCCTTTTGAGAACACGAAACTCGATAAACAAAATACTTTATAGAGATACTTTTAGCGAAGACTTCGTTTACATAGAAAAGGGTGCGGCAGAATTCCTTGTCTCCCGCGGCATCAAGACTCTTGGCGTAGATTATCTTTCCGTCGGCGGATACAAAAAAAATGGCCCGGATGTTCACAGAACTTTACTGAGCGCAGGGATTCTCGTTATTGAGGGGCTTGATCTCACCAAGGCTCTGCCCGGCCTTTACGATATGATATGTCTTCCCATGAAGATTCTGGATTCTGACGGCGCTCCGGCGCGGGTGATTTTGAAGAAAACTAAGATCTCTGGCAAAGACAAGTGACGGGTTACCTATATCTTCAACATGATCTGCTTAAGTCTGAATGATGTTGTCATCTGTTTGAGAGGGTGCTCTCATTGATAAAGTCATTATTGAGCGTGTCTCCAGGAAAGAATCGACGAGTGGATGAACTCCGGAAAACGGCAAATTATTCTGGTTGCAATATATATCTTTATGCAATACAATATTTTCCAGGCATAAATTAATGGGGGGTGATAAAGAATGCCAAAGGCTGTTAAAATATCAGAGGACCTTGCCGCAAGTGCAGCGGTTCATGCGAATATAGAAAACAGATCACTTGCCGGTCAGATAGAATATTGGGCTAAGCTTGGAAAAATTGCCGAGGAGAATCCTGATCTGCCCATGTCTTTCATTAAAGATATACTGATCGGACGGGCTCAGTTGAGGAGTGGGCAAAAAACGCCTTACGCATTTGGAGAAGGGAAATGACCAGGCAAGTCTCCCAATCTCCATTATCCGCAAGGCAAACGAAACATCTCAATAAGATAGAGATTGAGGAGCTTGATCAGGAAATAAGAAACCTACAGAAAAATCCTAAATCGGGCGAGCCAAAAAAAGGGGACCTCACGGGAATCCATGTACACAAATTCAAGGCTGGCAAAAAACTTTTTCTCCTGGCTTATGAATTCGATGAGCGTGAGTTATTGTTGGTTTCCCTTGGACCACACGAAAACTTCTATCGTGATCTGAAAAGATATATTAGATGAACTCCTGACATGTTCGAGTCCCGTTAATATCCCGCACCTCGCCATTTTAGTCTCATTGCATCCAAATACAAAGCTCCACAACGAATTTCCGACCATTCATAGATTCAGATTCCCGATTTCGCGGCAAAGTGAAAGAGTGATCGTGCAAGGCAATTATGGAGAACTGTCTCAATGACGGATGGTTCATCCCGAAAAACCAGCCACACACAATTGATGCTCTCCGATTATCTTTAATTCCAGATAGAATGTTTGTTTATGAATTTCTATAGTCTCGTTGTTCCATTTCGTTCATCCGTATAATTTTCAACCGGAGACGCATGAAAGCCTTACCTGATAAGGATCTTCGGAGATGCATGCTGTGGATCCTTGCAGAGCCTGTCTTGGCTGCATCGTCGCTCTGAAAGCGGCGTGAGTTCTCTACAGGCAGAAACGTAGCGCGGCTTTCCTCTGCAGGCGGTCATTACGGGAGAGGCCATTGCTGGAAACAAGCAATGACGCACCATCGGAGAGCGCCCGCAACAGGGATGAACAAACTTGTTGATAAGATTGTTGATGACCATGTTGATGAATCATAAAAACCATCAATTATTGATGCTTTTAAGCTCTTTGCATTAATCTTAGGCAAAGGAATCCATGAATAATTTAAATAATATAAGAAAGTCAGCCTGGACATTGATATTTCAAGGAAGATTATCTGAAACATATCAACCCAATGCGAAAGGCATACCATTTCCGGCTTCCCGATCCAGATAAACTCTCCGTAATAGGCAGAATTTCGTAAGTAAAAAATGAAACTGATTTTGACAAACACGCCCAAGTCAAACAAGGATACTGACAACTCCTGAAATCAGTTCGGATTTCGAGGAGGAGGTCAATTGAAACAGTTAGTCCCAGATCGTATCTTTTATCTCTCCAGATAATGCAGACTCAAGCCGCCCGCCGGCGTCTGCATCCAGGAGTTGGCGACTATGATCCAGAAGGCTGAAAGAGACGCGCCGAAAGCCACCAAACATGAGAATTTGGGCGTGACAAAAATGATAGTCTCTTGTTTAACTGTCAACCGGTATAGTAAGTGAGGAATTCAGAAATTAGAAGAAAAGAGAATTTCCAGGCGCATGCACTTATGGCATGTCAACCGCTATGGCTCTTGCGGATCAGTATACGTTTTTCATTCTTCTCAAAAGGAACTGCGTATATGTGCGTATTAAGCACATAGCGTGCTATATATGCACAGAAGATAGAACACCAGTTGTTCCTGCATTCGCCAACTGTAGGGGTTTATGTCCGTGCATAAATCGCACTATTTGTCGAGTGCCCGCGTCGATATCTTATTATTTTGCTGCCATATTGATGGAATAATTACCATTTGGAATATTAGTAATCCCTTGTATTTAAAAGATAATCTTATGTAGCGTAAATTTCCTCTCCCGGCAATCTCAAGTTTTGGCACTTATCTTGCTCAAGTATAAGCTAACGAGACCCCAATAGGCAGGAAGATACCTTTGAGATTTTAATCTGATGAAATAATTCATGAAAGGCATTGCTCAGGGGTCTCGCTGGACTCATAGTATATAAATAAAACGGTTAATGAAAAAGGAGGAGAAGAAACAGAGTTCACAGAGCGCCGATCAGGAAGAGACGCTGTCACATTCAGAATTTGGCTTTGTATATGAGTTTTTCATATCGGAAGAAAAAAGCGGCAGTATAGAAAAAACGACAGCGAGAGAACAACCCCCGGAAAAAAGAGAAGACGAGTTAAGGTTTGGTGACCAAAGCGTAACATTTTTTCTTCCTGATTTTTTTACCGACGTGACTTAGTTCTGCCTGTAATTTTTTTAAGATCGATGGATGGTTTCCCTTCCCTCCTTTGCCATCCATCGACCCCCTTTCCACAGATTCTGAGAGGGGGGTCAGCATTCTTGATCCCTTTCAGTGTATATAGCGAGCGGGTGGATGGTTCCTTTTTCCCTCCTTTACCATCCACCCTTTTTTTGTCTCAATGGCTCAATTTCCGCCGCCCGTCATTTCAGATTCAAGATTATAATGAATCTCCGGCTTACATTCTTCCTACAGCAATCTTCATTTGTAGATTTCAGGCAGTCACAGATGAGCCTGAGTCGCAAGTTGTCATGAGAAACTCTTTGACATGCAAGGTCATTTTCCTTATTCTTCCCCCGGGAAAAAGCAAGGTGACATAAGAAGAATATCAGGGATAGTTTTATTAGTCGTAAAAGATTGAAGAGCGAGGAGATGAATTTTTAATGAAATACTCACAGGCAAAACAAGGCCGCATATTTGTTATCAGGCTCGAGGATGGAGACGTAGTGCATGAGGCCATCGAAATTTTCGCCACGCAGCAGTCCATAAGCGCTGCTACCTTGATTGTTCTCGGCTGCGCAGACGAAGGCAGTACACTTGTCGTCGGTCCCAGGGAGGGCCGAACACTGCCTATAGAGCCCATGACGCACATTCTGCAGAACGTCCATGAAGTAGCGGGTGTGGGAACTGTATTTCCCGACGATGAGGGCAAGCCTCTCCTGCACATGCACATGGCCTGCGGCAGGAGGGCAGATACGACCACCGGTTGCGTTCGCCAGGGTGTCAGGGTATGGCATGTGATGGAGATCATTCTTTTTGAACTTCTGGACAGCACCGGCCTTCGTCTGCTGGAGCCGGCATCGGGATTTAAACTCCTGAATCCGTGACGCCAACTTCAGATACCGTGCCGACTGAAGGCGCAGGGTGAAAAAGATGTGCGTTACGCTTGAGAAAAAAGAAACTGTCTCATGAAAGAAAAAAAAAGCATATTCTGGGGCTGGTATGTGGTCATGGGGGCGTTTCTGATTTCAAGCATCAGTTACGGGGCCCGCTACTCCTTCGGCGTTTTTGTGAAGCCCATGTCTATTGATTACGGATGGTCCCGATCCGTCGTATCCCTCGGCGCCTCAATCAACAT
>CAITLA010000170.1 GCA_903893135.1 uncultured Syntrophaceae bacterium | reverse complement strand
TTTCTCACCGCCGTTGCCTTTCTTTATTTCCACCAGAGAAAGGTGGATTTAGCCATTCTGGAAGTGGGAATGGGGGGTAGACTCGATGCAACTAATGTGGTTTCGCCTCTCGTATCTGTTGTGTCGAATATCTCCCTCGATCACACGGAATACCTGGGCAGGCGCCTCGAAGAGATTGCCCGGGAGAAGGGTGGCATAATTAAAAATGGCGGGGTTTGTATAACTGCGGTGAAACAACGGCGCTTGCAAGAGTTTCTGGAAGAAATATGCCGCACGAGAGGTGCAACACTATACAGTATTGGAAAAGAAATAAAGATCAACACGCACCCCGATGGTTCATTTTCCTATCGGGGCATTGGGACGAGATACGATAACCTCGTTTGTCCTCTGAGAGGGAGACATCAGATAGTAAACGCTGCTGCGGCTCTTTGTGTCATTGAGGCTTTGGCGATGAAGGGGTTCCGGGTCGATGACGATGCCGTCTTTAAAGGAATTCGTGACGTTAAATGGGAAGGAAGGCTGGAAGTTATTAGACATTCACCAACGGTTCTTCTGGATGGCGCTCATAATGCAGGAGGCGCATCCACCCTTGCCCGCGCACTGAGGGAGGAATTTTCCTACAAAAAGTTAATTTTCATCTTTGGTGTTCTTAAGGATAAGGACTACAAGGCTATGCTGAAAAAGCTGCTCCCACTGGGGGATCGGCTGATCTTAACAAGTCCGGATACAGAAAGAGCGATGCCTCCTGAGGCAATCGTGCCGGTCGCAAAGCAATATCTCAGAAGAATCGAGGTCGTGAAGAACTCCCGTGATGCTCTGAAACGGGCATTATCTGTAGCCGATCAGAATGATCTTATCTGTGTAACAGGTTCCCTTTATCTTGTCGGTGAAATTAAAAGGGCATTCTCTGTGGCATTTTCGTAATGTAATTATTTGTAATGAATAGTCTGAAAGTGGGACAGTAAAGTGATGATTCTGCGGAGGTCGAGATGGCAATATCCCATTATTTGTCTAATTATCTATTGCTGTTTCATTCCTGCTTATAACTCGAATGCTATTGAGACCGATATTTCCAAGGGACCCGTAACACTTGAGGCAGATAGTGTTGCCTATGACAAGGAGAAAGACACCTATCACGCAAAAGGTAACGTCCTAATCTTTTTTTCCGGGGGCGTCCTGATAGCCGAGTCCGTAGTCCTCAATAAGGCAACGAACGATGCCGTCGCCGAAGATTATGTAATGCTTATAAGCGACGGTGATATTCTCGAGGGAGACAAAGTTGAATTTAACATTGAATCAAAGACTGGTGTCGCCTACCAGGGCAAGATGTTTTTTGCCGCTAATCATTTCTACATAAAGGGTACAAGAATTGAGAAAACGGGGGAAGCCTCATACCATTTTGATAATGCCACGGCGACTACATGCGATGGAGATTCTCCGGACTGGCGCTTGACCGGAAGAGAGCTGGATGTGACCATTGATGGGTACGGGACCCTGACACATGGTAAGTTTCTGGCAAGTAACATCCCCGTTTTCTACACCCCCTATATGCTGTTTCCTGCAAAAAAGGACCGGCAGTCAGGTTTCCTTTTTCCTTATATGGGCTATTCGGCGGAGAGGTTAGGCTGGGATATCGAACTTCCCTTTTACTGGGCGATATCAGAAGATACAGATGCGACATTTTATCAGCGGTATATGGATAAGAGGGGGTTTAAAGAAGGTGTTGAATTCAGATACTTCATCAGCAAGGATACATTTGGCACCTTTTATGGCGACTTCATGAATGATACCGGACGTATCAATGAAACAGGCGAAACAACCGGAGGAATAGGCAGGGACTGGGAGTCCGACAACAAGAGGTGGTCATTATACCTGAATCACGAAACCACCTTCGACCCTTCATTTTCCCTCAGGACAGATATCCGCAAGGTTTCAGATAGCTTTTACTTCAAGGACTTTTCCTCGCATAATTATTACCTTGATAATTATTCTATGACCGAAACGGAGAGATTCAGGAAGGTTCCCTTTTACGGTGACGAAACCCTCGGATCCCTCAACTCGACAGTCCGTCTGGTCAAAAACTGGCAATTATACAACCTGACGGCACTTGTGAGCTACACCGATGATTTCGCGAGCACCTCCAATGACGCAACTTTACAGAAATATCCCGAAATAATTCTGAAAGGGATAAAGCGTCCCATCTTTGGTTCTCCCCTCAATTTTGAGTTTGATGCAGCTTATGATTATTATTACAGAAATGAAGGGCAAAAGGGACATCTTTTCGACCTGCAACCGGCCCTGTCCCTGCCCTTGCGCTGGCGTGAGTTTCTCCAGTTTACACCGCAGATAGGGGTTAAGAGCACTTCCTGGAACCGGGATGACAATGTTGACACAGGCCAAAGTAAACACGGAGATCGAGAATTGTATAATGTCGGAGCAACGGCTACAACGGAAATCCACAGGATATTTGATGTAGGCGGCAAGAAAGTAGATAAAATACGACATGGCATCAGGCCCGAACTCACGTACGCCTATGTTCCCAATGTCTCTCAGTCCGATCTTCCCGACTATATGGGTGCCATCTCTGAACAGAACACCTTGACATACTCGGTGACCAATACACTTTTGGCAAAATTGAACGAAATCGAGATCAAATCTTCTCCTCAAGCGGAGACCGCCGCACCGCCCGACCATGCCAGAGATGAGACACCCTACAAGGGCGGCGGAAAAAGCTACCTTGAGTTTCTGCGCTTCAAGCTGGCCCAGACCTTTGATTTAAAAGAGGCAAGAAGGGGCGATGTCGATCCTCCGAAGGAAAGAAGGCCATTTAGTAATGTTGATATGGAACTTGACGTCAAACCCCTTCAGTATATTTCATTTATGGCTCGCAACACGTACAGTGTGAATTCAGGCGAGTGGCTTCAGACCAATTATGATCTGAACATGAGCGATTGGCGAGGGGATTCGGCCACGGTGGGATATCGATATAGCCAATCTGCCGTAAAGGAAGTCGACCTAACCCTAAAAGCCGTGGTAACGAAATCCCTAGATATTATCTATGTATCAAGAGAGAATCAGCTGGATAATATAACCTTGGAGAGGACATATGGAGTCAAGTACCGCACGCAGTGCTGGAACATAGAAGTCTACTACTCCGAAAGCAACATCGACAAGCGATTTATGGTAGTAATTTCTCTTCTTGGTCTGGGTCAATTTGGCGCTGGAGAAACACCATCTAATTTGAAGAAGGTTTTTCCTTGACAAATATCCGGAAATGTCGTAACTATCTTAGTTACATTTTCGGCACGTGGGTGACTTTATGAAGACTTATAACGCGAAGAAAGAGGACATCGTCAGGAACTGGTATGTCATTGATGCGGAAGGACATATTCTGGGCAGACTCGCCAGTGAGGTTGCAAGACGTCTTAGAGGCAAACATAAACCCATTTATACACCATATATGGATGCAGGAGATTTTGTGATCGTCGTTAATGCCGGGAAAGTTTCCCTTACTGGCAAGAAACTGTCCGACAAAGTATACTATCACTATTCCGGTTACCCGGGTGGTCTCAAAAAGACTTATGCGGGTAAATTGTTAAAGGATAGACCGGAAAAGGTTTTGATCTATGCGGTCAGAGGCATGCTGCCGAAAAACTCTTTAGGCAGGAAAATGTTAAAAAAACTCAAGGTCTATGTAAATAATGATCACCCTCACGAGGCCCAGTGCCCTCAGGTAATTAAGTTATAAGGTTTTTGGTTTGATTGGTCGGTATCGTCTGATACTTGTCAGATTTCGCATACTACGATTATTGTCGGGAGATATGAAATAATGGAAAAACGTTTTTATGCCACAGGGAAAAGGAAGTACGCCATCGCCAGGGTCTATATGAAGGAAGGCAGCGGAAACCTTGTAGTAAACAAGAGGAACTTTGATGACTACTTTACGCGGGATAGCCTCAAAATGATTATCATGCAGCCTCTCGAAATTGTGGGGGCGAGAAACAAGTTTGATTTCTTTGTTAACGTATCGGGCGGTGGTGTGGCCGGGCAGGCAGGGGCGATAAAGCATGGCATAACCAAGGCGCTCGTTGAATATGATGCGGAATGGCGTTCAATACTCAAGAAAGCGGGTTTTTTAACGAGGGATTCACGCATAAAGGAAAGAAAAAAGTACGGCCAGCCGGGTGCGAGGAAGCATTTCCAATTTTCAAAAAGATAGGATTTCGGAAGGAGGCTTCTTGGCCTCCTTTTTTTTGGATGAAACATGGGTCTGTCATTTCGGCCCCTTCGGTTTACTCAGGGTAAACTCCGGGAGAAATCCTTGTCCCGACCGAAAGGAGGGATCTTAAAGATTCCTCACATTCGTTCGGAATGACAGATGGGCGAGATGGCGTCGCCTTCCCTTCGCGTTGCTAAGGGCTGCGGCTTCACCCCTCGCAATAACACTTGTTTAGACTTGTAAAGGTCTTTTTTCGCAAATAAACAATAGGTAACATGTATGCTTAAAGTAGGTATATACGGAGCGAGTGGATACACTGGCCAGGAACTTCTCAGACTCCTGCTGAGACATCCGCAGGCCGAGGTTGTGGCGTTGACATCGAGGAGATATGCGGGGGTCCCGGTTTCTGATATCTACCCTGTATTTGTCGGCTTGACCGATCTGGCATTCGTTGACGCGTCTCCGGAAGATGTGGCAGGTGCCGCGGACATAGTTTTTTTGGCCGTGCCCCATGGGGTTTCCATGGCTGTGGCCCCGATTTTCTTGAAGGCCGGGAAAAAGGTGATCGATCTCAGCGCGGATTTTCGTCTGCACGATGTTGCTACCTACGAAAAATGGTATAGCAGGCATACTGCTCGGGACATTATAAAAGAATCAGTTTACGGAATGCCGGAGCTATACGGAAACGAAATTGCCAAGGCCAGGTTGGTTGCCAATCCGGGTTGTTATCCGACCAGTGTAATTCTTGGTCTTGCCCCGTTGTTGAAGGCAAATTGGATTGACGATAGCTCTATAATAGCTGATTCAAAGTCCGGCGTCAGCGGTGCGGGAAGAGAGCCGCAGGTCGGGACGCTTTTCTGCGAGGTTGACGAAGGATTTAAGGCCTACAAAGTTGG
>CAITLA010000169.1 GCA_903893135.1 uncultured Syntrophaceae bacterium | reverse complement strand
CACTCTTCCGGATAAACCATCCAGGTCGATTGTCCCTTCATATGTGCCATTGCCTCTTTCTGATATTTCTCTTTGCTTTTCTTACCGAATATCAGTTGTTGGTCCATGATCCCAGCCAAGAGATAATATGCCTTTGAACATTTTGGGTTCAAGCTTAATGCCTTCTTAAAATCGGCAATAGCAAAGGCATAGTCTCGCGGCTTGAGCAGGATGCCGAAATTATAATAATACACTGCCCTGAACAGGTATCCACGATAATCCTTAGGGTAATTCCTTATGATTTCATCGAAATCCTTTTTTCCCCACTGTCCGCCCTCAGTCTTATCGTTAGGACTGGTCCCGGAGTGGTCTATTGCATTACGGTGATTTATATTAACCGCGGTTTCTAGGTCCTCTATCGCCTTCTCAAGATTTCCAGTATCCTTGTATACCTTTGCTCTCGAACCATACATTGCGGCAGTGTCTTCATAAGTACTTTTTGGGGTTGACGTTGGGTGAAATTTAATGGAGTTGTTGATATCCTCGAGGATTCTTGTGTATTGCTTATTTCCAGGCATCGTGTAGAGGAACATCGCTCGTAAGAGATATGAGTCTGAATATGACGGATGCTCGCTGATAAATTTATCGAATTTCTCGAGCCCTTGCTTCGACTTTTCCTGGTCTTTCGGGTCATTCATGAGTTCCATGATGCCCAATAAATCTTTATACATGGCTTTTTCCGCTTCGGTAGCTATGGCTGCTATAATATCGGCATCAGGTCCACTGGCAAGGCTTAGAGGATCACTATCGGATGCGAGTGCCTGGCTAAAGCAAGGAACTAAGAAGACCCAAAAGAGGATAATCGCTACTTTGTATGAAATACATTGGAAAAGACGCATATGTACCCCCTCATGTAGATTATCAAAACACAAAACCCCGCAATCTCTTGAGATACGGGGTCTCGGTAATCACTCCATACTACCCTCATCTATTGTTGAAGGGTTTATGAATCTCAATCTCTGATTTTATATATTTATTTCGATTATCACGATTCTCATTTGAAATCTACAATGAAAATCAAAGATAGCAGCTTGTGGAGTTCAGGAAGATGTGTATAAAGTTGCGCAGCTGAAAACGAAATGGATAGTAGTCGTATGTTTCAATGCATTATCAATAAACTGATCCGGTAATCAGAACCGATGACTTGTATTTGAAACGGCAGAAATGCCCAGCCGCTTCGCAGCATCAGCAATGGTATAATGTATTTTCCCCCTTACTATAATCATATGCACGCCTCTTGGATGCAATTCACATCAATTTGCCGTCCACCCTGTTCTTCAACTCCTTCCCCACTTTAAAAAACGACAGATTCTTCGGTTTCACTGCAACGTTAGTGCTGTTTTTGGGATTCCTGCCGATATAAGCCTTATATTTCCTGACCGAAAAGCTGCCGAATCCCCTGACTTCGACTTTACCACCATTTTTGAGCGCCTCAGTAAAACCATCGAAAATCGAGTTGACAATTTCAGTCGCGTCTTTTTCAGTCAGGTTTTCTCTCATAGATAAAGCATTAATAAGTTCCGATTTGGTCATAATATTCCCTCACTAAAGAGTATTTGGAGAATCCCTATATGATCTTAATAATATTTACCATAATTTTGTATTACGATCTATTATTTGCGTTCATCTGCAGCATGGGCAGGATGCACCGCAGAAGGTACAAAATAGATAATACGATACAGAGGGAAATTCTCTTGAGATTCACAGCGCGCCTTTTATCGCTCTATGATGAAGTATCGTCGGGGGGATAAAAACATTTCAGGGTAATGGTCTGCCCATGTTTGCCTTTGTATTCAACAATAACCCGCAGGATTGCCGGGTCATCTAAATCCGTGGGAGCAACGATTTTAACAGATACGATATGATCATTTTCCTTCAAGTGTGGTTTAATCAGGTCTCTTACAGTTTCCATTTGTCCTTCGTCACCTCTTCAGCGGTTACAGTAGTCCAAAACATAAATAATAATGAATAAGGATTGGTCTGGATAGGAAAGGGTGGGAAGAATACGCCCACCCTTTGTTGACAGATAAAATAACGATAATTTACTTCACAGCATCCTTTAATGCCTTCCCTGCTTTAAACTTAGGGACCTTCTTCGCCGCAATCTTGAGCGGTGCACCGGTCTGGGGATTTCTTCCCTTTCTGGCGGCTCTTTTAGCGACAGAAAATGTCCCGAACCCGATCAAAGATACCGTGTCTCCCTTTTTAAGGGCCTTTTTAACCGCCCCAAGAAAGGCGTCTATAGCCTTCCCTGCCTCTGCCTTACTGCAGGTAGCTTTTGCAACCTCATTGATAAGCTCTACTTTATTCATAGAATATCCTCCTCTATAATTATTTTGTACCTGTATAGATACTTAGCAAGTAAAAATCAATCAAAATACGGCTACCCAACGCTTTTGTCTTTGAACGTTCTCGCGCCTCTGGGGGACCGGGCCTTCCCGGCGTCTTTTAAAAATATTTATCGACAATAAAAATATCTTTGAGACCTTACCTCTATGTACCATCTCCTCTCCTGCCAAAGGGTTCGTATATGCCTGCCGCTATCCCTATAAGTATATGAAATGATTTATTCATAAAATATTTTAAAAAATTTATCGTTTCCCCCTCAAATTGTCATGTCCGGAAGTAATATATAGGTAACCATATTATTGAACTCGCGACCTATTATTGAACTATCCCCGGCACGGTGGAACTACATCTTCGTTCTGCTTCGTTTTTTGGAATAAACCAGATCGATAACATCGATGCCCACTCGTTACGGCTCGGAATTAATTCTGGGTCATTTAAAGAAGGCAGCAGCGTGTATTTTTCATATCTTTTTTATGATTTGAACAATGCCAGCAGGATTACTTTGATTGAAGAAGTGTCTTTATGTTGCCTGTGGTCGTTAATCAAAAGTTTAAATCATTTCATTTCAGGATAAGGTTGTCTTTTAAAAAACTTGTCCTGGCACTCGTTGCGGTATTATTGCGTATTCCATTTCCACACAATGAGATACTGCGAGGTTACCGACAAAATGTAACCGGGGTAAAACGGTTT
>CAITLA010000168.1 GCA_903893135.1 uncultured Syntrophaceae bacterium | reverse complement strand
CGGAGAATGATGATGGCGCTGTCGATCTTTAAGGGTTCGAGAAAGTCCTCTATCTTTTTTGTAAGGCTTGCGCCCAGGTGATGATTATCCGTGATGATAATGACAGTGAGAGGCCAGGAGGTCTGTTCGGATAATTCTGCCGCAAGCTTCAAGGCCTTGTCTGCCGGCGCACTGCCATCGTAGGCCAGTCCCATGCTCTCGATCTCCTGGAAGGTCGCCGGTGTCACCACGACAGGCTTCCCGGAATTCCGCACGACTGATTCCGCAACAGAGCCCAGTATACTACCCCCGCCTGAGTGAAAATGTTCGCCTCTCTGGGCTATGAGTATCCAGTCAGCACTACCGCCCTCTTCAATAATCATTTGATCGATGACGCCGACGGCTTTCTTTATCTCAGGATGCAATCCTGCCTGTTCGCACCTTGTCTTGAAGGCTTGTAAAACAGTCTCTGCCCTTTCATCAAAACCGCCCTGCAATACCGGGAGAAATTCCTGGTAAGGCGGAAGGCCGACAGAACCTGAAATATCGGTAAATACTGGCCCCTGCATCAATCTGATATCAACCACATGGAGACCGATCAATTGCGCGTTAAGGCGCGTGGCTATATATATGCCGTATTCAATGGCAGTCTTTCCGTAATCGGAACCATCCGTCGGGATCAGGATCTTTTCTGCGATCATTTACCCTTCTGCTCCTTCTCGAAGTTCGCCAGGTTCCTGAAGAGATCATCGATCATTTTTTCGTTCCCTCTCAAATTGTCTTCATCCTCGAATGTAGTGGGTTCTTCTTCCTGGCTGTTTTCCCGATTTACCGCATCATCTATGTCGAAAGACAGAAACTTTCCCTCCGGCTTTCCATTCTTGAATGTTGCCTTTTCCCTGGTCCTGCCGTTTTTATAATAGGCAATGTATTCCCCGTCCCGTTTATCATTTACGAAGCGCCCCTTTTCTTTGACCTGACCATTCTTGTAATAACATATGTAGTCGCCGTTAAGCTTGCCGTCTTTGTAATTTTCTATTTCTCTCGTCTGGCCTGTTGTAAAAAAAAGCGTGTATCTCCCGTCTAATTTACCGTCTTTGTAATTCTCCCTCTCTCTGGTCTGGCCGTTCTCATGATAAGAGACATATTCTCCATGCGGCTTGTCATTTTTGAATGTACATTTTTCCCTGATCTGACCGTCCCTGTAATAGGAAACGGCATCACCATCTCTCCCGCCGTTAAGGAAGTAAAGATGGGCCATAACCTTCCCGTTGCCATAATAGGAGGTGTATTCGCCTTCATATTTTCCATTGAGGGTGAACTTCTTTTCCCTTATCTGGCCTTTTTCATCACTGGATACTTCTTCTTTGATTTTTTCCTTGGAAGACAACATACAGAGTCCTTCTGTGAGAGAATCGTTATTTTCGTTTGCAGTTCTTATGCTATCATTCTGTTAGCTTAATGTCTTAAAGGCCTTTCTGTCAAGCACACTTATGTTTGCGTCCCTGCGTTTTCCTCTGGCGTCAGACATTTTCCAGCTTTCTCCCTTTTGTGGCGACATCCTCCAGGGTTGTGCGATCCAGTATCCTTATGCGTGAACCTTCTGATCTAATTAATCCCTGCCTGCCCATTTTGCCGAGGATTCGGGACAGCGTTTCCGGGATCGTACCTAAGATAGAGGCCAGTTGCCCTTTCGATATATCGAGATCGAATTCGTCTTTGTTGGATGATCTTTTGCTCGCGTAGAGAAGATAAGCTGCCAGGCGCCCGGGTACTTCCTTCAAGGAAAGATCCTCAATCAGTGCCGCGAATCTTCGAAGACGCCACGATAACAGGGCCAGCATGTTCAGAGACAGCGACGGGTCTTTTTTAATGAGCTCGATAAATGAGTTCCTGGGGAAGAATAGGAGTGAAGAATTGATATGGGACTCCGCGTATGCCGGATATTCCTGGCCGGTAAAAACGGGCACCTCTCCAAAGACCTCTCCAGTCCCCATCATGTGGAGGATCTGCTCTTTCCCTTCCGGTGAAAGTTTGAATATCTTCACTCGGCCGGAAATGATCGCATAAAACCCCACGCCTTCATCACCTTCCGAGAAGATTGTCTGGCCTTTCTTGTAAGAACGGCTTACAGAGATTCTGGCCAGCGCTTCATGCTGTCCTCTTGATAGACCTTCGAAAAGGGGGATGGCGACAATATGATCGAGCAGATTCACGGGAATTCTCCTTACAAACTTATACCGGCCTTTTCTTGCGTGAGACTTTTTTGGATCTGGGTTCATTATAATGTAATAAATTGTTGCCCAAAAGGAAAAAATAGAGAATAAAGTTAAAAAAATTGACTTTTGTCAATGCGTAAAGACCTGATGATGGATATACTAAAGAAAATTCAGCGGATATTAGAAAAGTTGTCGCCCACAATATTGGAGAACGTAGGGGGGATTTATGAAGGCAAAGAGAAAAATTATCCAGATTGATGAGAAGAAATGTGACGGCTGCGGGCTATGCGTTCCTGCCTGCGCCGAGGGCGCTATTCAGGTCATGGATGGCAAGGCTAAATTAGTGGCGGAGATATATTGCGATGGCCTGGGGGCCTGTCTTGGTGAGTGTCCCAGGGACGCCCTTAAAATTATTGAACGTGAGGCGGATGAGTTTGACGAGGCGGCGGTGGAAGAGCACATGAAATCTCAAGAAACAGGGCCGGTTCCGGAAGCGCCTACCATGGCCTGCGGATACCCGTCATCGCAAATCGTGAGTTTTGCATCTTTACAGTCATGCCGGGACGCAAATAAACCCGTTGTGCAGACAGATATGGCTTCGGCTCTGTCCCACTGGCCGGTTCAGATCCGGCTCGTACCGCCGACTGCCCCATTTCTAAAGAATGCGGACCTTCTGGTTGTGGCGGATTGTACCCCTGTTGCCTATCCGCGGCTCCACGATGATTTTATGAAGGGCAGAGTAGTTCTCATGGGCTGCCCTAAATTCGATGAAACAGATATGTACGTGCATAGATTTGCGCAGATATTTAAGGAGGCAGATATCAGGAGCATAACTGTGCTCGTCATGGAAGTGCCATGCTGTCAGGGACTTCCCGTAATTATCCGGGATGGCATGAATATGGCTGGCAAAAATATCCCCCTGGAGAAAGTGGTCATCGGAAGAACCGGCGAGGTCTTGAAAAGTGAATTTCTCAAAGGATGACATGTCTTATCGCTTTTTCCCCTTTGAGTCCCGTAATCTCTTATAGGCAAATACCTTTTCAAAGAGGCAGGAGCTTATTCCTACACATGGCTTTTTCATAGACATAATAAGGCGCTCACCGGAAAAAGATCATGGTCACTTGGCATTTGCCTTTCATTTCAGATTTCTAACTGATTAATTATCAAATAGTGACTGCACCCTGTCAACATGAAAATCATTGTAACTCTCATCTGTTGACAAAGAGACCACCTTTTTTGTAAGATATGCTATATGTATTTGAATTTAGGAGGCGCAACAATGTTGATTAAAAGAGCCATCGGGATTATTTCAGTGATCACTGCCATTGCCTTTGTCCTGGGATGTGCAAGCTATGAATCGAAGGTAGTGCCTTTCAAAATGCCTGCCGCTTATCCCAATGCAAAGGAGGTCGCAGGAGCGACTATCGCTGCTCAAGCATACGGAGACAAGAAAGAAGCAGAGGACGCTTTCGGATTTGATATAATTGGTGCAGGTTTGCTTCCTGTCAGAGTCATTTTCGATAACAAAGGGAAGCACCCGATTGATATTGTAGCCAATCAAACGTTCCTGGTGGATGCAGATAACAACCTCTGGCCGGTGCTCGAGGAAAGGATGGCCTACGATCGCATACAGAAGAAAACGGAATTCGGAAAGGTAGCGCCGGAGGGAGGCAAGTACGGAGTGCTTGGCGGCATCGCCGGCGGTGTCATAGGCGCGGCAATCGGAATTGTATCGGGCCACAATGTCGCTGATGCGGCAATGAAAGGGGCGGCTTTGGGCGCGGCAGGAGGGATCACCGGGGGCGGTTTAAAGGGAATGAGTGATGGCGATGTTCAGGCACAAATCAAATCTGACCTGGAAAAGAGGTCCCTCGAACGTCGTTCCGTCATGCCTGGCGACATTGCCCAGGGCTTCATATTCTTCCCCGGCGAGTCGAAAAAGGCCGTCGAGCTGCGATTGCAGATCAAAGAGGCTGATACGGGGAAAAGCTATCCCCTCATCATGAAATTTTAGACTCTTCAATGGTGTGGTCATGATAATCCTCCCCTCTATTCG
>CAITLA010000167.1 GCA_903893135.1 uncultured Syntrophaceae bacterium | reverse complement strand
TAAGTGAACAGGCATTTGCAAACGCAGACGAGGTCCGCTTTCTGCAGAACTTAGAAAAAACCCTCGCCAAAGACTTGAAGGACTATCTCGGCGTAACTGCCAAGATAAAATTAGTAGAACCCAAATCGCTGCAACGTTCTGAAGGTAAGGCCAGCCGGTTAATTGATAAACGAAAAATATAGGGGAAGCTCTCACATATTCTTTTCCCCTCGAAACCCATTAGGAGGACATATGAAGGTAGAACAGATATCCATATTCCTGGAGAATAAACCGGGAGCACTCGAAAGCGTCATGCGGCTGCTGAAGGATGCTAATATTAATATCAGGAGCCTGTCTCTTGCTGATACGTCCGATTTCGGAATTCTCCGGCTGATTGTTAACGATACAAATAAGGCACTCAAGGTGCTGAATGATAATGGTTTGAGAGTAAGCCGGACAAGCGTGGTAGCTGTGGAAGTCCCTGACCGTCCGGGCGGTCTTCACAGCATCCTGGCAGTGCTGGCGCAGCATGGGATTAACGTAGAATATCTGTACGCATTCATCGAAAAAAGCGGCGAGAATGCCGTGATCATTTTCCGTTTCGATTCTCCGGATGATGCCGTTGATGTCCTTCTCAAAAATGGGTTTGCTGTCCTGCCCGGTGAGAGGCTGTATTCTTTTTAAGCATGATGATCCCGTAACAAAGTCGTATCCGGTTTAAAAAATGGATGACGTCTCAGAAATAAAATCTCTGGTAGAGAAGGAGGTATTTACGTGAAGGCCCAGACTCGATCACCAAACCAGTTGGTTGATGAACAATTGAAAAAATGGCAAGGCGCAACGGTGGAACGGAAATCTGTAAAGGCAAAGCCTGGTCCGGTGATCACCGTCTCCAGAGAGCCAGGGAGTGGCGGCAGTGAAATAGCGAGAAGGCTCGCGGAAAAGCTGAAAATGGATCTGGTAGGCGCCCAAATCATACAGAAAATAGCTGAAAGCGCCAATATGAGCGCAAAGGTTATTGAGTCCCTCGACGAGAAGGAAGTCACCAGGCGGGATGACTGGCTAAGCTCTCTGTTCGAAACCCGCCATCTCTGGGTAGATGATTATCTTCACCACCTCACAAAGGTCATCGGCACATTCGGAAGACAGGGCAATATGATCATCGTGGGCAGAGGCGCTCAGTATATCCTGCCTCCCGAGGATACATTCAGGCTGCGTTTCATTGCCCCCATGGAAACCAAAATCAAAAATGTGATGCGCGATTCTGGCTTCACCAGGGAAGATGCGAAAAAATATGTCATTAAGACAGATTCAGATCGCCGCGCATACCTACGCAAGTACTTCAATGCTGATGTGACGGATCCCTCACACTACGATATGGTTGTCAACACAGGAAAAATCGGCATAGACGGCACTGTCGAAACAGTTGCTGCTGCCTTCACTCTGTGGAAACAGAAGCGCAGCTCCTCCGCATAATATTCACGCCCCGCTGCCTCGAACGTCATTCCCGCCCTCGACAGCGACCTTCGAGGGCAGGCTCCAGCGGGAACCCAGATGTCTTCCCCGCAGTCGCGCGGGAATTCCAGCGGACACCAGTGAGTTTAGTTTTGATAGAGTACCAAAAATAAATGAGGCGGGCTGATGATTTTAGATAACAAAGGCGGCGATCTACTATGAAAAAGATCGGTATTGCCCTGGGCGCAGGCGGCGCCAAAGGCTTGGCACACGTGCTGATACTCGAAGCACTGGATGAGCTTGCACTTAAACCATCCTATGTCACGGGGACCAGTACCGGTGCGGTTATCGGCGTTCTCTATTGTTCGGGATTGAGTGCAAAGGAATTAAGGCAAGTTATCAGCAATATAAGTATTAGTGAAAACGATACACTGAAAGACGTTGTGACCAAGAAGCATATGTTCAAGTGGTTGAATTTCATGGCGCCACAATTTGATGGCCATGGTTTCCTAAATGCGGAGCGGTTTATAAACTATCTGTTCGAATCTATCGAGGCGAGGACATTCGAGGAACTTCTAATTCCTCTGCGTGTTGTCGCTTCGGACTTTTGGACTCGCGAACAGGTGGTGCTTGACAGCGGCGAATTGGCTCCCGCTATACAGGCAAGCATGTCGCTGCCCGGTGTGTTCACTCCCGTCACAATGGGCGAGAATGTTTTAATCGACGGTGGGGCGGTCAATCCCGTACCCTTTGACCTCTTGCCATCCGATTGTGATCTCACCATTGCCGTCGATGTTATTGGACGCCGTGAAGCAGGACAGGACCGCATGCCATCTCTGCAGGAAGCCATTTTTAACACCTTCCAGATCATGGAGAGAAGCATCGTCCGCGAAAAATTGCGCAATTCGTCACCGGACATTTACATTGAGATTGAAATTTCGAATATTCGTGCTCTGGAATTCTACAAGGCGGACCAGGTGTTTAAACAGGCGCAAACGGCTAAAGAGCAGCTTAAGCGTAACTTGGAAGAGAGAATCTATCTTCACAACAGTTCATAACATGAACCGTCACCCCTTGATGCAGCCTAACGCCCGGAGTCTCGCTACCTTCCTGGAGATGCCGGCCCTATGGACGACTTCCACAACCTGGTCTAAATCTTTATAAGCCTCCGGCATCTCTTCACTGAGGGTTCCTTTGCCGGTGGCCATTATGATGATGCCCTTGGCGGCCATTTCCCGCTCTATTGATCTCCCACGGCTTGCCTTTTTCGCCTGAGTGCGGCTCATCACACGCCCGGCGCCGTGGCAGGTGCTTCCGAAGGTCTCCGCGAAGGCCTTCTCCGTCCCCGCAAGCACGTACGAGCCCGTTCCCATATCACCAGGTATTAATACAGGCTGACCTGTATTGGCGTACCGCGCCGGAAGCGCCGGATGGCCGGGAGGAAAAGCCCGGGTCGCTCCTTTCCTGTGAACGCAGAGCTTCATCTCTTTGCCATCGACAACAAAGGTTTCGATCTTGGCAATATTGTGACAGACGTCGTAAAGCAATCTCATTCCTAAATCGCGGGGACATTTTTTCAGGGTATGTTCGAAGGTCTCCCGCGTCCAGTGCATCATCATCTGACGGTTGGCCCAGGCATAATTGGCGGCACAGGCCATGGCCGCAAGATATTCCTTCCCCCGATTTGACGTGAGATACGCGCAGGCAAGCTGCCTGTCGGGAAGGGAAATTTCCAGTTCGCCAAGATGTTTAACCATCCTGGCCAGATAATCATCGCAGACTTGATAGCCAAGTCCTCGGGAACCGCTATGAATGAGAACGCAAATCTGATCCTGCTCAAGGCCAAAGGCAGCGGCAGCAGTTTTATCGAAGATCTCCTCGACGACCTCAATCTCCAGAAAATGGTTGCCCGATCCGAGTGTTCCCAACTGCTCCCGTCCACGCTCGATAGCCCTTGCGCTCAACATGTCCGGATCGGCGCCTGCTATCTTCCCTCCGTCTTCTGTAGCTTCCAGATCATCTTGTGTGCCATACCCCCG
>CAITLA010000166.1 GCA_903893135.1 uncultured Syntrophaceae bacterium | reverse complement strand
GAGGATAAAGGTCTCACGAGAATATATAGGTACTGTTACTCAAAAGGCTACATAAGAATGATATTGATCTTTCAAGAAGTCCCGGACTGGATCAAGGGACAGCTTTGTGAAAGAAATAAGTCACGCGGCGCGGAATTTGAGTGTTGCCTGAAATGCATCACCGCCCGGGAAGAATGATATAATGGCATATTCCGTTTTTTGCGTCTCATATGCGCAGGGTTGCAGGGGAGCCCGGGTTCCTCGGACCGAAACTTTTCGGGACGCAAATCACGACGGCGTGCAATAGAGCGCAACTCATGTTTTCGCACTTTACAAAGTCGTCAATTATATTGAAAGGGGTAAAACATGCTCAAGGGTATTAAGATAAGGGCAGCCATAGCGTTAGTCGTTTGCCTTGCGGGATTATTTTATCTCACACCCTCCGTGACACAGGACCTTCCGGACTTTTGGAAGAAACACTTGCCTATGGATAAGATCCACTTGGGTCTCGATCTTCAGGGAGGAACCCATCTGGTACTGGAGGTTGATATAGCGAAGGCGCTGGAAAACACCACTGAACGCCTGTCCAATGAAGTGAAAGAGACCCTCATGAACAACAAAGTCCGCTTCATGTATCTTGAGGACGCGAGGAAGACAGGTGCCATATCCTTTGAACTGCCCGACAGTGCATCGAAGGGTGCATTTGAAAAAGTCATCAAAGATAATTATCCGGATCTGGAAACAGTCTCATCGGAAATTCGGGGTGGCAGAGAAGTTGTTGTCCTTAAGATCAAGAACAAACGAGCTGAAGAGATCAAGAAAATGGTCATCGAACAGAGTCTTGAGACCATCCGGAACAGGGTCGATCAATTTGGTATTACGGAACCGGAAATCATTCCCGAGCGAAATGACCGCATAGTCATACAGCTTCCCGGCATCAAGGATACGGAACGCGCCAAGAATCTTATTGGAAAGACGGCTCTCTTGGAATTCAAGCTTGTTGATGAAGAACAGAGCGTAGATAACGCATTGAAAGGCAATGTGCCCCAGGGCGATCACGTTGCCTATGAAACCCGACTGGATCGACAAACGGGACGGAGAACAAATATTCCGATCTTGCTCAAGAGCAGAACCCTCCTCACCGGTGGTGACCTCGAAAGTGCGCAGGTAAAAATAAGCGACAGGTTTGGTGAGCCATACGTGGCCATAAAGTTCAATGCCCAGGGCGCGAAGGTTTTTGACAGAATAACAGGAGAAAATGTGAAAAAGCGATTGGCAATTATTCTCGATGGCTCCGTTTACTCGGCCCCGGTGATTCAGGAGAGAATTTCGGGTGGCGAGGCTCAGATCACCGGATCGTTTACCATGGATGAAGCCAAAGACCTGGCAATAGTCCTCCGGGCGGGAGCTCTCCCTGCACCGGTAAATATCCTCGAGGAAAGGACTGTGGGACCTTCATTAGGGCAGGATTCCATCGACAAAGGGATGTGGTCTGCCATTCTGGGAGGCATTATGGTAGGCCTGTTTATGATAGTCTATTACAGGCTTTCCGGAATCGTTGCGAACATTGCCCTCATTATGAATATATTCATCATTCTTGGCGCTTTGGCGGCTTTCAAGGCGACACTGACCCTTCCCGGCATAGCGGGCATTGTCTTGATTATCGGTATGTCAGTAGATGCCAACGTCCTTATATTTGAAAGAATTCGTGAAGAGCTTCGTGCAGGCAAGACTCCGAGAGCATCAATCGAAACGGGATATGCCAAAGCCTTCATGACTATTTTTGACACCAATGTTAATGCCTTGATCGCTTCTCTGTTCCTCTTTGGTTTCGGTACGGGGCCCGTTAAGGGTTTCGCCGTCACCCTAAGCATAGGCATAATCTCGAGCCTATTCACCGCCGTTTTTGTGACAAGAATTATTTTTGACTACTTCATCTGGTATAGAAAAATTGAATCCGTCAGTGTTTGAAACTATCATATCACAACCTGCTTTGGAGTTTAAGATAACTTTTTACCCATAGGAGACATAAATGGAACTTGTAAAACCGGGAATTAATATCAATTTTGTCGGAAGGCTAAAATACGCAGTTATCTTCTCGGTAGCGCTGACCATTATCTGCATAATTTCTATCGCATGGAGGGGACTGAACTACGGGATCGATTTCGCCGGCGGCACGCTCGTCCAGATCAAATTTCACAAAGCAGTGTCAGCCGACGACATTAGAAAGGTTCTGATTCAGATCGGCATCGATGACAGCGTTCTCCAACCGTTTGGCACCGATGAGGTAATAATCAGAACGGCAAAGTCCTCGTCGGAGATCAAGGGTCTTTCCGCTAAGATCGAGGAATCATTGAATGCCGCATACGGGAAAGACGCTTTCCAGGTGCAGAGGGTCGAAGTGGTGGGACCAAAGGTTGGTAAGGATTTGACGCAAAAAGCGATCTTGGCCGTTATTTTTTCCTGGATCGGTATGCTCATCTATATAGCCATCCGGTTCGAATTCCGCCATGCCGTAGGCGGCATTGTAGGTGTAATTCACGATGTTACTATAGTAGTAGGAATCTTTTCCATCTTCGCCATAGAATTTACGCTCACCGTTGTTGCTGCCCTCTTGACTATTATCGGTTACTCCATTCACGATACAATTGTGGTTTTTGACCGGGTCAGAGAAAACGTAAGAAAGAATACAAGGAAAGACCTTCCCACAGTCATGAACGAGAGCATTAATCAGACGTTGAGCCGGACCATTCTGACTTCCTTTACAGTAGTCCTTGTTGTTGCTGTTCTATTTATCTTTGGTGGGGCCGTGATCCACGATTTCGCCTTTGCGCTTCTTGTAGGTGTTATCTTCGGCACATACTCATCTGTCTTTATCGCGGCTCCTGTAGTTCTTGCATGGGAGAGATATAGACCTTCGACGCTGAGAAAGAGAAAATAATTAGTGACTCCTCTTGAAATTGCAGGATTGACAGTCTTTATCCTCGTGCTCTTCATGGGAATTTTTTCCATAATATTCGGCATCCCCGGAACAGCCGTAATACTTATTGATGTCGTCCTTTATGCTTTGATCACCGGTTTCGAAAGAGTCAGTATCAAGATTGTCCTGATCCTTCTCGTCATCTCTATACTGGCAGAGGCTATCGATTTTTCATTTGGGGTAGCAGGGGCAGCAAGATTTGGACTTTCCAAGAGAGTAATCTGGATATCAGCAATCAGCGGTTTCATTGGTGCCGTGTCAATGACCCCATTTTTTTTCGGTTTAGGTACCGTTGCCGGAACTTTTCTCGGCGGATTTGCCGCTGTGCTGGCGATTGAGCTGATCCACCAATCCAAGTTGAAACCTGCGTTGAGGGCAGGCTACCGTGATATCCTGGGAAGGGTTGCCGGGACTCTCATAAAAGGATTTTGTGCTCTCGTAATGATAGTTATCACAATGTCAAATATATATTCATGAACGGTTGGTTTTCTTCATATGAATCCCAAGCGCTATTGGATAATGACTCGTGCGGGGACTGCTGCTTCTCCGCCTGCACCCAGGTGGACAGGGAGACTTTCTGCTAAGGTTCCGAAAGGTTGAATCATGACCAAAAACAAATCCAAATTACAAGAATACGCTGAAGCGATTGTCATTGCCATCCTTATAGCGCTTTTTATACGGACATTCGTCATTCAGGCCTTTAAAATCCCTTCGGGTTCCATGAAGCCGACATTTGAAATCGGAGATCATATACTGGTAAATAAATTCATCTGCGGCATAAAGATACCTTTTATCAGAAATACGCTAATTCCCATCAGCGAACCAAGGCGGGGAGACATTGTGGTATTTATATACCCTGAAGACCGATCCAAGGATTTTATCAAACGGGTCATCGGGGTCAGCGGTGATACCATAGAAATTAGAAACAAAAAAATTTACTTAAACGGCCTGCCATACACCGATCCCTATGGGATTTATACTGATGATTTCATAATTCCCGGCTCTATACAGCCTCGCGACAACTTTGGGCCGATGACGGTTCGTCCTGATTCCATTTTTGTGATGGGTGATAACAGGGACCAGAGTTATGACAGCAGATTCTGGGGTTTGGTTGACCTGAAAGATGTCATGGGGAAGGCCTTTATCATATACTGGTCAATTGCGCCTTATGATGAAAAAGACAGTTCTTTGTGGAGCAGATTTTCGAGTGTGTTGAGCAGAATCAGGTGGAAGAGATTCGCCCAATTGCCCAATTAGCGTCGTATCCCTGTTGACCAAGGCATTATTGAGGGTATAAAAAAGCTTTTTTTCTTTCCATTGATATGATATGGAATAGTCGATTGCCCAGCAAGGCGATAATCCAAACCTAGATATTGCACACTGAGGCAGCCTTTTAATTTAATCCAGAGAGATTGAAAAAGGATATGAACCCAAAACAGTCATCAATTTTTTCGCCAGCCTTCTCATCATAATGGGAAGGCTTTTTTGTACCTATTTTCAGAGGTGAAACACGGCAATGGAACAGAAAAAGGTCGTCATGGATGCAGATGGCATAGACAGGTCTCTCACAAGAATAGCTTATGAAATTCTGGAGAAAAACAAGGGTACAGATGAGCTATGTCTGGTAGGTATCAGGACAGGCGGTGTTTTCCTTGCAGAAAGGCTGAAAAAAAAATTAACCAAGATTGAAGTAGTTGATTTACCTATAGGCATTCTGGACATTACACTCTACCGCGATGACCTGCGCCTGACAAACAAGAAACCTCTGTTGGGCAAAACAGACATACCCTTTTCCCTGGATAATAAGAAAGTCGTCTTAGTTGATGACGTCCTCTTCACTGGCAGAACGATACGGGCAGCCATGGATGCCCTTATTGATTTCGGCAGACCCAAGCTTATCCAGCTTGCGGTGCTCATTGACAGGGGACACCGCGAGCTTCCCATCCGGGCAGATTTTGTGGGCAAGAATCTGCCGTCGTCGTTATGGCAATCGGTGGTCGTGAAACTCATGGAAAAGAGCGGGGTAGACGAAGTTGTTATCCAGGATGACAACCAATGAAAAGAGAACACTTAAAAGCTTAAACGAACAGAGGCAATCACTTGTTTGAGGTTCCCTTATGAAGTTAACGAAGAAAGATATCCTGGGCATTAAAGACCTGTCTGTTGATGAGATAACTCTAATTCTCGATACGGCAGAATCCTTTATCGAAGTCTCTACAAGGGAAATAAAGAAGGTCCCAACCCTGAGGGGCAAAACGGTCATAAATCTTTTTTTTGAAGCCAGTACGAGGACCAGAACCTCCTTTGAAATCGCAGGAAAAAGACTCAGTGCCGATACCATCAATATTTCTGCAACGACAAGCAGTGTCGTAAAGGGCGAGACCCTCATCGATACTGCCCGGAACTTAGAGGCCATGAATCCTGATGCCATAGTTATCAGACATAGCGCGGCAGGTGCGCCCCATATGCTGGCCAGGATGGTCAAACAATCCATAATTAATGCCGGCGACGGAGCCCATGAGCACCCAACCCAAGCATTGTTAGACATGATGACTATAAGAGAAAAGAAGGGGAAAGTTTCAGGTCTCAAGGTGGCGATTGTGGGTGACATTGCACACAGCCGGGTAGCCCGTTCCAACATCTACGGCCTTACGAAGATGGGGTCCCATGTCATTGTGGCTGGACCAGCAATGATGATTCCCAGGGATGTTGGGCGCATGGGAGTGACTGTTCATAATAATCTGGAGGAAGCGATTAAAGACGTGGATATTATCATGATGCTCAGAATTCAGTTGGAAAGACAGCAGCAGAAAATTTTCCCATCGCTCAGGGAGTATTCCAACTTCTTCTGTCTGAACAGACAGAATATCAAGCTGGCGAAAGAAGACGT
>CAITLA010000165.1 GCA_903893135.1 uncultured Syntrophaceae bacterium | reverse complement strand
TTTGTTTCTCTATACCTGCCAAGCGTTTTCTAAATACATTAGGCCTGATCTCTATTTCACTGAAATATTTCTTCTCCTTTTCAGCCACTAAGAATGTATCCGTAAATATCTCATACGCCTGTGATATAAAAAAACGAGAATAATGCGAACTTGAATCTGCTAAAAAGCATTCTTTATTTATCGAATATACAGATTCGAGATCACCTGATTGAATTTTTCTAACCTTAATTTTTCCATCCGCTTCTGAATATTCCATAATGCCCTTGCTTTAAGTTTATCCGTAAATGGTGATATAGCTCAGAGAACAATTTTTACTAGCCGCATTACTTCCCGCTTGCTTTAGAATTTCCCCTTGCTGAACCGGGTCCGTAATGACATGAGACAATATATTTTTTATGCTGAAAACATTAACATGTCTTTTAGCGCTTCACCCTTTGTTCACAGCACCCCTCGGAAAAAAAATTTTCTGTGTCAACACTTGTCATCGGCTTTCCATAATCTCGGGGGATTAATATGATTCAATTAGTTCGACTTCCTCTCAGACTTTCCGTAGGCGCTGACGCAGTAATCGGAAAAACAATGTCGTTAACTATATATTACTTCCCAAAATGCGGTTCCCCGAAATTTATTTTACCAGCGATATTATTTTTACGTAGATTTAAGATTTTCCCCCCAGTGGAAATGCCTTTCAGACATGCCCTACAACCGAGTATCAGTAAATCACAGCGTCATCAATATGTAAGCCGCACGTCCACTGGCTTTTCCCGTCTTAATCCTGAAATTCCTGCGGTGCTTTTAAAAAACAGCATCAACCATAATATATTTACATTAATATTATAGCGTATTGGCTACGCCGTACTACATTGACCTTCCTTTTTCAGAGTTCTTTTCCTGTCCTTTCTCCGTCCCTATCGCGGACTCTTCTCATCCTTTTCTCGGCCTTGCCTCATCCTCTCGTCCTCGCGTCGTCCTTTTCCCAACCTTGTCTTTTTCTCAGATCTCACCTCAGTCGGAAGTAATATTTCATTATAATGAATTTTCAGGAGGTATTTATGACAAGATTCTTAGGGATTGATATCGGTTTTGGTTACACAAAAGCGCACTTTGGGATTCAGGATGCAGATGGCAACGATTCCGTCGTATCTTTTCGGACAGTCGTTACAAACGCTATTGAGGCCGGTGGATTTAGTCCTCACAGTTGTATTGAAGTCGACGGCAACAAATTTTATGCTGGCCCTGATGTAAGCGGCGAAGATCCGTATTACGATCCCCGCAATTCGGAATTTCTGGGATCTGCACACTGGACTGCATTACTGGTAGCAGTGATAAGGGCTTGCAATTTTAACACGTATGACAGCACCATCGTGTTAGGCATACCTGCTGCTCAATTCAGCAAAAAAAAGTCTGCCGAACTGATACATGCGTTAAAACAGAAATGCATAACCATTAATGGCACCAGGTTTGATTTGGACAGTACTGATATATATTTCGTGCCACAAGGATTTGGCATATATCTAAAATATGTTTCTGACAATAGCACTAATTTTAAATCATTGAGGGTTGCAGTTGTAGACATAGGTTTTCATACGCTCGACCTGATCACCATGAATAATGGAAAGTTTGTAAATACACACGTTAAGACTTACCCATTGGGGATATCTGTCTTGCTGGACGATATCGACAACGAATTTAACCGCAAATACCTACGCCCCATAGGCCGTGACCGCGCCATGTCGTTTCTTGGTAACCGCGAAGTTCAGTGGTCAGGTGAGGTTTTTGAGCTTGATATTGATGAGATCACAAAAAATTATTCTGCCCGGGTTGCTGCTCTCATCAACAATTACATGGAAGGACAAGTAATGGATATTGGCATAGCTGGAGGCGGAGGTGTCCACGTTCTCCGCAAGGTGATGAAGCTGAAAAAGAAATTGTATACGGTAGCCAGCCCCGAGAATGCAAATGCGATTGGTTATTGGATTTACGGAACCCAATACAAATAATAGGACTTACTATCAATGTACAAGCATATAAGGATATCCTTTCATACAGAAAAACACCGTAAAGCCATAGAAAGATTAAAACCTCTTTCGGGGCATTGGCGGAGCAACTATGTTGCTGCCTCAATAGAATCGTATGATCAGAAAGACAACGGGCATGCGGCACGTGATGCCGGTAATGGTCCAACAGGCATAGATGAACCAACGCCGATATACAAGCGTATATGGATCTCCTTACATACAGAAAAACACCGAAAGGCAATAGAAATATTACATTCTCTGCCGAGGCATTGGCGGAGCAACTATGTTGCTGCCGCAATAGAATCATATGATAAGAAAGGCAACGGGCATGCGGCACGTGATGACGGTAATGATCCAACAGGCATAGGCATAGATAAATCAGCGCCAATACAGACAGCAGAACCCACGGACAATGGCGACGACAGAGACACATTTTTTGGGTAATAGCGAAACCGCCCTGGCTGTTGATACCATGACAGGTATCTAAGCTGACTAAAACGGCGGGCTACGAGCAAGGTAAATTTGGTCTTACTTCTTTAAATTTCCCGCCGTATCTGAGGAAGGAGTTCTGTAGCAGGGTAAATTCATTCCCGGGGAAAACTCGTATCTCTGGCGATTTTAAAGCGTTGCATTTCACATGAACCGGAGTTGACCTGCAAGATCGTTTGCTCCGGTTTTTATTTAGGGTTCATGCGTACTTTTGATTTGATAATCTGTTGAAGTGATCCTCTACTGACAACACCTTGTATATTAGCTGAGAAGGAATTAGGGAGTTGGTATATAATGTTTACTATGGAAAGCCGGGGTAACCAATGGAAGGGTGAATCTGCACAACACCTGATGCTGTGAGCATGTTTTGTAGAATAGATCCCCTTCCAATCGCTTTGTTCTATAACTCGTACGGTATCATAAACCTCCTGAGGAAGGAAGAGTTTGTATTTGCAAGGTTGATTCGAACAGAGCATCCACCGGCAGAAAAGCAAGGAGGATTTCTCATGTCGGAAGTTGTTGTTGGGGTTGATATTTCCAAGAGGAAATTTGATGTGGCATTGTTCAAGAATGGTAAGTTCAAGCATAAGACCTGTTTGAATACAATGCAGGGTTTCGAGGAACTGTCTCAGTGGCTCAAGAGACAGGGGGTTGAGCGTGTTCATGTATGTATGGAAGCCACCGGCACTTACGGTGATGAGCTGGCCACTTACATGCATGATGCGGGACACACGGTGAGTATTGTAAATCCGGCACGGATCAAAGGATTTGCCCAGAGCGAACTG
>CAITLA010000164.1 GCA_903893135.1 uncultured Syntrophaceae bacterium | reverse complement strand
GCTCCACGAGTCCTTTGACTTCCACCGATTCATGGACTTTTGCCGGCGTCATGCGGCCTTGGCCTTTTTGAAAAAGCCTCACAATGCGGTCCGGCCACCAGCCTGCATGCCTGATCCACCGGCCCTGAAAAAAGTTTTTGCGTGGAAAGCTGAATCCCTCGGCGGTTATCGATGGATTTAAGATTATATTTCTTATTGCTTGAGCAGTATCTCCGGGAATGCGTTCATCCGCATCGAGGACGAGGATCCAGGGGTTTGTGCATTGATCGATGGCGAACTGCTTCTGAGGGCCAAAACCCCGCCACGATTCGACCAAAACATCACAACCAAAGTCGGATGCAATATTAATTGTCTCATCCGTGCTCCCGGAATCCACCACGACGATCTGCCCGGCAAATGAAACACTTTTCAGACAGGCGGGCAGATTCTCCGCCTCATTCATCATGATGATGGCCACAGACAGGGGAATTTTATCTTCTATTGACATTTGCTATCATCAAATTTTGGAAAGCTCAAAGATGCCGCACCCGTAATTCAAGGAAAAGCTGTTCTTTACAGATCCTTCATCCAGTGCAGCATCACTGACGAGATCGCCCTTATCATTAACATAGGAGAACGAATCAATCTTATATCGGCTGCCGATCATGACATTCACTAAGTATTCGACAGAAAACACCCTATGGGCATTGAATTCAATCCTCTGCTTGCCAATGGGAACGGAAAAATAGCACTTTCCACCTTTCTTCAGCATTTTATAAATATTTTCCCATCCAAGCAGATGCCCGTTATAATCAACCCTGTCCCCGTATCTCCCGAGACCAAAGTGTTCGAGCGCATGCAGGCACGATATGGAATCACAGTAATCATGCGACACAGCATTTCCATCCATGATGTCAAGACGTTTGAAGTGAATGTTTCGAATCTGTTCAGCCATATCTCTGATGTCAAAGACCTCTATATCCCTGAATGATGCCACATGAGCAACGAAGCCGTCAATCCGAGACCCGATGTCAACGTGCTTGACCGGCTTGTTGATATATATTTTATTGGCAACCAGCAGGTCCTGATGAAAATAGTGGCCCGACGCAGTACCGCTTTTCTGATATTTTTCTTCTATGCACGGGTAGAATTTGCCAAACGGGAAAACCATGCCATACTGCTTAGCCTGTTTTCTGATCTCACGATAATTTCTCAAAAGAGACGGCATACCCCTTACAAGAATAAAAAACGGGACACCCTTTATAAAAATTCTCAGACGCATATACAAAGTCACCAAGATAAAGTTCGCTATAGTTGATTCCTATACCATACTGACAATATGATTAAAATAGTGAAATTTAAAAGGAACTGTGATAGGAAACCGTGTGTAATAAAATGCGCAGCACGGTGTCATTGCGAGCAAAGCGACGCAATCTCATGTTTTGCAACGGGCTGAATTATAAGATTGCTTCGTCACTGCCCCTCACGCTACGCTCAGGGCTACGGTTCACCCTCGCAACGACAATTTAAGGCAGACCTGAAGGTCCGCACTGTATTGTTTCCCCCTTTGGCAAAGGGGGATTTTTGATGACGGAACAAATCCCCCATGCCCCCTTTTTCATAGGGGGTGTTCATAATAGAGAAGGTATTTTTTTCATTCATGACACACCCTGTTAATAAAATAGCCGTTGTAGTTCCCAAGTACGGCCTTGTGGGCGGGGCGGAGCATGTCGTTTCCGAACTCACCGAACGTATCGCTCTAAGTTCCGAGTATGAGATACATGTATTTGCCAACAAGTGGCTGCGGCTATCCGACCGCATAAAATTTCACAAGGTTCCCGTAATTGCCTTCCCCAAATTCCTGACCACCATCAGCTTTGCCTATTTTGCGAGAAAAAAAATCGCAGAGATGGAATTCGACCTGATCCATGCTCACGACAGGATCTTCGACGCCGATATTTTTACGATGCACGGCATTCCACATAGGATATGGGTTGAAGAGGTGAGGAAAAAGAGAATGAGCCTTTTTGATTACGGAACGGCATGGGTCGAAAGATGTCTGGTTGAAAACAGGCGATGCAAAAAATTTATTGCCGTCTCCACCCTTACAAAGGAAAAATTTCTTAAGCAATACTCTACTGTTGATCCGGAGAGAGTCGCTGTTATTCATCCCGGCATCGACACAAACAGAATTAAGAACCTTGATCGCCTCTCCTGTCGCCGCGAAATCATGCAGCAATTCCATATCGAATCGACTGACAAAATAATCTTATTCGTCTCCATGAATTTTAACATTAAAGGGTTGGACTTTTTGATTAGGGCATTATCACGACTAAAAATTCGCCATCCCTCCGAAAGATTCAAATTACTTGTCGTAGGAAAAGGGAATGAAAAAAAGTACGGTTCAATGGCGGAAGACCTTGGTATAAAGGATCACGTCATCTTTACGGGAATCATGCCAAGAGAACGTCTCGAAAGGATATACGTTGCGAGTGATATCTTCTCTATGCTTTCAAGATTTGACACCTTCGGGATGGCGGCTCTCGAAGCAATGGCTGCCTCTCTGCCGGTCATTATAAGCGCCTCCGTGGGGGCCCGGGATCTTGTTCGGGAAGGTGAAAATGGTTTCGTCGTCGAGGACGCCGCCCAGCCGGAAACCGTCGCCGAGCGCATCAAGATAATGCTGCAAAACGATATGCGGGACAGGATGGGGCACGAAGCGAGAATAACCGCAGGGAAATATTCCTGGGATATGGCAGTCGCAGAGACGCAAGCTGTGTATGAGGAAATACTCGCGGGGAGATGAAAATCAGTTTTAACGTCCCCCTTCCTAAAGGGAGGCTGCGCCATAAATATATATCTTGTCATTTCGAAGCGGAGCGAGAAATCCTTGTCCAGAGCGAAGACAGGGATCTCAGATTCCTCACATTCGTTCGGAATGACATCCTACCTATTGCGACACAGTCTCTTTATAAAAAGGGTTGTTAATATTGTGAGAAGGTGAAGATTGCCGGGAGGTAACAACATGTCGGACATTCAAGCAGCGGCACCATCAGCCAGTCCCAAAATATCAGTTATCTCGTTCTGCCTGAACAGCGGCAGATTCTTAAGGGAGACTATTGGATCCGTACTCGGACAAACCTACGGGAATTATGAATTCATTATCAAGGACGGCGGTTCAACGGACGGGACTATCGATATATTGAAAGAATATCCACAAATTCGCTGGGTGTCGGAAAAGGAAGGTGGAGACAATCCTATGCTCGATGCCTTCTGGCAGGCTTTTGAGATGTCGCGGGGGGAATATATTATTTTTCTCGCTGTCTCCGACGGCCTTGCAGACAGGCACTGGCTCAGGAGGTGCGCGGAGACACTGGACGGAGACCACGAGATTTCCTGGGTATGGGCGCTGCCACAGAACATGACGGAAGACAGCCGGACGGGGAAATTGTGGTACGCGGAATTTCTGCAAAGAAATCCCCCGCAGAAGATGGATTTTCTGCCTTTCTGGCTGGCAACCGAGCATGGCATGGAGTGCAACGCCTGTTTCCGTCGCAGCGTGATAGATGTCTGTTTCCCTCGAAACAATTCGGATGATCCATTCAGGTTCCATCCCGCCCATGGACTAACCTATGAATTAAATACCAGAGGATATCTGCCTTTCTTCATCCCGACGGTTTCCTATTTCGGTCGGGTGCATGGTGATCAAAAGCAGGAAGAAATATACGAACTTCTCGACTCGATAACCAAACGCTATTCCCGTTATATCGCTGCCTACCGAAGAAATCTCTTAGCGGGGAGGATTGTTCACCGTTTCCGTGATGGGGCTTCAAATGTGATCCATGAAGTTGGGCCACAAGAATTGTGGGATTATCGGAAAAAAATTCTGACCTACCGTATCAAGGCCAAGCTGCGCCGTGATCTCCAGAAGCTACTGGATCACATTCTGTATTGATCGCAATACCTTTTACCAAAATCGTTTTAACCGATGAAAATTGGAGAGCTTCTGGTGCGCCTGGAAATATCTGTCCGGTGTCCCGATATCGATCAGACCCGCATCGGTGACGAAGCCGTAGCAGCCTTGTGGCAGAATCGCCGGTATCAGATCGGTCTCCAGAGAAAAGCGGGCTGCTTCCGGCATAAGGTCGAAGATTCTGCGCTCAGCCAGGTAGAGCCCCGCATTGATGAAACTCCCCTTGCGCGCTTCTGCTTTCTCGCGAAACGCCACGATCCGGTCCTCTCTATCCACCTCAACCACACCGTATGCACTTTCCGATAGCGGCCGGGACAGGACGATTGACATGACGCCAGCCTTCCGCACGTGGAAATCATAAAATCCGTGCAGGTCGGTCTGACACAGGGAATCGCCGTTGAGCAGCAAGAAGGGCGATGTTGTTATATGCTTCCTGGCATTCTTCACGGCGCCGCCGGTTCCGAGCGGCTCCGTCTCCTCGGAAAAAACTACTTCGTAATCTCGCGCGGAGAAGTGAGTCCGGACCTTTTCTCTCATGTGCCCGACGCACAGGACAAAACGCCTGAACCCGAACGGCAGCAGGAATTCGATCAGAATATCGATGAAGGTCCGCCCGGCGAATGGCATCAGGACCTTAGGCATGTCTCCGCTGATCGGGCGCAAACGCGTGCCAAGCCCCCCGCAGAGGATGACCGCATCCATGGCGCTGGTTTTCCCGACATCATTCATAATAATTGTCTTCCTGGGCGTAATAGACGATCTGACTGCCAAGAACATCGAAACGGAATGGAACGTGAAGGAGAGAGCTGAGGGCCTGTCTCAGCTTTTCACGGTTTTCGGGGGGAACAAAAAAGAGGATAAAGCCGCCGCCGCCTGCCCCGAGGATTTTCCCACCAATGGCGCCATTCTTCATGGCCGTATCGTATATGTTATCGATGTAGAGGGTTGACACCCTATTGGAGAGGCTTTTTTTAAGTTTCCAGCTTTCATCGAGCAGTCTGCCGAAATCAAGGAGGTCTCTTTCACCGCTTAGGATACCGAAGGCCTCGTCCACCATGGAGCGCATGGTCTCAAGTTCGTTTTTCCTCTCATTGATGTGGTTGAGTTTGTCTGCCTCTATCCGGGACGCAGATCGCGTGACCCCTGTAAAAAAGAGGAGAAAATGGTCCTGAAATCGCAGGAACGCGTCCTTGCCCAGGGTTATTGGGATCACTTCAATATTGTGCTGGCTCTTGAACTCTATTTTATTGAAACCGCCGAAGGCAACGGCGACCTGATCCTGGGAACCAACATTTTCTTTTATCATGTCCTGTTCGATGTGGATGGCTTCCCCAGCCAAGCGTTTCTTCGAGACTATTTTTCCTTTCAAGGCATAGAGGGCGTGGAGAAGACCCACGGTAAAGGCAGAGCTCGACCCGAGACCCGACATGGCGGGAAGGTCTCCGTCATGGTGGATGGAGACACCTTCGGTAATCTTCATGAACCGCAAGGTTTCTCTCGCAGAAGGGTGTATTATTTCGTCAATTTCATTCGCGGTTTCATGCTTTGAATAGACGATCTTATGTTTGTATTCGAAAAAGGGAGGCTGGATCCTACAATTGATGTAGCAGTATTTGTTTATGGTCGTTGAGAGTACCGCGCCGCCGTTTTCATGATACCAGGCGGGAAAATCGGTACCCCCTCCGAAAAAAGAGATGCGAAATGGTGTACGTGTAATTATCATCGTAAATAATCCCTTCGTTTTATGAGCTAATTGGCAGAATATTCGACAACCGGGTCATCAAGCGGAACTGTCTCCTTTTGACGTCGGCATATTATTGCCACAGATTTTGCATCTCCAAGTATTTAACCGGATAACTGGCGTGATACTTAATCTCCCAACTTTCCCAGTTATTCTTTTCTATTAATAAAAGGGATACCCTTTTGACCTCTGTCTTTCCAAGTAATCCGATAATTTCTGTTTTGGGAATTGACTATAGGCAAAATCTTTGAGTTCCTGTCTACGGGATAAGGGAAAATCGATGCTTTCCATCACCCCTACCCCCTGTTTCCCATAATCGTCCCAATTGTTGCTGGTAACTCTTAATCCATAACTTCCCTTCGAAGCCAACGCTCTTAACACTGTACCAGGAAAAGGTACTGCAACAGGGAATGTGATTGAAAAAAGGTCAAGCTCTCTTCCCAATGCAATGTCCTTGTGGACATGTTCTTCAGTATCCCCTTCCAGCCCGATGATAAAAGCGCCGATGGGGATAATCCCTGCCATTTTACACCATTCGACAGATTGTTTAATCTCCTCAACGGTGGTGCCTTTCTTAATTCTTTTTAACGTATCATTATCAGCGCTCTCCAGCCCAAAGAAGATGTAATAGCACCCCGCTTCTCGCATACGGGCGAATAGTTCCGGCGAAGTGTTACTGACGCGGGTCGAGCACCCCCATTGTATCTTCTTATTCAATCCCCTTTTGATCATCTCCTGGAAAAACTCGGCGGACCATTCTCGGTCCAGAATGAAAGTCTCATCAAGGAACTCGATTAATTCACATCCGTATCTCTCGATGTTGTTTTCCACTTCAGAAATGACCGAATCAACGCAGCGGCGACGGGACTTACTCCCTAAAGCCCTGCAGCAAAATGTGCATTGAAATGGACAGCCGCGAGAAGTGACTATTTGTAATTCCTTGCGGTTCGGATAAAGCGGGCAACAGCCGGGATATTTCGAAAGGTCAAATTCATCCCACGCTGGAAAAGGGATGGAGTCTATATCCGGTACTGAACCCCTTTTGTTGTGCCGTTGACGG
>CAITLA010000163.1 GCA_903893135.1 uncultured Syntrophaceae bacterium | reverse complement strand
TTGAACCATCTGGATCTTCTTATCGTGCAGGATATTCTTCTCTCTGAAACGGCTGAACTTGCTCACGTTGTACTGCCGGCAGCCTGTTTTGCTGAAAAAGAAGGAACCTTCTCCAATACGGAAAGAAGGGTACAGCGCGTCAGAAAGGCCGTTGATGCTCCAGGCCAGGCAAAGCCGGACTGGGAAATCATTGCTGAATTATCCACACAAATGGGTTATCCTATGAAATATGCGACGCCTGAAGATATTATGAAGGAGATCAACCAATTGACTCCGAGTTATGCGGGTATTACTTATGAAAGGCTTGAAAATGAGGGTATCCAGTGGCCATGTCCGAATACGGATCATCCGGGAACCAAATACCTTCATAAGGACAGATTCTCCAGAGGTTTGGGTCTGTTCCACGCTATTGATTACATTCCACCAGCGGAAGTTCCGGATGCCCAATTCCCGTTTGTGATGACCACCGGGCGTGTCCTTTATCAGTATCACACGGGTACTATGTCTCGTCTGTCGAAGGGTATCACGGAAAGGTGCCCGGAATCACTTGTTGAGATCAACCCGGCTGATGCGGAAAAACTCAAAATCAAAGACGGACAGATGGTGAAAGTTACCTCCCGTCGCGGTTCTGTTCAGGCAAAATCGAAGATTACCGAACGCTCGGCCAAGGGAATTATCTTTATGAATTTCCACTTCCGGGAAGCAGCCGTTAATTTGCTCACGAACCCTGCCCTTGATCCGATTTGCAAAATTCCGGAATACAAAGTATGTGCCGTTAAAGTAGAAGCGGCATAGGAAGGAAAACAAAATTCATGGTTGCCCCACCTGCCGGCGGGGCAACGTCAAATTATGGAAAGCAAAATATTTTATAATTAAGGAGTAAGGTATTATGAGTAACGAAAATTTAGAAAGTAAGAGATGGTTGATTGCAATTGCTGCAATCGTCATGCAGTTGTGTTTGGGGACGGTCTATGCATGGTCCGTCTTCAAGAAGCCCTTCATGACCGCCCATGGATGGGGGGAAACAGAAACCCAGGTGACTTTCATGATCTGTATCGGCATGATCGGTATTGCCGCCGCCTTCGGCGGAACCCTTGTGGACAAAAAAGGTCCCAAGTTTGTAGCCACCATCGGTGGTATTCTGTTCGGTATCGGAACGCTTCTTGCCGGCTTGGCCGATCAGATCGGAAGCATCTGGCTTCTGTATCTTGGTTTCGGTTTCATCGCCGGTCTTGGCAACGGTTTCGGCTATATCACTCCCATTGCCACCCTGATCCGCTGGTTCCCCGACAAGAGGGGCTTGGTAACGGGTCTCGCCGTCATGGGTTTCGGCGGCGGCGCCTTTTTCATGGGCAAGATTGCTCCTCCTATGGTCATTTCCATGGGTGTGGCACAAACGTTCTATATCTGGGGCGTGATCTTTCTGGTTTTAGTCACCGCATCTGCTCAGTTCTTCAAGAATCCACCCAAAGGCTGGCTCCCAGCAGGCTTTGCTCCTAAAGCGACAGGAGTCACGGCAGCGCAATCGTTTACCTTCGATGAAGCCGTGAAGACTCCTCAGTGGTGGATGCTCTGGACAATGCTTTTCCTGAACGTTTCCGCCGGACTCGGACTGATCTCACAGCTCTCCCCCATGGCCCAGGATGTCATCAAGAAAACCGATCCTTTGATCGCGGGAGCGGCGCTCGCCCTGGCAGGAGGATCAATCCTTGCCTACGCGTCCATCTTTAATGGTCTGGGACGTCTCTTATGGGCATGGACATCCGATGCTATTGGTAGAAAGAACGTATTTATCATCATGTTTATCACCCAGGCCGTTCTTTATGTCCTGCTGCCCCAGATAGACAATAAGTTGATCTTCACCGTCGTCGCGTGTTATCTTCTGGCCTGTTACGGCGGCGGCTTTGCTACCATGCCGGCATTTGCCGCAGACTCCTTCGGACCCGGCTACATCGGCAAAGTCTATGGGATCATGCTGACCGCGTGGGGTGCTGCGGGTATTGTCGGGCCGCTGGTATTCGCTCAGATTAAGGGAATTGCTGTTTATGTTGCCGCAGGGCTTCTCGTGGCAGGTTTCCTTATTGCATTGAGCTACAAGAGACCTCAACCCAAAGCGGCAAAGGCATAAACAATTAATCTCTCAATGCAGGGCGGATTTTCTCTCTCTTCCAAAAAGTATAAGGGGAAATCCGTCCTATCTCCTGCAAATGCGAGGGACCCTTTCACAAAGGGGTATTAAGGGGGATTTTGCCAAGGGGTGATAAACGGTAAGCCCCTATCCTCTTTTATAAATATAGGAAATTTATTGAGAAAATTGTACGGGAGGAATGAAGAAAATGCAAAATACGCTTAGCTCTGTGCTTAATATGGCCATTGACAAGGAAAAGGAGGCATATGATTTTTATATGAACCTCTACAATCTGGTGGAAGACAAGGAGGCGAAGAGCACCCTGAAGTATATCGCCCAGGAAGAAGCCAAACACAAGGAATTTCTGACAACCTGCCAGGAAGGCCGCTTCTGTTCCGAAGTATTGAAGATGGAAACACCGATCGATTTCAAAATCATTGAGCATATCGAGAAGCCCGACATTAAAAAGAACATGAAAAGCTCAGAAGTCTACCTCATTGCCGCCAACAGGGAACTCAACGCATATAATTTTTACAAAAGCCTGGCGGACAGCTATCCCGCGGGTGACGTAAAAGAGCTTTTGACTAAAATGGCGAGTGAAGAGTTAAAACACAAGGAAAAGATGGAGTATCTTTACACCAATACGGCTTTCCCGCAAACTGCAGGCGGTTGATCAATCTTAAAACTTTTATGAAAATAGAGACTACCGTTACCGCGTGCTCGATTCTTTCAAAAGGAGAGTAACGGCCTGATTGATACAACTGTGCCGGCTGATAGGATTCAAGCAGATAACGGTTGGTGGCATCCATCGTGGTGATTCCATATGCGGCCAGTTCCTTTTAGGCGCCTAGGAACCAATACTTGCGATTGAAGGATGTTCTTTACCCAGTTTAACTCCTCTGACCTCCATTTTATTCTAACATCTGTGGTAATTTTCTCTTGACACAGAACGCTCTTTCTGATAGTCGAGCGTGGCATATGTCAAGATGGACATATGCATCAATCAGGCATAGTCCCCTTTATCTGATGGTCGAACTGCAATATCAAGGACTTCTTATAAAAAGGGATTGTATCAGCTACGTTACTGATAGATGCTAAAGTCAAAATAAAAAAAGATTTATTTAGAAAGGAGGCGTGGCAAAAGATGACGATGGTCAACATAAACATAAATGGCCAGAAAGTCAGTGCACCAGCCGGCAGTACTATTCTCCAGGCCGCAAAAAAGGCGGGCATTGACATCCCGACGCTCTGTGACCATCCTGCATTGATTCCAGTCGGTGCTTGCCGAATATGCGTTGTGGAGGTTAAAGGACAGCGTACATTGATAACGGCATGTACTTTCCCTATAGCTGAGGGATTGGAAATACAAACAGAGTCACCACAGGTAGTTAAAGCGCGAAAATTAATTCTTGACCTGCTATTTTCAGAACGAAACCATTACTGCCCGTACTGTGAGATGAGTGGGGACTGCGAATTGCAAAATCTGGGGTACCGCTATGGTCTCGATCACTTTATTTACCCGACCTATACAAAGGGCTTCCCGGTTGATGCTACACGTAAGTACTTCCTCATGGATCATAACCGCTGTGTTCTATGCGGCCGTTGTGAGCGGGCATGCGGCGATCTCGTGGCCAATCACACTCTTGGTTTGCGGAATCGCGGCGCCAATTCCATGATCCATGCCGATGCGAATGTTCCATTCGGTCAGTCTACCTGTATCTCTTGCGGCTCATGCCTGCAGGTATGCCCCACAGGCGCCCTGTGCGATAAACGAAGCGCATATATGGGACATGACATACAGATGGAACATGTCAAGACTACCTGCAATCAGTGCAGTATCGGATGCGGCATGGAGATCGTCACCCGTGGCGGCAATGTGATTTGCATTAAGGGCGACTGGGATGTGGCGGTGAACAGTGGGCTGCTTTGTAAAAACGGCCGTTTTGATCCTCTTTACGATGAACGTCAACGTGTTACCAGGCCTTTGCTCCGGCGAAGTGGTAAACTCGAACCGGTAAGCTGGGAAGACGCTCTGCAAGCGGTTGCTGAGCGCGTTGGCAAGGCCAATGCTAAAGACTTAGGTGTGCTCGCTTCCACTTACTCTACGAATGAAGCCCTCTACCTGCTTGCCAAGTTATTCCGCAAAGAACTGAAAGCAACCAACGTTGGCTTACTCAACGACGTTGCACCGAAACTGTCCGATAAACAAGGCTCGCTTGCCGACATCGCCCAGGGCGACGTCATTCTGGTAGTCGGTTGTGATCCATTAAAGGATCAGCCGGTCGCCTCTTTCCTTGTCAAACGTTCCGTTGACAAGGGTGCACGGCTCATGGTGGTGGACGGTAAAGACAACGGCCTGGTGCCATTTGCATATATGAACATGGAGATGGCTGATATCGGCAAGGCTATTGAGATTGCAGAGCGTGCGGGAAATCCTGTCGTGGTCTATGGCGCTGGCGTGACAGACAAGGCTGCGACGGCGCTGAAGAAGCTCCAGGGGAAGGCCTCTTTCGTGGCCATTGAACCCGGTGTCAACACGCGCGCGGCAGCGGCTTTGGGACTAAACAACGGATTCAAGCCCTCTGCCGTCAAAGTGCTGTATGTCTTGCTCGGTGAGCAAAAGATGGGCGCGGAGGACGTATCCAAGGATGTTGACAAGAAAGCGTTCGTAATAGCGCAGGCCAGCTTCGTATCTCCTCTGACCGAACGGGCCGACGTGGTGTTGCCTATGGCAATATGGTCGGAGCGAGCAGGCAGCCTTACAAATACAGAAGGTAGCGTGCAGAAAGTTAACAAAGCTGTAGAACCTGCGGGCGAAGCTAAGCCAGACTGGGAAGTCATCTCCTTGCTGGCAGATAAACTGGGCAAGAAGCTTGGCGCTTCGCTGGGCGAGATTTCGGCTCGCGCAGCCCAGGAACTAAAGTGAAAGGAGAATGGACGATGGCAAGAGTTAAAGTCGCCACTGACTGGTTGGCTGGATGTGCTGGATGTCATATGTCTTTTTTAGACATTGATGAACGTATTGTCAAATTGTTGGAACTGGTGGAATTTACGTCGAGTCCGGTGACGGACCTGAAACATCCACCCAAAGAGGGTGTAACTGTTGGTATTCTCGAAGGGGCCATCTGCAACACACACAACATCGAAGTCGCTAAGCAAATGCGCGAGCGTTGCCAGATACTTATCGCCGTTGGTGATTGTGCTACTTTTGGAGGTGTCCCTGCTATGCGTAATTTATGTGGCACGGATGAAGCGTTGAAGCGTGCTTACCTTGATACAGAGACCGTTGTGGGTGGCCTGATTCCTGACTCTCCGGAGCTTGGAAAACCCCTTGAAATGGTTACAGGCGTTGGTGAAGTAGTGAAGGTTGATCTCTTTATTCCCGGCTGCCCACCGAGGGCAGATGCGTTTTGGTACGCATTGACAGAACTGCTCGCCGGGCGAGTGCCTATTGTTTTGCCACGTGAACTTTTTACATATGATTAGAGGAGAATATCTATGGAAGCTCGAAAGATAACCATTGAACCTATAACACGCATCGAAGGTCATGGGCGGATCACGATCCATCTGAATGAAGAAGGCAAGGTAGATCACTCCTTCTTCCACGTCGATGAATTCCGTGGTTTGGAGAAATTTACTGAAGGTCGCCCATACTTTGAGATGCCGCAAATTACTCAGCGCATCTGCGGTATCTGTCCGGTAAGCCATCACCTGGCCTCAGCGAAGGCCTGCGACGGCGTCGCCCGTGTGGAACCTCCACGGCCGGCCAAGCTGCTGCGCGAGTTGCTGCATATGGGGCAATTTGTGCAGTCCCACGGGATGCATTTTTTCCACCTGGCAGCGCCTGACCTGGTCCTGGGTTTTGATGCTGACCCGGCCATACGGAATGTTTTCGGGATCATCGGAGCGAACCCCGAACTGGCATTGAAGGCAGTGAACCTGCGTCGATGGGGTCAGCAGATCATTCAGAGACTGGGCGGGAAGCGTGTACATCCCAATTTTGCTGTTCCTGGCGGGGTCAACGCACCGCTCTCCCCCAAGGATCGCGATGAAATACTCGCAGAGTTCGATACCATGGTCGGTATCGCCAAGGTGGCAGTGAGCATCGGCAAGGACTGGCTGGGCTCCAACAAAGAACTGGCTTCTATGTTTGCATCCTTCCCTTCCAACTATATGGGTCTGGTAGACATGGAAGGCGGCCTTCAGCTTTACGATGGTGAGATCCGGGTAAAGGATGCCGAGGGCGACTTTGTGGCACAGTTCAAGACGGATCATTACCTGTCATATATAGCCGAGCATGTGGAGTCCTGGTCTTTCCTCAAGTATCCTTACTTGCGCAAGCTCGGTTGGCCGGGGGGAACCTATCGGGTAGGCCCGTTAGGACGTTTGAACGTTGCGGATAAGATCGGCACACCCTTGGCAAACGAGGAACTCAAACTCTTCAAGCAGATCAATGGCGGCAAGCCTGTGGAAGGCTCTCTCTATTATCACTATGCCCGGTTGATCGAGCTCGTCTATGCTTTAGAGCGGGTTGCTCAGTTGCTGGACGATCCGGATATCATGTCCAACGATATCCGCACTTATCCAACACATACGCAGCTCCCGAGCCAGGGGGTTGGCGTGATTGAGGCCCCTCGAGGGACACTTTTCCACGATTACGGTACGGACGAGAATGGCCAGTTGACCAGGGTGAACCTCATCGTGGCCACAGGCAACAATAATTGGGCCATGCAAACAGCCTCAGACCTGGTCGCAAAAGCCTTCGTTGATGGCACGAAGCTCACCGAAGGTATGTTGAACCGGGTAGAAGCCGCTATCCGTTGCTATGATCCATGCCTGTCATGTGCGACACATGCCATAGGGAAAATGCCCCTGGAAGTCACTCTTATAGCGGCAGACGGCACAGTGCTGGATCGAATTTCCCGGTAATATGAAAATCTGATCTCAACGGGTTTAACACAAGCGGGTGAACGCAGTTAGTTCACCCGCTTTTAACTTTTTTGCGCTTATAGGCATGATGACTCGGACTCTGGTTATTGGTTTTGGCAATATAGACCGCGCCGATGACGGCGTTGCATATCATGTGGTCAATGATCTCAGGCGGCGCCTGGGTCAGGGGATGTTACACGAAGACGAGACCGGGTTAGAGGAACTTGGCGCACAAATAGATTCCATATTTCTGGTTCAACTGGCGCCAGAGTTAATGGACGTGATAGCTGTTTACGACAAGGTCATCTTTGTGGATGCGCACGTTTATGATAACGTGGATAGTTTCTATTGCGCCCCAGTATCTCCGGATTTTACTCCTGCCACCTTCACTCACCATCTTACACCTGCAATGCTTTTTGCACTTCTCAAGTCACTGTACCATCGAGAACCTGCGGGGCATATCGTTTCTATCCGCGGTTATGACTTTGATTTTCATCGCAACCTTTCTGCCGATGCCGAGGCCCTCGTGGAGAAGGCAGTGGATCATATCCTGCAATTGCATGGATCCATCCATGATGAATCCCGCCCTTAATTGAATTTATAATTCCCCATACCGATAGATCCTCTCCAAACTTTGAAAACCCCGCTAAGCGCCTGCTCTTTAGAAATCCATCTTTGATGGATTTTTTAGAATTAATATGTTAATTTAAAAAAACAAGTTTGAGGGAAACCCTTTAGGTGATGGACATTCTGTAAGGGTCTATCGCTAATAGAATTACTTTGGGGCCTATCTTCGATGAAAATTAGAAAATTTGCTTTGTACCTGTGTTTATTTGTCGCTTCTTTTTTCTTTTTTGACAGAGAGCTTTTAGCTGCACCCCGGATTAAACTGAAAGCTAAGTCTGCTATTCTGATTAACGACAGCAACGGCACGATCCTCTATGCAAAAAATCCGGACAGGCCCATGCAACCCGCTTCCCTGACCAAAATCCTTTCCCTGTACCTCGTACATGAGGCAATCACTCAGGGGAAAATTTATCCCACGGACAGGGTGAGAATAAGCATGAATGCCCAGATTACCGGGGGATCGAGCATGTACCTTGTAGATGAAACGGAAGTTGTACTTGACGACCTGATAAAGGGTATGGCTGTTGTCTCTGCAAATGATGCAAGCATTGCTGTAGCTGAACATCTTGGCGGGAGCATCAATAGTTTTGTGAGGATGATGAATGCCAAAGCAAAGGCCCTGGGCATGAAACGCAGTCATTTTGTGAATCCGAATGGTCTTCCGGCGAGAGGACAGGTTACTACTGCCCGGGACATTCTCAAGCTATCCCGCGCTTACATAAGGGATTTCCCGGAGGCTTTGCAAATTCATTCCATGCAGGAATATACATTCGCCAACATTACCCAGCGTAACAGCAACACTCTGTTGAAGCAGTGTGATGATGTGGACGGATTGAAAACGGGTTTTGTCCGGGCTGCCGGATTTCACCTGGTTGCTACGGCAAAGAGAGGAAATACAAGACTCATTGCTGTTGTAATGGGTGAGAAAAATCCCAAAATCAGGGCACGAGATACTACAAAACTCTTGGAACAGGGTTTCCGTATGGTTGCCGGGAAAGGAAGGGCTTCCGTATCGATAAGGAGTCGCTCGTAGCGTCATCATCGCCTCAATTGGCAAGTCCATTTTTGAGAAAACGCCGGCAGGCGAGTTTCAATTGATCCATTGATTTCATTTGACGAATTCCATTCAATAAGGTTAGATTCACTCAATTAATCCATTATGGAAATATTGTGACTCGAGAAATCATCACCCGGTATTCTCTACAATGTAAGGAGGTGGACATATGAAAAAGAAGGAGACGGACTATTTCGCTGCCTTATACGAAGTAGCCAGGGTTATCAATGCCTCTTTGAACCCATCCACTGTTCTGGATAAGATTGTCCAGTGCGTAACACGTGTTATGCACGTTAAGGCCTGTAGCATCAGACTCCTGGATTCACGGAAGAAACAGCTTGTCCTTGGCGCTGCCCACGGGCTCTCTAAAGATTACCTTCATAAAGGGCCTATCTTGATAAAGGAAAGCGGACTGGACAAGAATGCCCTTTCGGGTGAGACCGTGTGGTTGAAGAATGTCCAGACCGACAGGGATTTCCAGTACGGAGCAAAGGCAAAAGCAGAAGGCATTAAATCAGTATTTGCCGTTCCACTGTTGCTCCGCAAAAATGCCATCGGTGTTCTTAGGGTATACTCGGAAAGCATCCATAAATTTAATGATCAGGAAATTAAGTATTTGGAGGCAGTTGCCAATCTAAGCGCTATCGCCTTGGACAATGCCAGACATCACAAGACCTTGCAAGTACAATGTGATCTGATGGCTGCGCACAAGTATCGCATTGACGATAATTGAAAGGAGAACCCTATGATTCGCCTTGGCATAAATGGTTTTGGACGAATAGGCCGGCAGGTGCTGAAGGCCGTCATGGAAAGGTATCCCCGGACTATCTCCGTTGCTGCAATCAACGACCTCTTTGACGTGGAAACCAACGCCCACCTCTTCAAGTATGATACAAATTACGGACGCTATCCGGGAGAGGTAAAGGCTAAGAAGGACAGCTTTGTTATTGATGGTCATCTAATCAAGAGCTTAGCATTTCGCGACCCATCGTCCATTCCGTGGGATGATCTGGGCATCGACATCGTTATTGAGAGCACAGGCTTGTTTCTGACTGGTCCCAAAGCATCGGCCCACATCGACGCTGGGGCAAAGAAGGTCATCATCACTGCCCCCGCAAAGGAAGAAGACATTACAGTGGTCATGGGCGTTAATCACAAGACCTATAAACCCGATAAACATCATGTATTATCCAATGCCTCCTGTACGACCAACTGCCTGGCCCCCCCCGTCCTTGCTGTCCATGAGACCTTCGGCATCAAGAAAGGTATGATGACAACGGTTCACTCATATACCAATGATCAGCGTATCCTCGATCTTGCTCACAGAGATCTGCGGCGGGCCCGTGCGGCAGGGCAGAATATCATACCTACCACTACCGGTGCGGCAAGGGCCCTGTCACTGGTAATTCCCGACCTCGCGGGTTGCTTTGACGGATACTCACTTCGCGTGCCCACGCCGACCGTATCGGTCGTCGATTTCGTTGCGGAACTCAAGAGCAAGACAACAACGGAAGATCTCAAAAATGTCCTCGAAACCGCTTGCAGGAAGCAGTTCAAGGGTATCATGGCATGTGAGAAATCAGGTTTAGTCTCCATGGACTTCAAGGGAAACCCACACTCCTCCATAATAGATATGGAGTTCACACAGGTTCTTCAGGGCAACATGGCCAAAGTCGTTGCATGGTACGACAATGAATGGGGTTATTCCTGCCGCGTGGCAGACCTCGCAAATTACATCGCGCAAAAAGGACTGTGAGCAAATATGAAACACGGCCGTATTCTGATAATAGACGATGATGCCGTTGCGTGTGAATTCTTACAGGAAGCGCTTTCACGTGAAGGCTACAAAGTAGATACTTTTACATCCGGGAAAGATGCCTTGAAAAAAGAGCTGTCTCAATACGACCTCCTCATGTCAGATATCAGAATGCCTGAAATTGACGGGCTTCAGTTTCTCCGTCATGTGCGTGAGAAATGGCCGGAACTGCCCGTTATCCTGATGACCGCTTACGGATCACTGGAAACCACCATGGAGGCACTCAGACTGGGTGCATGGGATTATATCAGCAAGCCATTTTCCCCTGAAGCGATTCGTGCCATGGTGCAAAAAGTTCTCGAAGTGCGGGAGCTGCGACAGCGCCGCATGCAAGGGCAGCCGAAGATATCAGGCGAACCGCAATTCATCGGTTCTTCCGCCACCATGGTCGAATTTTATAAGCAGATCGTTCGCATAGCGGATGCGGATGCAAGTGTATTAATCGAAGGCGAAAGCGGCACAGGAAAGGAACTCGCAACAAGAGCTCTCCATCAATTGAGTTCGCGGCGAGAGAAGCCCTTTATCGTCGTTCATTGCGGTGCTATTCCTGATACTCTTCTGGATTCAGAATTGTTCGGCTACGAAAAGGGGGCGTATACGGGAGCGGACCACAAACACGAGGGACTTCTTGCATCCGCTCATAGTGGAACAATCTTTCTTGATGAAATTACGGAAATGTCGCCTTCTCTCCAGGGAAAACTCTTACGCTTCATGCAGAGTGGAGAAGTTCGGCGGCTCGGCGGTCACGAAGTAGGGCACTTCAGCGTCCGGGTAGTGGCGGCTACGAACAGAAATATCGATGAGGAGGTAAAAAAGAGCACGTTCCGCTCAGATCTTCTTTATCGATTCGTTGTGCGTCTGCATATGCCACCTTTACGAGAACATAAGGAAGATCTGCCGCAATTAATCGAATCCCTCCTGAAAAAGATTGGATACCCTTCCGTCCGCATTTCCGATGAGGCCATGGAGCTTCTCATAGCCTTTGACTGGCCTGGCAATGTCCGCGAGTTGCAAAATGTCTTGGAGCAAACACTGCTCCTGTCGCCCTTTATGGTGCTCCTCCCCGAACACCTTCCGGAAAGATTCCGTCCAAAACGTGATGAGACACTTCCCCTCTTGCCACCTCTCGAAGAAGCAGAAAGAAAGCAGATCATCCAGGCCCTGCAGACCACGTCATGGAACCAGAGCCAGGCGGCTCAACTTTTAGGAATTGATCGAAAGACGCTGAGGACAAAAATTCAGCGCTATGGTTTATTGAGAGATGGCGCATCATGAGAGACTTCTATGGAAGTAACATTCTCAACAATCGGGAAGAATAGAGCTACTTGAGTGCCCTCATAGGGACTGCTCTTTATCTCGATCTTGCCGCCATGGATCTTGACGATATCCTGCACAATAGCAAGACCCAGACCGCGCAGACCTTCATCCGTATGGGTGCTGAAGAAAGGCTCACAGACCCTTGCCAATAATTCAGGCGGAATTCCCGGGCCGTTGTCCTGGACCGTGATAGCCACAGCATTATTTTGCGGTACAGCTTTAGCTGTAACGGAAATCTTCCCTCCTCCGGACATGGCCTCCAGGGCATTCTGAATCAGATTAAACAGTGCTGTCTGGACACGATATCTGTCAACGAAGAGAACAGGGATTTTTTCATCCACATCCACAATGAGCTGAACACCTGATTTCTGCATCAGCGGTTCGACGAGGGATAGCGTCTCGTTCAAAAGTTCAGGTACGCTTACGGACTCAAAATGCGGCTCCGGAAGACGCGTGGCATGACGCACATTCTGAATGACCGTATTGAGCCTTTGCGTCTGCTGAACTATGAGTTCCAGTTTTCTGCCCACGTCCGGCGGCCATGCGTCATGCTCCAGGAGCAGTTTGGCCAAGCCCGCAATCGAGTGCAGGGGTGTGCCCAGGTCATGCGCCAGCGTCGCCGTCAAATGACCTAGGGCTGTGAGCTGTTGGAGCTGGTTCACCTGCTGCTGAAGTTGAACCACATTGTGTGTCGCTTCCTGCACCCTCTCCTCCAGGTGCCTTTGGAGCTCCTGATTCCGCGCCAGCACCCGTTCAATTTCGTCGGCCATTACATTAAAATGATCTGCCAGGTGGCCCCATTCATCCAGCCTGGCAATGGGAATCCTCTTGACGTATTTGCCTGCACGGAAGTCATCAATGGTGTCAATGATAACACCCAGTGGCCTGCCGATTAGCCATCTGTAACTTAAGGCCAGCACAAACAGGATGGCAAACAAAAGACCAACCGTGCTGAACAGCAGGAGGCGTTTCGCACGGGCTAAGATTTCAAATCTGGATTGTGAAAAAACAATAACACCGACAAAAACCTGCGTGTCTCTTTCTGATAGAAATGGATACAACAGGCCGAGGGCCGGCCCGCCATCAGTATTCAATTCAACACGCTGGGTTTTTGATTTTTCAATGGCTGCGCTTATAACGTTTTCGTGCCATTCATAGGGAACCCGCCCGGCGCCCACAATATATTCCACTTCGCCATTCACAACGGAAAAAAGATCAATACGCGCCAGCCTGTCATCTGATTTTATGTGGTCTTCCAATGCATCATCGAGGGCGGATAGCCCTTTACCAGTTGGAAAATGCTGGTAGTACGTACTGACCGTTTCCGCAAGGTCGTAAAGCCGTTTGACCTGCTGTTCAATGAGAATAACATTCAGCACCCTTAACTGGATCCAGCCCCAGATGGTCATGGTCACAGCCAGTCCCAGAACGGTCAAGACAATCAGGCGCGTCCGGACGGTCATATTGGACACCCTGTATATCGACCTCTCGATAAAATCCTTTATTGTCGGCAAAACGCGCACCCTGCAATAGTGATTACGAACGATTGACCCTCATACCAGAAAAAAATGGAAAACTCAATTATTCCATTAAACGCAAAAAGGCACAGAGATTATATCTCCATGCCATTATATTGCCGACAACATACAATGTTACAATGGATCTTATTTCTGGGGAGGAGTTTCAGCGGACGATGGTCTTGTTTCCCTTAAGGGAGAAGCCTTTCTTATTATTTTTCTTACAACAACGGGAGTAACTCTGGTGGCGATATTCTTGCCATCCTTCTTCAGGTAGTTAACTTTCACTTTATCGCCAACATTGATTTTTTCAACGGCTTTATCCAACGCAAATTCCATTATCTCCGTTTTTCCCCTGACGGTACGCTCAACCGATATCACTGTATCTGAGATATCCTTAACAACTCCCGTAATGCTCACCTTTGTTTCCTTAGGCGCTTTCACAGTAACTGCCTTAGACGGATCGGCCTTGGCGGGGGCTTGGGAAGTTCCGTCAATGGCGAAGACGGAAGCGCTGAAAACAAAAACAATACCTGCTACTAATAGCATCAGACGTTTCATTCCAGGCAACCTCCTTATTATATTCCTTAAAATATGAATTTCCCGCAGTCATTAACGGATTCTTATATCAAAAGAATCTTTTAGTGCAATCTATATACCATATGAATGTCTATTCTGAGATATTAAACTAACTATACACAATTACGGGAGATTAGATTAATGCCCCAAATCAGGATAAGAAGCATATCATCAAGAGAATGGAGAATTAAACCCCAGTTGTTGAGTAATTTTTCATCAATTGCGCCATGAATATCACACAGAGAGGCCTAAATCTATGATTTTTTTGTAATCATTCTCAAAGCGGCAGGCATGATGTTAATAACTATCGGTAAACTGCCCGGCTGTTCTCCATCGCAATCTAAGAGGACGCGATCATCAGAGAATGCGTTGACTGTTTTCCCCGTCAGGATCGTTACCTCTTTGATATCTTTGATTCGGCCATTATACAACTTGGGCAGATGCCAAAAGACCTCAGCGAGACTCAGATTTTCGATTACCGTTATATGAAATAGACCGTCATCAATGAGTGCATCAGGGGCCACTCGCATGCCCCCGCCGTGATACTGACCGTTAGCCACAGCTATGTTCCAGGCAATGACTTTCTTGTCATACGAGTTGTCAATCTGAATGCGTATATTTTTCTTGCCGTAAAGGAAGATTGAAACCACGGTTGCCCAGATAAAAGAAATAAAGGGACCGAATGCCTTGCTCTTTTTTTTGTTGATGCGGTCATCAACCTCGCCACCAAGGCCAAAACTGACGATATTATGGAAATAACGGGTCACCGGAAGTCCATGATCATTGCGGTGCTGAAGCCGCCCTACGTCAATGACCTTCGTATACCCTTCTTTAATCGTGTCGAGAGATTGTTCAATCCTTGCGGGAATCGGCACAGTCTTAATAAAATCACACCCTGTCCCAGTTGGCACAAACCCCAACAAAGCATCAGTCCGACTCGGTCCAGCCTCGTCCATAAATCCATTCACTACCTCATTAAGGGTGCCATCCCCGCCCACACAAATAATCAATTCAGCTCCTTCAATGAGACTCATCATGGTGAGCCTCGTGGCATCTCCCGGTTTTGTGGTCAGATATGACGTAAAATAACCCAACCGATCACGCGCCATAGCCTGAATGCGGGGCCACTGCCTGCCTGTCGAGTCATTACCAGCATGAGGATTTACAATGAAGACAATTCTTTTGGAAGCCAAAACTGTAACCTACTGTCTCGGATATTACTCTCAGCACAGCAATGGTGAGGAGATTCTATAAAATATCTTCATGCAGTTTTTTCACTACCTTCTTATGCGTCTATATATCCAGCAGTGCAAAAAGAAAAAAATGGTAACCAGGCCGCCCTGACGGATCATCTTTTTTGCAACCTTTCTCACATCTTTCTGCTGATCCACTTTTTTATCGGCGAGATACATGCCGAGTAAGCCGCGATTAATCATGTGATGGAAGCGTGCGTTGGGCAGGCGGGAGATGCTCCGGTCTGCCTGCTTATAAAAATGCATCAGCCTTGCCGTCATTTCGTTGCCGTCAGGATAGTATGAACAGAAATTCAAATCCCCGCCGGCACGATCCTCCTCCTGATCGATCAGATAATCAAGCAGTATATGTAATCCCTGCACCCACGGGAAATATGCATCCTTGATACGCTCTACCAGTTCCGGCGAACAATCTTCGCGAAAAGCATGGGCAACAAGGCAGAAGATACCAAGAGTGGAGCCGGCGCACGCGGCAAATTCATACCAGCTCATCTCAGGCAAGTGATTCTTGTGCGTATCAAACCATGCCGCCAGGCGCGGCACACGCTCCTCGATCCTCACATGCTTGTTGACTTGGAGTTCACAATAATAGCTGGCAAGTTCGTGAAGGGCCGGTGCGATTATATGATATGTCGGCAGCTTTTTAAGAATTTCCTGACATGTCGTAACAAGAGACAGCAAGTAGCCGCCATCATCCTGTTCATTTCGGAGCCGGTAATACCGCTCACCGGATACATCGGGGGTCAGGGCATGAGGCATTGATTCGTGGAGGGCACGAAAATCGTCGGGATCAAGGGACGTGCTACGATCACATAGATTGTCAAGATAGTCACTGATGGTCTGATAAGCGACGATGAATCGCACCGCCTCATGGTAGCGATCCCCCGCTAATAAGGCGTAAATCGACCCGCCTTCACAATGGAACGTCTTTGTTTCAATACTCATGAGGGCCTGTTTACGAAGCTCTGGATCAGGAATTTCTTCGGCCCGTTTTTTCCATTCTCCCAGATGACGATGAACATCAGGACGCACCCGGAGAATAATATTTGTTGTCATCGTCCACAGGAAGGGCAGATTATTCAGCAAATGACGCTCCTTGATTTTGACCGATTGCTTTTGTAGAAACAGCTGCGCAAAGAGTCTCCCCACGGCTTTCTAACACGGGAGCAAGCTTCGGGAAATACACGCGCTTGCGCTTCATAACACAAGGTATTTCTTAATACAAGCGCCATGGTGCAAAGTATAGGAATTGCCTTGACCACTTATTTCTTTTCATGTTACCGCTGGCAAAGCATAATTCCCTACGAGATACCCGATCTCCAAAAGAGGCGCGGCATCAGGACCGGCGCGACATGATAAAACGTAACGAGCAGTCATTGGAACTACATTAATCATATGCGTCATGAAGGAAGTGTAATAGTTGTTGGCGGCGGAGCAAGCGGCATTATGGCCGCAGGGAGAGCTGCGGAAATGGGCGCTCATGTCATCCTCCTGGAAAGAACCGGGGAACTCGGCCAGAAGATACTCGTGAGCGGCAAGACGCGCTGTAATCTGACAAATGCCAGGGATCTGGATCATTTCATCTCTATGTATGGGCCAAACGGCCGTTTTCTCTACGGGGCCTTTCACCATTTCTTTCGTGAAGATCTGGTCTCCTTCTTGAGCCGCTATGGTGTGGAAACAAAGATTGAGAGAGGCGGGAGGATCTTTCCGGTTTCTGACAGGGCTGAAGATGTTGTCAGCGCCTTCAAAAAATATCTGATGGATTACGGTGTGGAGATATTCTGGCACAGCAGGGTCACAGGTATCGAAACCCGTAACAAACAGGTAACAGGTGTAATGATGGCGGACGGCAAATGCCGGGCAGGTGCTGTCATCCTGGCTGCGGGCGGTTCGACCTACCCTGCAACCGGTTCTACGGGGGATGGCTATACAATAGCCGCTGCCCTCGGCCATACCATAATTAAACTCCGCCCCGCATTAGTTCCCCTTGTTGTCGAGGAGATCCCTATCGCAAAGTCCATGCAGGGGGTGAGCCTCAGGAATGTTCGTCTCACGGCATTCCAGTGCCGGACGGATGAAATTGATCCATCTCTTGTGCCAAACCGTGACACAGGGCGCGGCACAGGAAATAGGCGGCCACAACCACCGGTTATCGAAAGCCGCATGGGAGAGATGATGATCACCCATTTTGGCATTGGGGGGCCGGTTACACTGCTCATGAGCCTGGCCATTGTTGATGCCCTGAAGCGGGGACCGGTAAGTGTCTCCATAGATCTCAAGGCAGCCCTTGACAGGAGTGAGCTCAGCAAGCGCCTCCAACGGGATTTCGACCGATTCAGTAAAAAAAAGTTTCGCACTATCCTCGGAGGACTTGTTCCTGCCAAAATGGTCGATCCCCTTGTCTTGATGACGGGTATCCCCCCGGATAAGCCAGGCTGCGAGATCAACGCTCGAGAACGTGAGAGGCTCCTCGATAATCTGAAGTCTCTTCGCTTCAATATCAAACAGCCTCTTCCCATGTCATCTGCCATTGTGACGGCCGGAGGCATATCCCTGAAAGAAATTGATCCGCGAACAATGGCATCGCGCAAGCTAAAGGGCCTCTACTTCTGCGGAGAAGTAATAGACATTGACGCCGATACCGGAGGCTACAATCTCCAGGCTGCCTTTTCAACGGGCCACCTCGCCGGTGAACAAGCCGCAGCCTATGTTAATTCTAAAGAGCCCTCAATCAATTGTCATATGGACCTTTAGAATTACCATTCCTGATCCGGGTTTGGCATTGTGAGAGGGCAGGAAAATATCATCCCTCCTTCTCTGGCTCTTGCTTTTTTTCCTTTTTCTTTTCTTTTTTCTTTTCCGGCTTCTTCTCTTCCTCCGGCGTCTGTCCCTTCTCCTTCTCTGGCTCCTTCTCTGGCTCCTTCTCTGGCTTCTTTTCCTGGTCCTGCCCTTTTTCCTTCTCCTTCTTTTTCTTTTTTTCCTTCCCTTCTTCCGGGGCTTGCTTTGATTTCTTGCCTTTGCCTTCTTGTTGATCTTTCGGCAGGGGCGGGAGAGCCGCCTTTTCCGCCTTTATCTTTGCCAGTTCTTCCGTCCTTTTTTCATTGTCAGCGATCGCTTTCAGTCTGACATTTATGGCCCTAATATTCGCCCGCAGTTTCTTAACGAGCGTATCTTTATCGATCCCAGGAGATTCGATCCCCTTTTTAGACAGGAAAGACAGGCGTTCCTCCAGCCCTCGTTCGAAATACGCCTTTTGTCGCTCCTGCGCCTCCTTCTTTCTCGATCCCATATCTTCTCCTCCCTTTCCGATTCACTTGTTTTTCACCGGCAGCCAACAGACCTTACAGTATTTTGTCCTTCCTGCCGTTAGATGATTGCTCTTTATATATGTATCAGGAAATAAGACTAAAAACCATCACATTTCTCAATATGAGAGCTTTGAATTTCTCCATTTTGTATCATTCCGAGAAGCGATAGCGACGAGGAATCTTTATGATCTTAGCTTCTTCAAGATTTCTCCCGGAGTTTACCCCGAGTAAACCGAGGGGGTCGAAATGACAAAAGTCGGCATTTTTCAAAGGTTTCAATATGGTTACTGCAATGAGGGATGTCTTCTTTTGGATTCTCCGCGAATTGATCAAGGAAAGCGTGGGGGAAAGGGAGTATCGAAAAGTCACATATTTTATGCCTGCCAGAGAAAGAAGTTAGCCATGTTACATTTGCACGTATTATTCACACTCGTTTTTGCACGGTTTCCGGATCAAGCTGGTCACGTCTTCGAGATATCAGCAAGAGAATTACAATACTCGGTGCTGACAGAAAAGAATTAAAGCATATGCAATATTTCACTAAGACTCGGGTGGGGGATAATCCAGTTTTTCAGTTCCTTCTTCCCCATGCGGTTTGCCACGGCCAGGCTCATGGAAGCGATCAGTTCACCCGCGTCGTCTCCGACGATCGTTACTCCAATCAAGCTATCGCCGCAAAAGACCGCCTTTACGAACCCGTTCCCTTTGAGTTCTGTCCTGGCCATGATATTTGCCCCATATTCGACCCTCTTTGTTTCCACCTTTAAACCCAGCTCTCCTGCCTGCTTTTCCGTGAGTCCGACGCGGGCCACGTTCGGGTGCGTATATACCACGGAAGGTACTGCGTCATCCCTGTATGTAATCGAGCTATCGCCATAGAGGTAACTTGCAACTGATCTGCCCTGCTGAATAGCCCTGTGCGCGAGCATAATACCGCCGGTCACATCACCGACGGCATAGATGCCCCGTACGTTGGTCATCTGCCGGTCATCGACAGATATACCCTTCTGATCATACAAAATACTGCATCGATTCAATTCTTCCGTATGCAAAAGAGGGTTCCTTCCTGTACACATAAGGACGCAATCGGCGGTCAATTCAATGTGCTTTGCATTTTGATTCGCTTTCAGCGAAACCCCGCTTGAGGTCTCATGGATTGCCTCCATCCGTGTTGACGTGTGAATGGCGACACCGAGGCGGATGAGATCATGCCTTATCAAATCGTCGGCTTCTCTATCCTCATGGGGGAGGAGGCCATCCAAGAGTTCAACGATGGTCACCCTAACTCCAAGCTCAGCCAGGAATGTGGCAATTTCAATCCCAATGAAGCCACCCCCAACAATGATGACAGCTTCCGGCAGAGTCTCAAGCGCGAGAAAGCCGTCGGATGTCAAAATTCTATGAGACGTCTGGAAACCATGCGGCAGGAGCGGTTCTGAACCCCAGGCGATAATGATATTATCAGCAGTCAGGTGATGCCTCTGACCCTGGAGTGACATCCATTCCACCTCCCGGGAAGAAATAACATGCCCCTCTCCGGCCTTCAGCTCCACACCTGCATCCTCAAGAGATTGCTGGACACCCTTGGCGGAAAGGGTAACCATCTGCCTCTGATGGCGTTTTATCGCGGCGAAATCCACCCTGGCCTCACCTGTAGAAATGCCGAGACGCTTCAACTTTTTCAAGTTCACAAACTGCCTGCTGCAAGCCAAGAGTGCCTTTGTCGGAATGCAGCCCCGGTGGGTGCATGTGCCGCCCCATTGATTTTTCTCGATGACGGCAACCCTGGCTCCCCATCTGGCCGCGTGTTCAGCCGCCGCATGGCCTCCAGGACCGGCTCCGATAATGATAAGATCATATGCGTCAGACACGATAAGGCCTTCCTCAACTCAGTCTAAGAGATCATTGCTGCATGGTAGGAACTGCGCACCAGGGGACCTGCTTCAACATGTTTCACCCCCAGCTCCTGTGCCATCCCTTTCATCACTTCAAATTCATCCGGATGGTAATATTTCATTACGGGCCAGTGATTGCGTGACGGCTGCTGGTACTGGCCAATAGTCACCATTTCACAGTGAACTCGAGCCAAGTCATGAAGCAATACCATAATGTCACTCCAGCTCTCTCCGAAGCCCACCATGAATCCCGACTTGACGACAATTTCCTTTTCACCGTATTGGCTTATCCGATGAAGCAATTCCAGAGACAGATGATAATTCCCCTGCGGTCTGATATGGCTAAAAAAAACGGGAACGACTTCCATATTGTGGTTTATCACATGGGGTTTGCTCTTGATTATGCATTCCAGGGCATCCCAATTACCGCGCAGGTCCGGAATGAGGACTTCTACCCTGCATCCCGGCACTTCCTGATATAGTCTTTCCACACAGCGCGCAAATACCCCCGCTCCTCCATCAGAAAGGTCATCCCTCGTGACCGATGTGATAACGATATACCGGAGTCCCAGCTCTTTGACCGCCTGGGTGAGACGTTCCGGTTCCATCTCATCCAATCCTTCGGGCGTCCCGTGCCGGACATTGCAGTAGAGGCAGTTTCTCGTGCAGATATTCCCGAGAATTAAAAAAGTGGCCGTTCCGGAATGAAAACATTCGGTGACATTGGGGCAATGCGCTTCCTGACAGATGGAGTGGAGATTAAATTGCGACAGAATTCCTTTCACATGTTGGAATTCATGCGAAGCAGGGAGTTTTACCTTTAACCATTCAGGCTTCCTTTTTATCTGCATTCACACCCTGAACCCTTTTTTTGGCCTTGGCGATACTGAATAAACCGAAGATGAAGAACATGATCCCCATGATGAGCTGCGGAAAGGCAGCTTCAATCAGCCCTGTTTGGATAAAATGCACTATTGCCTGCACCAGATTTACGAGACCGAAAAAGATGAAAATGGCAGGAGCGATATAGTTGACCAGTTTGCGTGCATCTATGGGAAGTTTGGGCAGTCCTGCGATCTGTTCCGGAACACGAGGCGAATCAGTTTTACTCGACTGCACCGAAGGCGGCTTATCGTCCGATACGTCCTTTTCCTTGCCTGCAAGAGCCCAAATAATTTTATCTCTTTCTCTGGGATTCTTGACTGTCTTAAGTTTTCTGATGAGTTTGTCCCTGTCCATTTCTTCCTTCCCTTATTACATCAACCTATGTCTCGTCCCTCGCTTAAGCTTTTCTCCAGCATACGTCAGGCTCCCTGGCAGCCTTAACATCATCCAGGCGCTTTACAGCGGTGGTAAGGGGCGCTGATTTGACCAGATCGGGATTTTCCTTCGCCTCCCCGGCAATGGCAATCATGGTATCGCAGAAGGCATCAAGGGTCTCCTTGCTTTCCGTCTCGTTGGGCTCAATCATAATGGCCTCGGGCACGATGAGGGGGAAGTATATCGTCGGCGGATGATAGCCATAATCGAGGAGACGCTTGGCAATATCCGAGGTGTGAACACCGCTCTCCTTGACCTGCCGCTTTCCGGAGAAGACGCACTCGTGCATGCAGATCCGGTCATAGGGAAGATCATAATAAGCTCTTAATCGCTCCTTAACGTAATTGGCGTTCAGCACAGCGATTTCACTTGCCCTCTTCAAGCCATCCGGCCCGAGAGACCGAATATACGTGTAAGCTTTTACCATCACATTAAAATTTCCATAAAATGCCCTTACCCGTCCGATACTGTCCGGAAAGTCATACTTCCAGTCATACCTTCTCCCTTTCTTTATGACACGAGGCACGGGAAGATACCGAACCAGATCTTTTCTAACTCCCACGGGCCCGCTTCCAGGGCCACCACAGCCATGCGGTGTCGAGAACGTCTTGTGGAGATTAAGCTGAATGACATCAATGCCCAGGTCGCCCGGTTTTGTAACTCCCATAAAGGCATTTGCATTGGCGCCGTCGCAGTACAATATCCCTCCCCTTCTGTGAACAATTTCAGAAACCTGTTCAATATTCCTCTCAAAAAGGCCCAGGGTGTTGGGGTTCGTAATCATCAGTCCTGCCACATCCTTCGTCATCATCTCCAGAAGATGGCCGATATCGACGCCTCCCTCGGCATTTGACCTGACTGTGACAACATGATAGCCGCACAATGCCCCCGAGGCCGGGTTTGTCCCATGGGCCGTATCGGGGATCAAAATCTTGGAGCGCTTTTGTCCCTTTTTCTCGAAATATTTTTTGATGACCATGACGCCGGTGAGTTCGCCATGTGCCCCCGCGGCAGGCTGAAGGGAAAAATCGGCCATGCCGAATATTTCGCTCAAATGCTGTCTGAGTTCGTACATTATCTGTAATGATCCCTGGGAAAATTTAACAGGGGAATAAGGATGGAGGCTTGTAAGTCCGGGCAGACGAGAAACATCCTCATTAATCTTGGGATTGTACTTCATGGTGCACGAGCCGAGAGGATAGAAGCCCACATCTACACCGAAATTCCTTTTCGATAACTGTGTATAGTGGCGGATGAGATCCACCTCCGCCACCTCCGGCAAGTCCACATCATCCCTGAGCAGACTCTTGCTGATAATACTTGTGACCGCCACCTCCGGCACATCCGATTTCGGAATTCCCGTGGCTATTCTTCCCGGCCTGCTCTTTTCAAATATGAGTTCCATGAATTACCTCCAGCTTAAATGTTATTGAGCAACAATCGAAAGCACCCTGTCCATATCTTCTTTTGTAAGCATTTCTGTGGCGCAGAAAAGAAGGGAGTTTCCAAGCTCAGGATAATCTTTTTCGAGTTCATATCCGCCTATGACACCTGCGGCTTCGAGTTTCTGATTGACCTTCTTTGGATCAGGACAGCGAATTACGAATTCATTGTAAACAGGAGCAGGGAAGACCACGTCCCAGCCTGCGAGTTCCGAGAGCCTCTGCTTCAGATAATTAGCTTTCTGGATATTGAGCTCCGCTAATTTTTTGAGGTTTTTCCCGAGACTGACAAGATAGACGGCAGCAGCCAGGGCGCAGAGGGCTTCATTGGAACAGATATTCGATGTAGCTCTTTCCCGTCTTATGTGCTGTTCCCTTGTTTGCAGTGTAAGGACAAAACCTCTTTTGCCTTCTTTGTCCACTGTGGCTCCGGCCAGCCGGCCGGGTATCTTCCTTAAGAATTTTGCCGTGCTCGCAAAAATCCCGAGATAGGGACCTCCGTAGTTCATGGGATTTCCGTAGCTCTGCCCTTCTCCGACGACGAAATCTGCTCCCATTTCACCTGCGGGCTTAAGAATCCCTAAAGACGTCGCTTCCGTGAATCCTGAGACAAGAAGCGCTCCCTTTGCATGCACTGTGGACTCGATTGAGGCAATATCCTCGATGATTCCAAAAAAGTTGGGGCTCTGAACCAGGACAGCGGCCGTTCGGTCATCCACAGCCTGAGATAGGGCATCCCTGTCAAGCTGGCCGGATTTGCCATAAGGAATTTCAACGACCTCGTATCCATTTGCCCAGGCATATGTACCGACAACCTGCCGGTACTCAGGATGGACGGAACGGACAATGACAATTTTCTCCCTGCTTAAGGTCTTGGCAGCGAGCACCGCAGCCTCAGCCATGGCCGAGGCGCCGTCATACATGGAGGCATTGGCAACCTGCATGCCCGTGACCTTCGCTATCATGGTCTGGTATTCATAAATGGCCTGAAGGATTCCCTGGCTGATTTCCGCCTGGTAAGGGGTATATGCTGTGTAGAACTCGGAGCGCGAAATGACATGTCCCACAACGGCCGGGATATAATGGTTGTAAACTCCCGCCCCCATGAGGGTAATCGGGGGAACGGCGTTTCGGGAACTAATGCCCTTCATCAGCGCCGCGACCTCTTGCTCGGAGAGGGCAGGAGGCAGGTCAAGGAGCCCCTTTAATTTATATTTTTCGGGGATATCGGCAAATAGTTCATCCACCGTTTTGATGCCGATAATCTCCGTCATCTGTCTTTGATCTTCCGGGGTGTGTGGAACATAGTCCATATCGCGATCCTTTCTCTGGTCTACACTTCGAGTAGTTTGACAGCGGGGCTTTGATGAAACAATCCTGAAATGGGATTGCCGCGCCTGGGCCGCAACTAAATGGAAGATTAGTGCTTCTCCTCTTTGATCATCTCCGTGTAGCGGGCTGCATCCATGAGGTTATTCAATTCAGCCGGATTATCCATCTTAAGTTTAGCCATCCAGCCTTTTCCAAAGGCATCCTGATTTACAAGTTCCGGGTGCTCCTCCAGCTCTTTATTGACTTCTATGACTTCTCCACTCACAGGCGAGAAGACATCAGAAACAGACTTTACGGATTCTACCACCGCCATCGGTTCCATTTGCTTGACTTTCTTCCCTATGGCCGGGAGCTCCACAAAAACAATATCAGTAAGCAGCTCCTGAGCGTGATCCGTAATGCCCATATTAATCGTTCCGTCCCTGTTATCCATTGCCCATTCGTGTTCCTTTGAATACTTCCTGTCTGCTGGATTTGGCTTTGACATTGCTCTCCCCCTTCAATCTATTTTCCTACATCCTGAGCCCAGTTTACCGCATGTTCCGAGAATATCATTTCCGCCTTCTGTAAAAAGGCAATTCCACAATCCGCGCTCCGGCATGGTGTTCACGGATCTGGATGAAAATATCCGTGCCCGGCTTGCTGTATGATACGGGCACAAAAGCCAGTCCCACGGCCTTCTGCAAGGTAGGGGTATATGTCCCCGATGTAACGACACCCACTTCAGTTGCATCCTTGAAGACCTTGTACCCGTGTCTTGCTATTCCTCTATCTTGCATCTCGAAGCCGACCAGTTTTCTCCCTAAGCCCTTTTCTTTCAGCTTTTTCAAAGCGGAACTTCCGACAAAGTCTTTCTCCAGATTTGTTACCCAGCCGTAAACAACCTCCAATGGGGTAATCGTCTCGTCCATGTCATTTCCGTATAACATCATCCCCGCTTCCAGGCGCAGGGTGTCCCGGGCGCCTAATCCGACAGGTTTAAGCCCAAGGCCCGCCCCGATTTCCAGGAGTTTATCCCATATTTCTCCTATCCTCCGGCTTTCCGTATAGATCTCGAAGCCGTCCTCTCCGGTATAACCGCTGCGTGACACGAGAGCCGGTATTTTCATAACCTTCGTGTCCTTGGCATGGTAGTAAGTCAAAAGCGCCAAATCATCTGACGCAAGGTTCTGAAGAATCTCCCGCGACAGGGGTCCCTGCAGGTCTATCTTGCCTGTTCGATCGCTATTATCAACAACCTGTACATCGGATAGTCCCCGTGCTCTTCTCTGCGTCTCAATCCATGAGTAATCATTGTCCTTCGTCCCGGCGTTCGTGACGACCATATAACGCTCCTCTCCCAGGCGATAAACCGTTACATCATCGATGATGCCGCCGTTTTCATTCGTCATGACGCTCAGCTTGATCTGTCCTATGGCCTGTCCTTCTATATTTCTGCTCAATACCCATTGCAATAGCTCAAAAGCCTGAGGTCCTTTGACTTCAATCTCTCCCATATGGCAGATGTCAAATAGTCCCGCTTTCATCCTGGTTGCATGGTGCTCTTCAATTACATTGCTGTATTGAACCGGCATGGCCCAGCCGCCGAAATCAATTATTTTTCCGCCGAGCGTGGCGTGACGGTCATAGAGTGGGGTTTTTTTCATTGACGGTTCTCCTCCGGGATGTGGACAGCCTTGCATCGTGCAAATCCTGTCCGTAAAGCTGGTTCGATTAAAGAGCCTTTTTATGATTTAAAACCAGTACTTGTAGTAAATGAGGGACCAGATTACGAGAATAAAAATTACGAAGAAAAATACTTGTTTTCTTGAAAACCGTAGATATTGCAACGAGATTCTTGCGATTTTTGCAGATTGTCCATTTCGATTCAATGGGATACTGTCAGCAGGAGCAGAAAGCAGCTTTTCCTATATGCTGCCCGGTGCACCCAATGGCAGGATAAGTACCATAGGCTAGGCTATATTTCAAGACATAAAAAACTTTGCGACTGCTCCTTTTATGTGCGGAGAAAATAAGCTCTGAAACACGAATAAGAAAGGGGAATATCAGATATTTCGGGAAATTCCGTTACCGTTAACTGCTTTTATCTTTCCAAAAGTTCTTTCAAAGAACTCTTGTTTTTGTTTCGGAATGTATAGTGTGCCTTCGCAATCGATGATCAACTTACCTTCAAGGTGGTCAATTTCATGTTGTGCGACGCGGGCAACGTAATCTGTATAGCGTTTGTTTATTTTGCGCCCACTTACATCAAACGCCCTGATTTTGATCTCAGGATATCTGCTGACTTCGACCTGGATTTCCGGGCATGAGAGACATCCCTCAGTCATCGTCACCATTTCACCCCGGGCTTGAGTAATACGGGGGTTGATCAAGAGCTCATAATCGCTTTCGTCCTTTGACCAGCCCTTCTCATTGAATCCCTTGTTTCTGAAGATAATTATTTTCTTACTTATACCGATCTGCGGAGCGGCCAAACCTGCAGCTTCATCCATGGACAGGAAGGCGTCGACGAGGGTCCTAATCTCCTTTTTTCTTTCTTCATCGAAGGGAACCCGTATATCCTCACATAGCCTCCTCAAGAGAAGGGCTTCCTCTTCATTAATCTTTTCATCCTTCCACAGTGTGAGAACTCTTACATCAGACATCACTTTCCCCGTCACAAATTATTTGAGTTTTTATATAGCATCCCGTACCCATTATTTCAAGTTTCTTGCGATCTTCAAATACCCTTGATAATTTTAC
>CAITLA010000162.1 GCA_903893135.1 uncultured Syntrophaceae bacterium | reverse complement strand
ATCCTTTCACGGCAATTGCGGCAGCCTTCAATGCCGCGGGGCTCTCGCTCCGGAGCACCAGGGGCCGGCCGGTTGTTTCCCAGGCCTTTACGGCAAGCGCTGCAAAACCGTTCACGTCCGCGCCTCTCTGGGTCACTGCCGTCATGTCGATTCCGAATATCTCCCCAACCCGCTCCAGCCGGTAATCGCGGACAGCCGTGAGCGTTTCTTTAATCATGTCGGAGGAATCCGTATCGTTGATATTGACGGCAACAGCAGTCTGGTGGAAGAAGGTCTTTTCGTGACGGTAAAGGACGGTTTCCTCGCCCAGCTTCAGCATCCGGTCGGGCCCCAGCGCAATGCCGCGCACCGGAGGCTCGCTGGCCGCACCGAGCACCTGGATGGCCTCTTCGGAGGCGTAAGGGCATTCGGCGATCTCAGCTTTCTTTGCGGCGAGCTTCATTGCAAAGGCCATGCACGTATTGGACCCGCATTCTTTGCAATTGGTCTTGGGAAGCAGTTTCTGAATCTGCAAACCGGTCAGAGCCATAGGAACCTCAGGATAGTGAAAAAGTCAAAAGTAAAAAGTCAAAAGTTAAAATGCAAAATAACCTGACCTGTACTTCACTTAACATATGGCGCCAAAATAATTCCTGCTTCGAAAAACAATAACACCTACAAACAAATAGAATCAGGATAGCTAAAACTTATTGATTACCAATAGAAAAACTAAACCGCTGCGCGGCAGATTTCGAGCCTTGTATTATTGATATATAATGGCTTATAATACCGTATGTATTATTATTCTGAAATCACGGGTTTTTTATGGGGCATACCTCGATTGAAACTCCCTAGATATATTGAAACCCCATAGATATATTTTGTCCCTGCCGCAACGGCTCCGTTCTTCATGCGTCAATCCAAAATTGTTTTCAACACATTGCATATATTCATATTCTTCCTTTGAACAACTTCGGATTGACGCTTATTCGAAATCAAGTAGAATGTTGTTCTAATCCTTGTAAATTCATTTTGGAAAGAAGAGAAGAAAAATGGCATTTGGAAATCAAACGCCACGCTACCAGCTTATTTTGAGGCTTCTCAATAAGTTCTTTACATCTTCTGAGCCCAATTTTACCGCTGTTTTCAGATCCTCAATTCCCTGCTCATTTTTGCCAAGCAAGCAGTAAGCGACCCCCCGTTTGGCGTAGGCGTCTGCATATTTTGAATTGATCTCGATGGCCCTGTCGCATTCTTGAATCGCCCGTATGTAATTCCCAAGCAAGCAGTAAGCGACTCCCCTGTTGACGTAGGCCTGTGCATATTGCAGGTCGATCTCTATGGCCCTGTCATAATCTTGAATCGCCCGTGTGAAGTTGCCAAGATTCCCAAATGCCAACCCCCGGTTATTGTAGGCCTGTGCATATTTCGGATTGATCTCGATGGCCTTGTCGTAATCTTGAATCGCCCGTGTGAAGTTGCCAAGTGTCCCAAATGCCAACCCCCGGTTATTATAGGCCTGTGCATATTTCGGATTGATCTCGATGGCCTTGTCGTAATCTTGAATCGCCCGTGTGAAGTTACCAAGATTCCCAAATGCGACTCCTCGGTTATTATAGGCGTGTGCATATTTCGGATTGATCTCGATGGCCTTGTCGTAATCTTGAATCGCCCGTGTGAAGTTGCCAAGATTCCCAAATGCCAACCCCCGGTTATTATAGGCGTGTGCATATTGCGGGTCGATCTCAATGGCCCTGTCGTAATCTTTAATCGCCCGTGTGAAGTTGCCAAGATTGACGTAAACGAATCCCCGGTTATTATAGATCACGCTATTTTCATTGGTCACTCTCAGAGTATGATCAAATAAGGTCAAGCTGTTCTGCCAGTACTCTACCTGTACGTACGTAACAGTGATCAGACATAAAAGGATCGATGCCGACGAAGCAGCAAGCGCCTCTTTCCGCCATCGCCATCTTCTCAGGAGTTCCGGGATGCCCCATGCGATGATGATGAACAATCCGATCAGAGGGACATAGGTATAGCGGTCCGCCATGGCTTGGGTAGCGACCTGCACTATCCCGATGACAGGCACAAGCGTGCCCACATACCAAAGCCATCCCACCATTGAATACGGGAATCTCTTTGCCCATCGGATTGCCATGAAACTCGCAGCGAAAAAGAGTATCGCTGCCCCTATGACCTGCCACAGCGGCCACATCCCCGGATGGGGATAGAAGAAGGCAAGGTCGCCCGGCCAGATCATATTCGCGATGTAATGAATATAGGAAATGAAGGCATTTGAAATTCGAGCACCCAGTGGCAATGCCTTAGTCGGTACAACGAGTCCCCCTTTTTCCTGGGCGAGGTAAGTCATTATACAGGAGAGCGCCGTCAGGGCAAACAGGGGTATTTTTTCCCAGAGCAGAGGACGAATCCGTGTCCACTGACCCGTGCCCGCTTCTGGGTTCTCCGTCTCCGCCGCACTCTTCAGAGCACACTTCTTCTCCGATTTCCCTTTCCGTTTACCAGCAGGCGCCATTTTGCTTACCGCTGCCAGAACTTTTGGGGCAGATATCCTTTGCTCGAAACGCTTCAGTGGCCAGAAATCCAGAAGAAGAAGGACAAACGGGAGGGTGACCAACATGGGTTTCGCCATCAGGCCCAACACGAAAAAGATCAGAACAGCCAAGTATCTTGGCAATACCGGCCGCTCCACATAGTACATATACGCACCCATTGTGAGCATCCAAAAAAAAGTCGACAGCACGTCCTTGCGCTCGGCCGCCCAAGCCACGGATTCTACGTGGATCGGGTGAAGCGCAAATAGCGCAGCCACAAAGGCGCTTTGCCAAAGGCCCTTCGTCATTCGGTGAAGAATAAGAAAGAGCAGGAGTGTATTGGCGATGTGAAAGAAGAGATTGACTAAATGATGAAAACCCGGCTTTAATCCGAACAACTGACAGTCCAGCATGTGAGAGATCCAGGTCAGGGGGTGCCAGTTATAGGCATGATAGGTAGTGAAGGCCCACCGAATGCCCTCGATCGTAATCCCATTCTGAATTAGACCGTTGTTGGTTATGTATAAGTCATCGTCGAAACTGATGAACTCGTTGTGACTGACCTGCCAGAATGCCAGGAGAGTGACAACTGTTAAAAAAAGAAGTATCGGTAGAGTCTTCTTTTCTGACATGGAACGTTTCATGGCACCTCGGAGCAGCGAGTTTTGGCTAATAACCCTTACGTTACGCTGCAGCACATTCTAGACATATAATTGGAAATATGTAGCGGTAGTTGGTTGAAATAGCAAGTGATATCTGATTGACGTGCAACAGAATAGACGATAAGGGTGGGGAAGCATAAAGTACGACTGTCCGATGGCCTTGACTCATTTCTTCTTAACGATTTCTGATTGAAATGGAGTAGTAGCCGTGACGAAAAGAAATCCAACTTTCAGGAAGGAGGGGATAGTATCTTCATCAGGAAAATACACGTTTGAATACTTTCCTGTTACAAAGCGAACTGCACAGGTGTGAAGCCGCCGCCTTCCTCGACAAGCAGGTCATTCAAGACTGATTTCAGACAGCCAGTTTTGGGCGGTTCTAATCTCGGTGCCGTCCGGATAGGTCTTTTCCCGATTGAGGTCCTTGACGATCTGGATTTTATTTACACCGGCAAGATATTTCTCGAAGAAAGAAAAGTTGGGGCTTCGTTCTGCATCGCTCCATTTGACTTCGATCATTAGAGTGGGCTTTTCCTGCTTTGTAATAAAGAAATCTATCTCCCGGCCGTCCTTGTTTTTCAGGTAATAGAAACCCCATTTTTCCCCCAGGCAATCCTCCCGGAAATGAATCTCTTTGAGCAATGAGCAGGCAACAAGGTTTTCCAGCTTCATCCCCAGCTCGTCCGGCACCTGGCCCGTATCATAAAAATAATACTTGGGCGCCTTGAGAAGGGACCGGGAAATGTTTCTATGAAAAGGGGCGACCTTGAAAACGACATAAAGCGTTTCCAATACGGTCAACCATCGATTAACGGTCTTGTCCGAACATTGAAGATCTTCAGCTAAGGATCGGTATGATATGGGGCTTCCGACCTTCTTTTTCAAAAGCTGGATCAGGGTCTCAATGGACGTAATATGGCGCATATTTTCGAGATCAACCAGATCCTGCTTTAATATAATATCCAGATGGCTTCTTTTCCAACGATTATAATAAGTCTCATCGCCTTCAAGATAGGGCTCCGGAAATCCTCCCAGCTTTAAAAGCAGATCAAGTTTTCCTTCCAGGTCTTCCGGCCCTAAAACGGTTTTGATCTCCTTCAGATCAAGGGGATGGAGTCTAAATTCGAAAAACCTTCCGGCAAGTGAATCGCCGACCTTTTTGTAGGCATCAAGCTTTGCGCTGCCGGTAACAATGATGGAGGGGGGAATTGTTTCGGTATCATAAATGCCCTTGAGCCATGATTTCCAATTATTCATCTTATGGAGTTCGTCAAAAATAACCAGGTCTCTGGAACGGTCCCAGGTCTTCTCCATCAGGTTTAAACGGTCCTCGGCATTGTCGTAATTAAAATAATCGAAGTTTTCCTTCAGCATCTTCGCAAGGGTCGTCTTGCCTGTCTGCCTCGGACCGGTAAGCAGTACGATTTTTCTTTTAAGATCTTTCTGAATATATTTTTCAAGATACCTATTCATGGCGACCATTATAACCTGAACTCCGAAAAAGTCAAGACTTATTCGGACTCTATGCCGTTTTGGTCATTGAATGAGCAATCGTCTCACCTTTCGGGCGCGTCAACTTGCTGATTACGCATCGAAAGGGCGGTTGTCTGTCAAAGTTCCCGGATGCTTGCTTACAGGAAGTCATACTTTATGATGATCTTTACACTTGCTGACAAGTAAACTTTGTCCTACGGCAAATTAGGGATTAGGATTATTTTGAAATATTCATATGATTCGGGATATTAGGTGAATAATGACTTTTAAATTCACTTAATGCCAGGATCGTCTTTTTCAGCGCCATCGCTGCTTCGGGATGATACATGATCAAGAGGTCGGCGCCGGCGTACATCAGGCTCACAGCCGTGGAGAGCTCCCAGATGGCCGCGCGTTTCTCCAGATTTCCCCATGCCGGGAAATCGGCCCCTTGAGCCCGGTACTCCTTGAGCCTGGCGCACTCCTGTCCGGGTGATACGATCATTGGCGCCGCCAGCATCCCGTCTCCGTCCAGCCCGGTGAGGCGAATCCGCTCCATCACTGAATACGTATATTCGATTCCGTAACCGGTTGCACCCGTCATGGGGTCCATGACGATGCGCTTTTGATTGACGTCCATGTTGGTTAAGAGGATGTTCAACTGCTTGCCGATGTTCACATCGATAGGACTCTGGGCGACAACGCAGTGGCCGTAAGCTATGGCCGCCCCGGCGATAGTGCGGTAGTTGTCCTGCTCCACCCAATTGAGAAGTAGGTTCTCCCCGGCGCAGGCCTGTGCTACGGACTTCAGAACTTCGTTGTTCTTTTCGTAATGGCTGTGGCCGGTGACGATGAGGGGCACATCCACAGCGGCCAGGACCGATTTGACGAGCTTCACGGCTTCCTCGGGAGTGCGGTCTCCCTTTTCGGGATGTGTTCCGTCGAGACGCACGCTGATGAGATCGGCGCCGTATTTTTCCACACAGACACGGGCCATCTCCGCCGGCCGGTTTAAGAGATCGCCATAGATGTTTCTCAAGACGGCGGGATACTTCTCCGAGATCACGTCAAAGACTTCCATAGCCACGAGGGGACGGTTCGGCATTGCACCCTCCCAGAGGTGGAAGGGCATGCAGTTAGCGCCGCCCACTTTCAGGGTATGGCCACGGGTGCCGCCTGTTTTTTTCGTAGCGCCCAGCGTGACCTGCCAGATTGGGACATCGCAGGTTTCCCGGCAGATGGGAAATGCGGTGACGGCGTTCAGAAGGTCGGCGGTGAGCGGTTTTAAGGTCGTTTCCTCGCTGGGCGCAAGCTTGTCTTCCTTTGTCTCCACGGACAATGGCGGCTTTTCCGAAACCTCAACGGGACTCGCCTCGGATGGAGGACGCACTGTCTGGTCTGGTGTTGGGTATGATGTCGGAGTTGGCAGTGCATAAATAGCCATATCGTCCATTGACAGTGCGGGATGGTGGACGTTTTCCATAAATTTCCGGATCGCGTGCGCATCGACACCCACTTCCTCATCGGCGATCTTTTCTAAGAGATCCGGCTCCCCCTGTTCGGAGAAACGTTTTTTCAGATCGGGAGCGAGAAGTTCCTTAAGCGCTTTCGGCATCCAGACGATGCGTTTAAAACCGCCTTCCGCCGCGAGGAATTTCTTCGAGGTCAGGAAGACCTTGCCCACACCCATAAAGCCGGGTGTCTGCTGACCGCCTCCCACCGAGCCTGCCAGGCTGGAGAAGGTCATCCCCACAGGCGTTTCGCCCTGATATTCCCGGTTGACAACCATGACGCCGTTGCATTCAGGAAGGTAGGCCAGGATCGCTTCAAAACAGCCGCAGCTCGTCATGGGCCTGTCCATGAGGGAATAGCAGCAGAACTCCGGCACGGTCTTGTGGCTGCTCATATAGACGTATTCGTTGATGCCCCGAAAGATGCCTTTCACAGGATCGATGGCTTCGCCTTTCTTGACGGGCTGGTTCGGCCCAGTCTCATTGATCTCGTAGGCTGCCTTGCCGTCAAGCCAGTTGTATGCCCCGCAGAGCCCGAGCCGCTCCGGTGTAATGATGCAGACATGATTGGGTGCGAAGGACTGGCAGAGGAGACACGAATAAAAGGTGTCCACGGCTTCATCCGTCATGGCCTCCATGCGGCGGTTTCGCTCGTCATAGATCCGTCGCGCAACGGCGAGACGCCGCTCAACCTCTGCCGCATCCGTAATAATTGTGACTTTCACCTTGTCCACGATGGCCGGGTAGTCGGAGATGAACTTTGCATGGATGATCTCGCCGTAGTGGCGAAGCCTCAGTCCGCGTGCAAAGCCGCTCTTCGAGATGCGTGTCCAGACGATATCCCGCTGTCCCATATGCCAGATACCCTCGGCGCCGTTGACAAGGTGGTGGATCTGCCTTTCAAGGATAGGCTCAAAATCGGTCTGCATCTTCCGGCCCGCAACCTCCACCCAGATGGCAAGTGGCAGAGCGCCTCCGGGCTTGACCTGGTCTATATCGGGTCCGATGGTTTCGATCTCACCGTCGTTGATCTGATCCATATCTACGCTGGTCACAAATTCAAAGGCGGTGGTTAAATTTCCGCCGAACTCCACATGGGCATCAGCCCTGCGGATCAGTTCACCTTCGAAGGCCGGCCCGTAAGGCACGGGGATGGGCACTTTTGTGACCTTGATTTTGCAGCCCCGCACCTCCAAGGCCTTCTCCACCATTGTTTCGTAGGGCACGGAGGAAACGACGTGCTCGTAGGTGCAGACGCCCGTGGGCAGAATCTGGGGGATGTCCGTATCGGCGATGACGGGGAACCCGTAGTTGATTGCCCCGGCGGCCACAGCATACTTGTCGGGAGTGACCTCGCCCAAGGCAAGCACAAAGGCAAAGATGCGGTTCTTGTTGTATTTAAGATTACGTTCATAATCGCCGGGCTGCACACCGCCGAAGGAGAGAGCCACACGGTTGGCAAATCCCAATGCATAGATAAGGGCGGAGACATCCGGGCCAAACGGAATCAGGCGCGTCGGCCATCCCAACTGCACGCCTTCTTCAGCAAGCTGTTCGGCAAACTGTCTGCCGTCGGTTTCGCCCGCCATAAAGACATAGAGGTTTTTTTCCTGAAGCTGCCGGGCGAGGGCTACGGCGATTTCATTGGTCGGCGCCGCGCCGGTAATGGCGGCGAAGCCGGGGGCCGTGCCGTCCACGAATTCGATGCCCCTCTCACGCAGGATGACGTCATTGGCAGCACCCAGCCATATTCCATCTACGGGATCGGGTCCGACAGCGTACTTGCACGCCTCGATGATCTCACAGGCGAAGAGGGACACCACGCCGGCATCCAGGGCGCTCCCCAGGTAGGGAAGCCATACGGCATCGGCAGGACGCATGGGCAGAAGTTCTTTCGCCTGGCGGAGAATAGGCCGGAGGTCTCCGAGTGTACGGACAGCCTCGCCGGTAAATGAATAAATAACGGGGAGAAAATAGGCTGTCCCGGGAAAAGCCGCAGGCCACGTCTCGCCCCGTTTGTTGATGGCATGATTCAGGCGGTCTTCCGCCTTGGCAATCCAGTCCCTGGCCCCGTCGATGGCGCTCGCGCAGATGATCTTAGACATCGAGCTTCCTCCGGTCTTCCATGTCGTAGAGCTTCCGCTCGGCTTTCCGGTTGATCCCGAGGCGCTCGCGTTTCTTATCGAGCAGATCGATCACCATGTCCGCCGCCCGGAGGGGGTCTTCGCAGACGTGGAAGGAAGCGTTGAAAAGTTCTCGAGTCTCCTCATTGAGGAAACGCGTCACATTAGCGGAGCCGCCAATATGAAAGGGATGTCCCAGCACCACGTCGATACCCGAGGCCACGAAATAGCAGGCGATGGCCACAGCTTTTTCACTCATCCACTCCGGGGCCACGCCTACGGCGGGGATTTGAGATAGGTCGTCGCCCAGGCCCCCCTCCAGAACCACTTCCGTGCCCGCCTCCAGGATGCGGGAGTTGTCCACGCAGCTTCCCATGTGGAGTACCGGCGGCATCCCGATTGCCTCGCAGACCTCGCGGAGTCCTGCGCCCGCCGCCTCCAGCGCCGCTTCAGGCCGGAGCATTCCTTCCTTGGCCGAAGCAATGGCTGCGCAGCCTGTCTTGAGGACGAGTACGTTTTGCCCGATCAAGGCTCGTGTCAGGGTGTTGATATAGGCGTCCACGCGTGTCCGGGGATTGTTGCAGCCCACGATGCCCACGATGCCCCTGATACGACCCTGGATGACAGCGTCGTTGAGGGGACGGAAGGAGGCGCGGAAACGGCCGCCAAGCATGTACTTGATGGCGTCCACGCTGAAGCCAGCCACCAGCGGCGTCTTGATGTCCGGGATGGAAACTTTCTCGGGATCGCGGTTTTTGAAATTGTCGATGGCCCGGCGAATCAGGACCTTTGCCGTGGCGAGCGGATTCTCGCGGTTGAGCGTGATATGGGTCGTCCCGACGGTCTTGGCAATATCCGCCGTGGATACGATTTCCGTATGATAACTCCGGGCCACGTCGGGGAGGCTCGGCATGCAGCATTGCACATCGACAAGCATCATCTCCACCGCGCCTGTCACGATGGCGAGTTCCTGCTGGAGGAAGCTTCCCGCCACGGGAATGCCGTGCCGCATGAGTATCTCGTTCGCCGTACAGCAGATGCCGGCGAGCGTAATTCCGGTGGCGCCGGCATCTTTCGCGTAAGCTTTTATGGCGGGATCGCGCGAGGCGATGGCGAGCATCTCCGGCAGTTCCGGCTCATGGCCATGGACGACGATATTGACTGTATCTTTTCTGAGCACGCCGAGGTTGGCGTCGCTCCGCACCGGCGAGGGTGTTCCGAAGAGGATATCCGAAACCTGTGTGGCGATGCGCGACCCGCCCCAGCCGTCGGCCAGGGACGTGCGGAAGGCCTGGAGAAGGATGTTCCGGTAATCATGATCCACGCCCATATGCGTGCGGTGGAGAGATTCGACTACCATCCGGTCAATGCCCAATGGTGTTACGGACTGGCCCCGCCAGATGGCCTGCTGCCTGACCGGGGAGAGACGGAGCGTCAACAGAGAATCTTCCTGAAGCATGAACTCTTTCAGGAGAAGGTCTGCGAGCTCCAGGGCAATTGCTGCTTTTGTGCGACCCTGTTCCTCTATGCCATAGCTTTTCGCTATGCGGCGGAGTGCTTTTTCGTCCCGGATCACGTAATCAGCAATTCTGCCTTCTGCTGCCTGTTTCAAAAGGAGGACGAGATGACGGCCGTGATCGGAGTGGGCAGCCGTTCCCCCGGCGACCTCGCGGAGAAAATTGCGTGCCACAATCGTATCCGCATCGGCCCCGCAGACGCCGCGGGGAGCCTTATTCGTAATCCGGCATGGGCCCATGTAACAGATCCGGCAGCAGAGGCCTTCGGTTCCGAAGCGGCAGGGACTCTGCTGGGCATCCAGACGGGTGAAGCAGGTATCGACGCAATCCCGCTCCGCCTTGATCAATGTTTCCAGCGACGCCTGGTCCCATACACGATCCTTAGGTTTTATTATTTTTTTGGTCATCAAGAGCCCATGCTAAGTCAAAATGCAAAAGTCAAAATGTAAAATGAAAAAACAAAACCTATATTTCGAAAAAATGTTTTTTCATCAATCGTTATATTTTGCATTTTGCAATTTAAATTTTGAATTATATCATTTCCAATATACTGTCCATTCCGGTGAAGACCGGATTGTCCGGTGAAAGATGTCTCAGGTTTCCGCTTTGCTCGGATATGGATAATATATTATCATCTTCCGGGAGGCCCACGATTATATCGGCCCCCGTGGCTATTCTGAGCTCTTCCGCGCCTGCGGGCAACTCTTGACGCCGGAGGCGGTTGACGACAATGGCGAGGCGGTCATAAGTGATCTCCATCTCGCGGGATAGTTTATGGAGCCTCCTTACAGTCTCGAAGCCGCGGCCCGTCGGATCGGTAACAATGACGAGGAGACTTACCTTATTGACGATGCGTCTGGAGAGGTTTTCCAGGCCCGCTTCGTTATCCAGGACCACATAGGGATACCTGCTTACCATCGCGTTCAGAACAGCCTTCAGGACGTTATTGGCATAGCAGTAACAGCCCGGCCCCTCGGAGCGCCCCATGGCAATGAGATCGAAATCATCACTCTCCACCAGACTCTCGGTGATACGGAGTTCCAGAAAACGCTTTTTGTCCATGCCCCGGACCGTCCGCTCCTGGGCGAATTTCCGGGAGTCCTCGCGGACACCGCCCACAGTCTTAACCACATTAACACCCAGGGCTGCGTCAAGGCAGGTATTGGGATCGGCATCTACGGCCAGCACCGGTTTGCATCCCCGCTGAAGCAGGCGCATTACCAGGAGCGCCGCCACGGTCGTCTTTCCGACACCGCCTTTACCTGCTATTGCGATCAGTCTGCTCATAACGGGGCCTCAAGGTTCTTCAGGATATCCTCGAAACAACGAAGCAAGTCGTCTGGAAGACCGTCCAGCACGGAGCGGCCGTCCCGGTCGGCACGGCGGAATTCCTCCCTGTAGGGAATAATGCCGAGAAATTTATTTTCCGGAAAAGCATCCCGAAGAAATCGCTCATCCTCGTACCCTGTTACTTTATTCCCCACAAGCCTGATATCCATGAGGCCGATATCATGAGCCAGGCGGAGAATGCGCCGCGTGCTGTCTACAGCACGCTGGCCCGGCTCAATGACGATTATCATCCTGTCCACACCGCTCGCCGTGGCCCGCCCCAGATGCTCCACACCGGCCTCCATATCCATGACCAGGACATCATCCTTGTATAAGACGAGATCTGTAACCAGGGCGCGCATTAATACATTTTCCGCACAGGCGCAGCCGCCTCCTCCGCGGTCAACGGCGCCAAGGACGAGGAGCGCCACACCCTGATGATGGTACGCAAAACTCTCGGCTATGTCGGAGACCTCGGGGTTGAGTTTAAATATCTGTCCATACTGCCGGACTTCCGCTCCCGTCCGCTCCTCGATCAGAGCAGCCTGACGAGATATGGGAACAATCCTTTCCTGTTCACAGGCGGGGATACCCAGAGCAGCCGCAAGATTGGCATCCGGGTCGGCGTCCACCGCCAGGACCTTCCGGCCACGGTGGGCCATTATGAGGACCAAAGCGGCGGCCAGCGTAGATTTGCCGGCGCCTCCTTTTCCGGAGATGGCAAGCTTCATAGGTCAATTCAAAAGTCAAAAGGCAAAAGTCAAAAGTCAAAACGTAAAAGTCAAAAGGCAAAAGTCAAATTTTAAAGTTATTCATGCTGTTCAATTTTGCATTTTAACTTTTGCACTTTGCATTATTTATACTTCTCTTTCATCCTGGCGGAGAGGGCCGCCAGCCTTTCATATACCAACTCCGCTTCCTCAGGCGTCAGGGAACCGGTGCCGCAGGAAGGCGTTAAGATGGACTGATCGGCTATAATGTTTTTTTCGACACCCTTTGAAGCTAAGTGCTCCATCATGCCTTCGAGGCGAAGAGCAAGAGCCTCCACAGTCTGTTCCCGGATGAGTGTTGACGTGGGCACGATTCCCCAGGCAAGCGCGCCGCCTTTCGCGAGAAAATGCTTGACGGCCTCGGCATACATGGCGATTGTCTCTCCGTACTGAAAGGCGTCGAAGCTGATGATATCCACGCCGGCGTCGATAGGGATGCTCCACTCCGTATTGCCGCAGCAGTGCATGCCTGCGATGCCCCCGTCTACATGCACCGCATCGACCATGTCAGTGAGCAGATGAATCACATCATCACGGCGGACGGACACATAAGTGGAACTTCCAAAGGCAGAGAGGATCGGCTCATCAATAAAGCATATCACCTGCTCTGCAAATGGCTTGAACATCCGGACCTGCCAGCGGCAGATCATCGCCAGCGTCTTGGCGATCATATCCCGGAATTCTTCATTATAATATATCGCACGCTTCATCTCGTCGACGACGGTGAGGGCGAAACTGCACGGGCCTGTCACCTGACACTTTACAAAAGGCAGCTTTGTGCCCCGGTTTCGTAGTTTCTCTTCCAGCGCGTAAATCCCCCGGGAAAAGGCCGGGCTGACGGCTACCGCCGCGCAGTCACCGCTTCCCTCTTCGGAGTCCATTGCCAGGAGGTAGGTCTCGTAGAATTGGGCGAAGGCTTCAGAATAATCGCCGGATGTATCGAAATAGAGGCGGTTCTTTTCCCGGTCGATAACGGCGCAAGGCATGTGTTCGGAAAACTGGATCTCCATCTGCTCATTCAACCCCAGCCTCGGCAATTGCGGCCAGTGGGGAGCGCCCGGCAATTTGGATAGGATCAGATCGACAGCACGCACCGGATCATCAAAAGGCATGCTGCCGATGGCAGTCGCCAGAAACTTCGGTCTAACGAGCATTGTAAGCTAACTCCTCTATCATTTTGCATTTTACACTTTGCATTTCCGTGTAGTATAGGAAAACCGGCAATGTCTGTCAAAACAATCTTGATACGTGATGGAGCGGGAAGGACGGGCATTTTCATTGGCGCAGCGAGGCATATTTTCGGATCTTCGGCATCCATCGCATCTGATCAGATCGGGACGTCAGGCATCTCCAGGTACGGCAATGCCCGTGATATTTCCGTCGTCGTCGATATCGATGTGATAAGCCGCCGGTGTTTTAGACAGACCTGGCATGCGCAGAATATCGCCGGTGATGGGGATAAGGAAGCCGGCGCCTGATGCGATCTTGATTTCCCGAACGGTGACAATGAAGTCGCTGGGCAGTCCCAGAAGGCTGGGATTATCCGAGAGAGACTGCTGCGTCTTGGCAATGCATATCGGGAGTTTGTCGAAGCCGAATTTCTTGATGAGGTCGAGATTCCGCTTCGCAAGCGGTTGGTAGTCGATGGAAACAGCGCCGTAGATCTTACTCGCAACGATGAAGATCTTATCTTCCACCGGCTGATCCCATCTATAGAGGGACCGGAAAGTGCCGGTGGCCGTCGCGATAATATTTGCCACTTTTTCCGCGAGTTCCAGGCCTCCCTCGCCGCCCTGCCGGAAAATGTCGACAGGCGCGATATTCATCCCTTCATCTTCCGCCGCCCTGACGACGGCTTGTATCTCCGCGTCCGTATCGGAAGGGAAACGGTTTAGCGCTATGATGCAGGGGACGTTGAACTTATCGATGTTTTCATAGTGTTTCCTCAGATTGGCCATTCCAATGACGGCCACACGGGGGTTGGGCTCATTGAGAGCATCGGCGGGCACGCCGGCGTGATATTTCAGGGCGCGAATCGTTGCCACCAGGACAACGATGCGGGGATTAAAATTCCCGTACGGCGCCACAATGTCGAAATACTTTTCCGCGCCAAGATCAAAACCGAACCCCGCCTCGGTCACCACGTAATCAGCTAAACGGAGCGCAAGGTCTGTCCCTATAATGCTGTTTGTTCCCTGGGCGATGTTGGCAAATGGGCCGCCGTGAACGATGGCCGGCACGCCCTCTGTAGTCTGCACCAAATTGGGAAGAAGGGCATGCTTCAAGAGGGATGTGACAGCCCCCTCGATTTTAAGATCTCTCGTGATGACCGGCTTATCGTCGTAGGTAAAGCCCACGAGAATCTTTCGTATCTTCTCCTTCAATTCCGCATAAGATTGCGAGAGGCACAGAATCGCCATGATTTCGCTGGAAGGAACGATGTCGAAGCCGCTCTCGCGGGGCACACCGTTTGTGGAACCGCCCAGGCCGATGACGATATCACGGAGGGAGCGATCGTTCATGTCCATCACGCGACGCCAGGTGATCTTGCGCGGATCTATGTTCAGTGGGTTGCCGTGGAATACCGAATTGTCAACGAGGGCAGACAGGAGATTGTGGGCGCTCTCCACCGCCGGAAAGTCATTCGTAAAATGAAGATTAATGTCATCAGAGGGGAGCACGCATGAAAGGCCTCCGCCCGTAGCGCCGCCTTTGATGCCGAAGACAGGTCCCAGGGACGGCTCGCGGAGGGTGACAATCGTTTGCTTTCCCAGCTTGGCTAAGGCCTGCGAAAGCCCGATGGATACTGTGGTCTTTCCTTCACCGGCGGGGGTAGGGGTCATTGCGGAGACGAGGATCAGGGAGGCATTTGCCCGGCGTTCGAAGCGCTTAATCGCCTCGATCCTTACCTTGGCCTTGTAGCGCCCATAACATTCCAGATCGTCTTCCGCCAGGCCGATAGATGCAGCGATTTCGTAGATCGGCCTCATGCAGTTCCCGGCACGTTGTTTTTTCACTTTTCCATACCTACTTGTTGATCATCGCGTCGAACCGTATATCGATGTTGTACTCGTCACTGATACGGGTGATGGCGTTCTTGAGGTCGATAATCTTGACGGCAGGCGGCAGGGAAAAATTGCAGAACATTTGAAAGACATTGGCGCCCGTCGCGAGATCATGGTCAACATTTGTTGATATGTCTTCGATATTGATCCCCCGCTCATGAAGCACCTTACAGATTTGATGGATGATTCCCGGGCGGTCGATGGATATGGCGATTAGCTTGTACGCGATCGACGGGAGGACCTCCCTGTGGAGAGGCGCCTTCGTTTTCCGGATGTAAATGTCCAGCTCGGTATTCTGACGGAGACTGTCCAGGTCTTTGATCAGCCCTTCAATGTTTTCGTTGTTGCCCGACGTGAGAATAACCATGCCGAATTCATTTCCCAGCACGCAGCCACGCGAGCGTTCGATATTGATGCCACGCGCCGAAAAAAATTCCGCGATTTCTCTCACCAGACCGGGACGGTCCGGCCCCATGAATGAAAAGACGACGTATGATCTCATAAGTCAACTCCGTAATTTTTTTCGTTCAGTTACGATATATCTTAAACATGCCGCAAATCGCCTTCAGAAAGATCCTCACGTGCCATCGGAAAAGAGCTTGATAATACCATATGCGACCGGTACAGGAAGCCCTATGAAGGCGACTTGACAGTCATATAGCCGTAACACGACAAAGTGTCAAGGAAAAGAGGAGGGTGCATTTATTGCCGGAAATTGAGATAATAGCCGATGCTCTTCAAAATATGTACGTGCTGATATGGCAGGCAGCAAAAATTCACGACCAATTTAACTTCCTCGTCAGTAAAACGTCAATCTTTCATGTTTAAGTCGAAGTTCTATGGTTGAGTAGTCCGCAATGCTGATAGATATTGAGGAAGAAGTAATTGAAATCTCAATTCCTGATTATCATTGCTCCAGCACAACGATCAAGAACCCAATAAGCATCAGAGCAGTGCCTACCAGTCTTTCTCTGAAACCGGTTTCCTTAAAGAGAAAATGACCGTAGATCACACCAACCAGGAGACTTAACCGACAGACAGCAACCGTGTAGGCCACATTTGCCAGACTCATGGCAATGGTATAGAAGATCACAGTTATGGCTGCGAAGAATCCGGGAAGAACAGAGATTTTCAAGGACTCCTTGCAGATGCGACCCTGTGAATAGATTTTTCCGACCTTGAAAATGACCGGACTTAACACAATGAAAAATGCCAAATTGTATGTAACACCGAAAAAAAGTGCAGATGAATGGTTAAGGGCATGTTTACCAAAAGTGTTGGTTAATCCATAAAGGATGGCGACGATAATCATAAAGACAGAGCCTGTTTCTTTACCAATAGCCTTAATCGGTTCCAGAAATCCTTTGCTCATTTCTTTCAGATTCAGAGTATAGCTTCCGAGAGCAATCATCAGTATGCCGATGCCACCCCAGAAAGATACCAATTCTCCCAACATGATGTAAGGTATAATGATCAGACAGACAGGTGTTAAAGACAGAAACGGCACCGTAAGGCTGAGGGGAGATATCTTAATTGCCTTCATGTAAAAGATATATGCAACTACTTCAAAAGGTAATGCGGAGATGAACGCTTCATAAAAATCTCCATCCAGTGCCGGGATTGGAATAAAGAAGAGACATGGCGATAGAAACAGGACAACAACTAATTGGCGTAACCATGCGATTGTGTATTCATCATGAAGCTGTAAAGCCTTTTTTGTAAGGGCATCACATGTTCCACCCGTGAGGGCGGCAATCAACGCCAGAAGTATCCATATATTTTCCATGTTGAAGCATTTATCTGAATTAAGTCTAATATTCAACTTCTTCCTTGTCATGCAAGCGTCCGGCTATTATCGCAGACATACACCCTTTCGTATTCGGTAATAAAAAATCTGTGAAAAATATCTTGACTTTCTCTGATTCTTTGATAGTTTACATCCAACAGCGGTGAGTTACCTAGGTTACTTGCTCCGCTTAATAAATGTGCTAAAGGCCGGTATGATGTTGAAAATGAGCCCGTTGCCTTTTGGCACGGGCTTTTTAGTTTTTGGGCATTTTACCAACAAAAAATGAATTTTAAAAAGGAGACTGTTTTCATGCAGATTTCATCGGAAAGTATCAAGGTAGGGCATCCGGATATCGTTGCAGATGTAATTGCGGCCAATGTGATTGCGGAAATCCTGGATGAAGAGAAGAAGCTCGGACTTGATCTAGGAAACATGCCGCATTGCGGCCTCGAGGTCTTTCTGGGCAAAGGGATATGTCTTGTCGGCGGAGAAGTGAGGACAAGGGCATACGTCGATATTGACAGAATTGCTCGTGAATCGGTTTTATCTATCGGTTACAACCACGCAGCCGTGGGGTTGAACGGGCATCTGATGGGTGTTCTCAATGCTATCATTCCTCAGTCGGATAATATCAACCAGGGTACAAGCTGCAAACTGAACAAGAAACATGAGGTCGGCGCTGGTGACCAGGGCATTATGTATGGATTTGCCTGTGATGAGACGCCTGAGCTTTTGCCACTTCCCTACGTGCTCGTCAACAGTATGATGCGGGAATTTGAAAACTGTGGCGACCCTATCTTTGCCCCTGATGGCAAGGGACAGGTTTCGGTGGATTATGACATTAAGACGGGTAAACCGATCCGTCTTGCCAAGGTCCTCATGTCCAATGCTATCGACTACCGTTTTGTGAAGGGCAACAGGAACAAAGTCAAAGAAAAGGCTAAAAAGATTGCCTTCAAATGTCTGGCCGACTATGTTGACAAGAAAACGGAATTTCTTTTCAATCCAACAGGGGAATGGGAAGCCATCAACTCGTGCAGCGCTGCCGACTCAGGTGTGACGGGTCGCAAGCTGGTTGTGCAGTTTTACGGGGGCTATCCCGGCGCTCAGCTGGGAGGTGGCGCTGTTGTAAATAAGACCCCTGAAAAAGTGGATTGTTCCGCTGCCTTTGGCACCCGCTATGTTGCCAAGAACATCGTAGCCGCGGGTCTCGCCTCCAAATGTGCTATCCAGTTGGCCTACGCCATCGGTATCGCAAAACCTTTCTCCATTTATGTCAATACCTTTGGTACAGGGAACATCTCTGACGAGAAGCTAATAAAAATCATTGAGGAATTGTTTGATCTCACACCAGCAGGGATGATTGAACGCTTTGACCTTCTGAACAGTGATGTTTATAGAAAAATTCCCCGGACCTTCTTTATGGATAACTATCGCTGGGAAAAAACGGACATGGTCAAAGAACTAAAGAAAGCGGCAACCAGGGCGTAAGACTTGCCGCTATGAATCCTGCAGCCAGACAGGAAGAGAACAATATCTGCTGCCAAGAGGTAGTTAATCTGATCGTCTGCTGCAGTGCCCGCCGGCCATAGAAGACGGGATGTAGTGCGTGCGAAAGTGCGCTTATTTATCAATAACTGAAAGCAGAGTCTAAAACGGCTCTGCTTTTTTTCGCACTTTTCAACATAGAGTCAGGAAACCTGAGGATTGATTAATCTTCACACTTTGCAGGTATACAACATCTCGTCTATATGAATATTTGATCAATATCATTCTTGCTGATAACAAATACAAGTATTGAGGAGAAAGAATCATGGATGCGAAGCAGGTTGTGACAAATTATCATAATGCCTGGACTGGCGGGCATGGGCATCAGTGACGCGTGGTTCCGACGCCGTCCGCTTCGATTTCGGTAATGGTGGTCGGGGCTGGGGTCACCACCCCCGGGCACTCCCGGTGCGTTCCGTCAAATAGATTATTTGATTATTTTCTTTTGGGGCAGGGTCGGAGCCATACACCTTTCCTTTGTTAATCTGCAATTTAATTAGCAAAGGTTCACTGTTTGTTAGTAGGTGACAAAAACGCTCCGCTTCTTCCTGTAGTCAATAATTCTTCAACCGTGATAGGGATGCTACATTTCAAACGGTATTCAATATGGAGTATTGTCGATGATTGACTGATTTCTTCGACTATGAGATATTACTGCTGCTGATGTTTGAATATTGAATAGTTCAGGCATTGGAGAAGATGCACGGTACAATTCTTCATTTCGATAGCCGGGGTATTCCAATCACGGCCAGAAACGAGGGGGGAAGAATGAAAAAGGCGATTGTTTTGTGGTTGGTGATGGCGATGATGGCGGCTTTGATAACAGCGGGGGGCGTGCAGGCTGCCGAACCTCCGAAGGAGCCGATCCTGAAGATCGAGACGGCCATGCATACGGCGGCCATAAGAAGAATCGGCATCGATGCGGCGAACCGTTTTCTCGTGACTGGTTCGGATGACAAGACCGTCCGGGTCTGGGAGCTTCCTTCCGGCCGGCTGCTGACCGTATTAAGACCGCCCGTGGGCCCGGGGAATGAAGGCAAGATTTATGCGGTCGCCATTTCCCCGGACGGAAAGACCGTGGCCTGCGGGGGATGGACGCAGTGGAACCAGGGATCATCGGCGCAGGCGACAGAAGGCAATACCATCTACCTCTTTAACCGCGCCACCGGCAAGCTGACCCGCAGGATTGAAGGCCTGCCGGCTATCATCGGCCATCTTTCCTTTTCCCCGGACGGGGCCTTTCTGGCGGCAGCGTTAGGGGGGCGGGGCGGTATCCGCGTCTTTCGCGCTGCAGACGGCGCCCTGATCGGTGAAGACAGGGATTATGGAGATTATTCTTTAGTAATAGCCTTTGACAAGGCCAACCGGATCGCGGCTGCGTCCTATGACGGCTATATCCGGCTTTACGCCCCGCCAGGTGCGGCAGGCTTGAGATTGCTTGCCAAAGAAAAGGCGCCAGGCGGCAATCGGCCTTTTTCGATCTCCTTTTCCCCGGACGGCAAACTGCTCGCGGTCGGGTTTAATGATTCCACCCGCGTCAATGTGCTCTCTGCCCAGGACCTTTCCTTCCTTTATTCGCCGGATACACGCGGCGTGGATAATGGAACTTTAGAACCAGTAGCCTTTTCTGCCGACGGCCGCCATCTTTACGCCGGCGGAATGTATTGGAATGGCAGTCAACGCCCAATCCTTGCCTGGGACGCTGCCGGCAAGGGCGAGCGCCGGGAACTGGCAGGGGCACCTAATACTATCTTGCACATCCTGCCCCTGAAGGAAGGCGGGATTGTTTATGGCACATACGATCCTGCCTTTGGCGTCATCGACAAAAACCATGCCCGTGTCCTTTTCCAGACCGCCCAGATCGCAGACTATAGAGATAATTGGAACGGCTTCAAGCTTTCCCGCGACGGTAAAATGGTGAGCTTCGGCTATGAGGTCTGGGGAAAATCGCCGGCCACCTTCGATATCGAGGCCCGCACCCTGATCCCAGATCGCGATACCCGGGACCTCTTTTCACCCGACACCACAGGCATCAACGTCACAGATTGGAAATATACCTACACGCCCAAGCTGAACGGCCAGGCATTGAAAATGGAGCAATATGAAATTTCCCGCAGCCTTGCCGTCGCGCCGGAAAAGGACGGCTTTCTTCTTGGAGCAGATTGGTATCTCAGATATTTCGATCAGGACGGCAATGAAAAGTGGCGAAATCCTATTCCCGGCACGGCCTGGGCCGTCAATATTGCCCGCGACGGCAGGCTCTGCGCGGCCGCGTTGGGCGACGGCACAATCAGATGGTACCGGGTTTCAGACGGAAGGGAGATCCTCGCCTTTTTTCCCCACAAGGATAGAAAGCGCTGGATTCTCTGGACCAGCAGCGGGTATTATGACGCCGCCGCCGGCGCGGAAAATATGATCGGCTGGCATATCAACAATGGCAAGGATAACGCAGCCGACTTCTTTCCGGCATCACGTTTCCGGGCCACATCTTACCGGCCCGACATTATTGCCAGGATACTAGAAACAGGCAATGAAGACGAGGCTGTGCGGATTGCCAATGAAGAAACAGGCAAAAAAACACAGAAGGCCGAGTTGGAAAAGATGCTGCCGCCCGTGGTGACGATACTTTCACCGCATGATTCGGAAATCGTAACCAAGCCGGAAATAACGGTTACCTATGCAGTGCGCAGCCCCTCCGGGGAACCTGTCACCGGCATCAGGGCGTTTGTTGATGGCCGGCCGGTCAGGCAGGAACGAGGCATTAAGATAGCTGCCAAGGACACTGCCCAGGATACGCTGCGGATTGCCATTCCGGAGAAAGACTGTGAAATAAGCCTTATTGCGGAAAACCGTTTTTCCCCAGGTGAGCCGGCCATAGTGCGGGTTCTTTACCGGGGAAAAACTAAAAAGGAAGAAGAATTCATCGTCAAACCAAAGCTCTATGTCCTTTCCATCGGCATCAGCCTTTACCAGGACAAAAACCTGACACTGAAGCTGGCCGCCAAGGATGCTAAAGACTTTGCCGAAACCATGGAAAAACAGAAAGGGGGGCTGTACAGGGACGTTCAGGTCAGGCTTTTGACAGATGCCGAAGCCACACGGGATGAAATCATGGACGGACTGGACTGGATACAGAAGGAAACCACTGCCAGGGATGTGGCGATGGTTTTCATTGCCGGGCATGGGGTGAATGATCAAGCCGGGAACTATAATTTCTTGCCGGTAAACGTGGACACCGACAAGCTCAAGCGGACGGGAGTCGTATTTTCCGATATCAAAAATACGCTTAATGCCCTTGCCGGCAAGGCGCTTTTCTTTATGGATACCTGCCATTCCGGCAATGTTATGGGCAGCAGGCGCGCCCAGACGGACATCACCGGCCTTGTCAATGAGCTTGCCAGCGCGGAAAACGGGGTAGTTGTTTTTACATCTTCCACAGGCAAACAATATTCCCTGGAAGACACAGCTTGGGGAAACGGTGCATTTACCAAGGCGCTGGTGGAAGGGCTGAACGGCAAGGCCGATTATACAGGTAAAGGCAAGATAACAATCAACATGCTTGATCTGTATATTTCAGAAAAGGTGAAGGAGCTTACCCGTGGCCAGCAGACCCCGACAACGACAAAACCGCAGACCATTGCGGATTTTCCGGTGGCAGTGAAAAGATAGCGGTTGGGGAAGAGCAAAAGTATTTCATGGCCCCTGCCTTGTATGCAATGCTTCTGCTTACAGAATAAAGACGGCACGGCTAACTGAAAATAGAATAATAAAGGTGACGCGCAACAAAAACATCCAGCCGACACCGAATAAGCGTGGTGCGTTTTCAGCCTTATCTTTGTGGCGACGCGGCTGACGCAAGTTGTTACTCTCTTTACATCTGTAATCCTCAATTCTGACAACTGCCCACCACTGAACAGTTGTAGGTGGAGACAGCGATTCCGGCGGTTTGCGATCTTGAAAAATCGGTAATTGGATTATTTGTTGTGCATATCTTCCTGTAATCTTACGTTGATAGTTCTTGATAAATTATTCAATATTTCAAGTTGTAATTCACACTTCATATTCTTATCTATTTTACACTTCAATGCATATCATTTATAACACTATCAATATTTGCGTCTTGCACACCGCAGACTTAAGGTGTAGTCTGTGGGTATAAATATCGAGGGGTATGAGGAAATTTGTTCATAACTTTGGCTATGTAGAAAGGAGCTTTGGGGATGAAAGACTTATCAGCGAAAATGAAAGATCAAGCCTTAAAAGACATTGAGATGTATTTTGGCAAACCTCCATACGAAAGTGAACATGTTAGGCATCATCTCACGTCTGGTCTTTTTGAAGAACAGTCACTCATGAAATACGGTTTGACGCCTATTGAATTAATGAAGGAATTGCAAGTGATAAAATTGAGTAAGAAAGCAAAACAAGATGCGTTGAAAGACCTTAAAATGTATTTCGGTGAACCGCCTGTAAAGAAAGAGACGGTTCGCAAGAGAGTCTCATCAGGTCTTCTGGAAATGCAGATCCTGGCGAAGTATTTGATGACGGTCGATGAACTGATGAGAGAGGTAGGATTCGAGGTTATCAAGTAACGGAGAACGAAGAAGTGAATATTGTTGCATGCATCAAAGAGGTTCCGGACACGGATACCACGATCAGGGTGAAACCGGACGGATCAGGGATTGATGAAACCGGTATCAAATGGGTCATGAATCCCTATGACGAGTTCGGCGTTGAAGAGGCCCTGAGAATGAAGGAGAAGTTTGGCGGAGAAGTCACCATCGTTTCACTGGGTCCGGCGAGGGCAATGAACGCTATCAGAACGGCCCTGGCCATGGGAGCCGACAAGGCGATACATATCAACGACCCCGCCTTCGATGGCGCGGACGCCTACATGACGGCGACAGCCCTGGCCGCCGCCATTAAGACTATTCCCTACGATATCATCTTGTGCGGGCAGCGGGCCGTTGACGATGACTCCGGCCAGGTGGGTGCGATACTGGCCGCGCTTCTTGATATCCCACAGGTGACATTTGCAACAAAGGTTGATGTTGAAGGCATTTCCATCAAGGTGGTAAGGCCCGTCGAAGGCGCCCAGCTGCTCATAGAGAGTCCCCTGCCATGTGTGGTTACAGCCGACAAGGGATTGAATGAGCCGCGCTTCGCATCCCTTCCGGGAATTTTGAAATCCAGGAAGAAACCTGTTGAGGTCAAGGACGCGGCAGCGTTGGGTGTCTCAATAGATATCAAGGCAAAGGTGCTCAGGATCATGCCGCCTCCGGCCAAACCTCCGGGAAAAATTATCTCAGGGGATGACCCCGCAGCCAAGGCCAGAGAGCTTGTTAAGCTACTCAGGGAAGAGGCGAAGGCCATATAGGCCTTTTATTTTTATAGTGATCACCATCTGTACTATTAATTGCTGGCAGCGACGTGCTAGCACATCCCCAAAAATAGGGGGCAGATGTTGTAGTAATATGGATTTGAGAGACTACCACAATTCAAATGGTAATCCTCTCCGCAATGCTGACCCCAAAGTTACTGACTTGTAGGTGGAGACAGCATTTGCTTTACCTTGAAAGCGGTAATTGACGGATTTTGAAAAGTATGCAAGATTACAATTAATAATGATGGGACTACTGAGGTTGCAACGGAAACCACGCTGCGAGAAGATGTCTTGGACAACAGGAAAAGGAGAGACGTAATGGGAGACAAGGGCGGCAAGAAAGATAAGGAAAAGGGTCAGAAACGGAACGCCGAAAAACAGAAACAAAAGTCAAAAAACAAGCTTGATAAGCAGCCAAAAAGAAAGACTTGATAGAGATTATGGTGCGGAGATCTGCACAACGGCTTTGCCCGGTTAAAAAGCAAGAACAACGTTAACGAGAATTAAAATGAAAGTATCATATAAAGCAGCTCTTCTGTCCGCATTTATCTTTCCTGGTGTCGGCCATTTCTATTTAAAAAAATATTGGAGAGGCGTGGCGATCGTTTTTATCGCCTTATGCGGGTCATGTTTCATGATCTCGTCGGTCACT
>CAITLA010000161.1 GCA_903893135.1 uncultured Syntrophaceae bacterium | reverse complement strand
CGACGAACTCGCCTGGAAAAGAGTGCTCGGACTTTACAGCAAGATAGGAAAAGCAACGTCAGAAAAATTGTGGAAGTTTCTGTCGTCAAAGAAAAACCCCCTGGCAGAGGCTATCGGAGATGATTTTGCCAATTTGGTCACAAAAACGCAAAAGCAGTCGCTTGCAGCATGCCGGCATACGCTTTCGAGAATCGTGGATTCCCTTCCCGGTGCGACTCCGGCTATGATCATCGAGATTCTGCTCACAAGCGGTTACCAAGATTATTTACAGGAGAAATATACTGACGCTGCTTTACGGGTAGATGACCTTGAGCAATTATCGAATTTCTCTGCCAGGTATCATGCATTGGAAGATTTTCTAAGTGAACTCTCCCTAATGACAAACATGACGGAGGCGAACGAAGCCAAACCCGATGACACGAATGGAGACAAGGTCATCCTAAGCTCGATTCATCAGGCCAAGGGACTTGAATGGTCAGTGGTCTTGATGATCTGGTGTTCAGACGGGATGTTGCCTTTGGCCCGCAGCCTGAAAGACCAGGAGGGCGAGGAAGAGGAAAGAAGACTCTTTTACGTAGCGACAACCCGGGCAAAAGATCAGCTTTATCTTTGCTACCCGCAAGTGAGCTATACGAGGGGGATCGGCAGCGTAAACCATATCCCCTCCAGATTTATCAGGGAAGTATCTCCCTCTTCAAGGCAGAGGGAGGCATGTCCATATGATCAGTGGATGGTAGAGGAAGACAGCGGCTACTAAACCCAGCGATCCAGCTTGGATTTCGCATCATACTCTTCCCTGAGGGCGATTTGCGTTGCTTCCGCCATTTGCTCAACGCTTTTTACCCAGTCTTCAAACTTTATGTCCACACCGAAGATGCCTACCATCTCATCATTATCATCGACGATAGGAGCCGAAACAGTTATGCAGAGAGCCCCCGTCATTTTTGATATGTAGAAATTGGTAACATACATCTTACCGCTCTGCAGGGGCTTGATGAACCACTCGCGGTCTGACTGATCAGTACCGACTCCGTAGTTTTCATATTTTGCCCTGTCCGCTATATTGGTGATGTTTTTCGTCATCTTCTTCCCGTTCGTATCCACAACGTAGGCAAACTGTATGGACGGGTTTTCTTCGATCGTCCGCTGCATGATCGGTTCTTGGAGCTCCGGTTTCATCGACTTCATAACAGGGTGCTCGATTACCTGCTTCACTACATCCATTGCCGCCTGAGTCGCCATGTACTTGATCTTCTCCAGATCGGACATGAACATTTCAGGAAGATATTTCCGCACCAGTCTCTCAAGCTCTTCATGGGATATCCCGGTTGCCCTTCCTGCATCGTACTGTTCCGTGACCCATTTATGAATCCTGGAAACGCCGGGATGTCTCTTATCGATTACAGCATCACCTTTCGCGCTGAGGCGCGTGTTAACCCAGTGAGCTATTCCGGCTTTCCCGGACTTATCGGTAATCATGGTTACAATAGGCCTCTTCAATATCTTCGTCGTGTCGAAAATATTATAGATCTCTTCGTTCTTGATCAGCCCGTCGGCGTGTATACCGGCCTTAGTTATGTTGAATTCGGCACCCACCAGCGGGTAATTGGTAGGAATTTTCACCCCTATTTCACGTTCAAAATATTCGGCTATATCGGTAATAACGGTAGTGTCGACGCCATTGTTTGCTCCCCGGAGTCCTATATACTCAATAATAAGACCTTCTACGGGGGCATTGCCCGTCCTTTCTCCCAGCCCCAGCATTGTCCCATTTGCACCGCCACAGCCGTAAAGCCAGGCCGTCGTCGCATTAATCAGGGCCTTATGGAAATCGTTATGTCCATGCCATTCCAGCAAATGGCCGGGTACACCGGCATCCTCGATAAAGGCTCTGATCAATTTATCAACGCTGCGGGGCAGCGAGGCGCCCGGATAAGTTACGCCGTAGCCCATGGTGTCACAAAGCCTGATCTTGATGTCGATGCCGCTTTCTTCACGCAGCCTCATAAGCTCAACGGCAAAGGGAATGCAAAATCCATATATTTCCCCCCGTGTAAGATCTTCAAAGTGACATCTTGGCACGATGCCATGAGCGAGAATGTCCTTAACGATTCCAAGGTAGGAATCGAGCGCCTTTTTCCTGGTAGTGTTAAGTTTTAGAAAGATGTGGTAGTCAGAAACGGATGCGAGTATGCCCGTTTCCTTCAACCCCGCTTCTTTTACCAGCTTGATATCGTCCTTCTCCGCCCTTATCCAGCCGGTGATCTCCGGGTACCTAAGTCCCAATTCGAGACATTTCTCCACGGCGTCCCGGTCTTTCTTGCTGTAGAGAAAGAACTCGGCCTGTCTGATGACGCCGTTCGGGCCCCCCAGCCTGCTCATCAATGCGTATAAGTCAACAATCTGCTTTACTGTGTATGGCGGTCTTGCCTGCTGTCCGTCCCGGAATGTTGTGTCCGTAATAAAAATGTCTTCTGCCGGGGTTATGGGGATAATCTTATGATCGAAGTCAATCCTGCTTACCTCGTCATAGGGGAAAACACCCTTCTGTAAATTTGGCTCCTCGACTTCCCTCAACTCATGTCTCCAAAAGCTTGTATGTTCGTGGTCGAGGACTCTCTTTTCTTTGTTCCATTTTGCCATAGCGTATGCTCCGATTTTCTCCTAAAAAAAGAGGGCACCCTGAAACCAGTCGTGCCCTCGTTGGGAATATGTCACGGGTTTCAGTCTACCGGTAAATTTGCCTGCCGGGAAGGCAAATATGGCTTAGATGCTCCGGCCTTCTTTCTTATGTTCTTGATCTCCTTCAGTACGTATCCTTCTCTCGGTATCCCCAGCTCCTGCCCCGGATAGAGCAGTTTGGGATTCTTGATAATATCCTTATTAGCCTCATAAATGATAGGCCAGAGGAAAGGATCATTGTATACGTCTTTATATTTCGCAATCCACCAGAGAGTATCGCCTTTTTTCACAGTGTATTGTTCGCAAAGACAGACGACTGTCCCACTTTCCTTTGCTGCTGCACCTTCCTTCTTCCCGACCGCTTGTTTCTCTGCTGGCGCCGAAGTCTTGACTTCCTGTGCTGGAGCCCCCGCTCGCTGCTCGGCGGCAACCCCCTGCTGGAGGTCGACGGTTTTCGTAGGCTGTGCTGCACACGCCGAGAAAACAAGAATAAGAGCAATAATAAGGGACGCATTTATGACGGCGCCGATACATCGACAGTTTATCATCTTCTTTTCCTCAATCTTCCGGTATCGAGACAAGTAAAAACCCCCGTAAAAAATTATCTTTTTGATAACTTAGATTAATAGAAAAATGATTGCTTTGTCAACAGATATTATATCGGTATTATATGGGGAGATCAGACAATCTTCAGGGAAAGTTCCATAAGTTGCTCGATACTTACCTCTGATGGGGCATCTGTCAGGATACATGTCGCCCTCTGCGTCTTTGGAAATGCGATAACATCTCTGATGCTCTCGACGCCTGACATTATCATGACGAGCCTGTCAAAACCTAAGGCGATGCCTCCATGCGGTGGGGTGCCGTACTCCAGAGCATCGAGGAGAAAGCCAAATTTCTTCCTGGCTTCCTCATCTCCCATGCCGAGAGTCCTGAAAATCAGGGACTGGATATCCTGCCTGTGTATACGGATGCTCCCTCCGCCTATCTCCGTCCCATTGAGAACAAGGTCATAGGCCCTGGCTCTGACCCTGCCGGGGTCTGCGGAGAGCAGGGGAATATCTTCTGCGACAGGAGAGGTGAACGGATGGTGCTTGGAAACGTATCGCTTTACCGTATCACTATATTCAAAGAGGGGAAATTCATTTACCCATGTGAATGAGTATTGCTTGGGGCCAACAAGATTCAATTTTCTTGCGAGGTGATTCCTGAGATTTCCCAGGGCGTCATTGACAATAGAGGGAGTATCGGCGAGAAAAACAATTACATTTCCCTCTATGGCTTCCATTCTATCATTGATGTTCTTGACTTCAGAGGGCGTGAGAAACTTAAAGATAGGTGATGTCCATCCGTCAGGATTCACTCTCGCCCAGGCAAGACCTTTTGCTCCATAGGCGCTCACATAGTCAGTCAGACCATCGAGGTCTTTCCGGGTGAGACTCTTTCCGTCTTCTATCTTCATAGCCTTGATGACACCGCCTGTGCTTGCAACTTCCTGAAACACCTTTAGCGCAGAGTTTCTGACGATGTCTGTGAGATCTTTTATTTCGAGAGCAAAACGGATATCGGGGTTGTCCCGTCCGTATCTCTCCATGGCATCCGCGTATGATAGTTTGGGAAACGGGGTTTGCAATTCCGTATTGAGGCAGGTCCTGAACAGATGAACCACCAGCCCTTCCGTAATTCGATAGATGTCGTCCTCCGCTATAAATGACATTTCAACATCAATCTGTGTAAATTCAGGCTGCCGGTCGGCCCTCAGGTCTTCGTCCCGGAAACACTTGACGATCTGGTAATATCTGTCGAATCCAGAAATCATCAGAAGCTGTTTAAAGAGCTGGGGCGACTGGGGCAGGGCGTAGAACATGCCCGGATTAATACGGCTCGGAACGAGATAATCACGGGCGCCTTCCGGCGTGCTTTTTGTAAGAACCGGTGTTTCCACTTCAATAAATCCGTTCTCTTGATAATAGCGGCGCGTTTCTGCTGCAATGTTATTCCTGAGGATAATATTCTTCTGCATCTCGGGGCGTCGCAGATCCAGGTAGCGGTACTTCAAACGGACAGCTTCAGATACCTCTGCATCCTCGTTCAGGACAAATGGCGGCGTCTTGGCTTCACTCAGGATTTCCAGCTCCGTAACCATAACTTCAATAGCGCCGGTTTTCAAATCGGGATTCTCCATTCCCGCTGGTCTTCCTTGCACACGGCCGCGCACAGCCAGGACAAATTCGCTTCTGATGGTGTGTGCGTCCCTGTGGGTATCAGGACTGATATCAGGGTTGAAGACAATCTGGGCAAGACCCTCGCGATCACGAAGGTCAATAAATATGACACCTCCATGATCTCTTCGTCTATTTACCCAGCCCATGAGGATTACTTCCTCTCCGACATTGGAAATAGTCAGATTTCCGCAATAGTGGGTTCTTTTCTTAACTGTCAAAAAATCAGACACAGAGATCAACTCCCTTTAACGATTTTTATTATGGTTTTTTCCAGATCGGCAAGGCCTATAGTTTCCTGCGTTCCCTTTTGCATATCCCTGAACTCGGCCTTGTTTTCCAATATTTCTCTGTCACCCAGGATAATGGCATAATGAGAAGAGAGTTTGTCAGCCCTTTTCATCTGGCTCTTAAGGCTCTTTCCTCCATAATCCATTTCCGTTTGAATTCCCATTGTGCGCAAGCGGTTGCAGAGAGAGAATGCCAGCTTCTGCGCCTTATCTCCGAGGGCTGCAATAAATAATTGCGGTGATATCAAGAATGTCTCGTCCTTAAAAGATGAAATTGATATCAGCCTTTCCATTCCAATAGCGAATCCGATCCCTGGTATATCCGGTCCGCCAAGGTCCTTAACGAGACCATCATAGCGACCTCCGCCGGCGACGGCATTCTGTGCGCCGAGATGCTCTGTCACCACTTCAAAGGTCGTTTTTGCATAGTAGTCAAGACCGCGAACCATCTTTGGGTTCACTTCAAAGGCTATCGCAAACATGCCGAGGGCTTCTTTTACCTTTGTGAAATGATCCATGCAGCCGGGACACAGGAAGTTTAAGATTTGCGGGGCATGATCCATCACCTCGATGCAGTTTGTCATTTTGCAATCAAAGACGCGTAAGGGATTCGTGGCAAGACGCCTCTGGCAATCCTTGCAGAGATGGTCTTCTTTCCCGCGCAGGAAATCACTTAATGCCTTTCTGAATGAAGGGCGGCATTCTGTGCATCCGAGGGAATTAATATGCAGGCGTAAATCCGAAATCTCCGCTCGTGTGAGAAATTCCATGAGCATGAGAATCACTTCGGCGTCTGTCCGGGGATCATCGATACCGAGGAGTTCGGCATTGATCTGGTGAAACTGCCTGAATCTCCCTCTCTGAGGCCTTTCACGTCTGAACATGGGGCCGATGGTAAAGAGTCTCGCCACCGGATCATGTGCATACATAGTATGTTCAAGGTATGCGCGGACGATTGAAGCCGTTGCCTCAGGACGCAGGGTCAGATATTCATCCCCCCGATCGAGAAATGTGTACATCTCCTTCTCGACGATATCCGTGGATTCGCCAATGCTTCTTTTGAAAAGTTCAGTTTTTTCGAGGATGGGAACCCTTATTTCTCGGAAACCGAAATTAGCAAGTATTTCTCGCGCTATTTTCTCGATGTATTGCCATTTTCCCGTTTCCGCAGGAAGGATATCCTTAAATCCTCTTACGGCGGTGATAATTTCCATAATGCTTGGCCACTAACTCCGGCTACTCCTGATAACCATTCTCGCCTCAAATTACTCTGGCAAATAATTACATCAATCCTGTCATTCCCGCGCAGGCGGGAATCCAGAATTTTGTCTGATTCTTAAGAGCTGGATACCCGATAAATAAATTCGGGTATGACAAAAGCATCTTGCATGATACGCGCCTGTTAGCTCCATACTCCCGGAATTGTCAAACTCCGGGAGTCCCCCGGCAGAGCCGGCCGTTTACCGTGGGGCAATCATCTTAAAAGGAGTTGTTCGATAACACATAAAGCCTTGAAGTGCAATAATTAAGGTTCATCGGGGTCACGCATAATTTATGTCATTCCCGCGAAAGCGGGAATCCAGTGTTGATTTCATCGTTCCCCGCTTGCGCGAGAACAGCGCCTAGATTCCCCCGTATCAAGTTCGGGGCAGGCTTATCAAGCCCGGAATGACAAGTAAAGGAATTATGCGAAGGTTTTAATCTGTTTAATGATGTCCTGCGACTACATGCTCCAGTTGCTCCAGATCCCACGGGAGGTCCATTTCCTCGAACATGGTTTTTGCCTTATTTAGATATTCCGCTGCGCTGATGCCGTTGAGTTCTCTATATGGGCTGTTTGGTTCTGACAGGCGCTTGCCGATCTCAAAGTAGGTGCGGGAAAGCTCCGGTTTCATGGTGAACCTCTCCCCCGTCTCCAATGACAGGCGCCACCATTTTAAGGCACCACGTTTCTTGCCCGTGAGCCAATGGAAGGTGCCCGCGTGTCTCTGGGCCTCCACACGGTCAAGATTAAACTTCTTGCATACCTTCAACGATTTTTTTCCCCACAAGCGGGCTTCCTGAACGCATTTGCCGTAAGAGTCATCCCCCGTCTTCACGGCGTTTTCTAATCTATGCAATGCGAAGATGAATCTTCCGATCGGATATCCGCTCAGATGAGAGGGAGCAAGAGGGGTCTCACCGCGGATCGTCTCAAGATATTCAAGGCAGTCTCTGGCGTCTTCAATCTCTCCGGATAATAAAAGGGCACGAGCATTTAACGCATGCATCACAAAGTGCATATTCTTAGAGGCCTTCTTATCAACAAACCCAATCCCTTCATGAAAACCCCGCAAAGCCTCTTCTAAACGTCTTTGCTTTAGAAGTAGTTTTGTTTTGAGTATGATTTCATAAATCCCTGCGGCGTCCTGATTATATTCCCTGAAAATTGCATTCAATTTTGCTATCATTTCTATTGTTTTTGCAAATTGCCCGGTTTCCTGACAGTATTGCCCCCGGTATAAAGTTATGATCACACCATAAGCCAATTCACCGGTCTTAATCATTCGGTCCGTCAGCGAATCGAGATCGGGATCAGGAGAAACGAAGTCCCCTATTAAGAGGTCGTGAAAAAATCGTGAAAAAAGATAATTTGCGTATACCTTCTCATCATGGCGATCAATTTTGTCTTTCGTAAAATCCAGTATTCTTTTGCTGATTCTTTTTGAGATCCCCGTAAATGAAAAGAGAGCGGAAAAAGATGAAAGCATACCATATCCGTTTTGAACTCCCGATATGTCCACATCTGTCATTCGTTTCATCTGGAATATTGATTCAATAAAAAACCTCTTGGGATCAGGTTGTGCAAGGGCAACAGCCTTATAATAATAGAGATGGATGATTTCCTTGTCCCTCTCCGTGGGAATCCGCCTCCATTTAATCGCGGGGAGATACAGACCAAAGAGTAGATGAACCAGGCTATGCATCAGCTTCATGGCTACACCCAGTCTGGTCTTCGGGAATGTCTCGCCGTAATACTCAAGAACCTTGGTAAAATAATCAACGGACTCGAGCAACTTTCCTCTGTTGAGGAGAGCATGGGCGATGTTCTTCTCCAGCGTGGCGATCTTTTCCGGGGATGCCTTCTCCCCGAACTTGTTCCGGTAGATGGATAGAGCCTCCTGAAAATAACCGAGGGCCTCGCTGGAGGCCGCCGACTTCATGGCCTCCTCACCGGCCTTGATCATGTATTCCTCGGCCTTGTCCAGATCCTCCCCCATGCTGTAATGGTAGGCGAGCATCCCGTAGAACTCATGGATGCGTTCGTTAAAGACTTTTTCTATGGACCGAGCCACTTTCTGATGGATCTCTTTTCTCCTCTGGATCAGGATGGATTCATAGGCCGCCTCCTGGGCTAAGGCGTGCTTGAATAGATACTCCAGCTCCTCCATCCGTTTCCTCTCCCGGATAAGCTGTATCTCCTTGAGGTAGTGGAGTTTCCCATCGATCTCCTCTATAGTCGATGCCACCTCGGTGAGGACCCTGTAGAAAAAGTTCCTCCCGATGACGGAGGCCATCCGGACAAGGTTCCTGGTGGCTTCATCCAGTCGGTCGATGCGGGTCATGATCAGGGCATGGATGGTCTGGGGGATAATGATATTTTTGATTTTCTCCGTAACTTCATAGTCACCGTTTTTGAGTACCACGGCACCTTCGTCGATAAGGCTGCGAACCACCTCTTCGATGAAGAAGGGGTTTCCTCCCGCCCTCTGGAGGATCTGGTCCCTTATGTGAATGGGCAGACCTTTGATCCGGAGGAGATTGGAGAGGAGCGTTTCGCTTTCCCCTTCGTTCAAAGGTTCCAGATCAATCCTTGTCCAATGGGATGGATAGTTCTCCTCGATGGATTTGATGATCCGTTCACCGGTGTCGGCATAGCCCGGACGGAAGACGAGGATGAAGAGGATTCTATATTCTTCCACCAGACGGAAGAGGGCTTCAATGAGTTCCAGGGAACTTGTATCCACCCAGTGGAAATCTTCGATGTAGATAACCGTGGGGCGAAGCTCCGAGCCCTTGATAATGATCTCCCTCATGTTCTTGAAGATTAGCTTCTCCAGGGACTCTCCTTCGATGCCCTTCATCCGCTGGGCATGTTTGCCCGTGAGCTTCATCCCCATGAGGGTGGCAATGAAAGGGAATACCTCGTTTGCTTCCTCGGGATGGATGGTACGGATGGCCTTTTCAAGTTTCTTCTGAGCTTCGGTGTCGGTGTCTTCTTCCCTGATCCGTGACCAGTGCTTCAAAGCGTCGATGATGGGGTAAAAGCTGAGGCTACGGCCTATGGAAAGGGCACGACCTTCGAGAATCATGGTTTTCTTGATGGCTTCTGTTCTGCGAAGCTCCGCCATGAGACGGGACTTCCCGATTCCTGCCTCGCCACTGACAGAGACAACCCCTCCTGTGCCGTTGATGAGGCGGTGAAGCTGGAGTTCCAGCCGGCTGAGCTCTTTCTCTCTTCCGACGAGAGATGAACCGATTCCTACAGATCTTTCCGGAGTCTCTTTCGTCCCTGTCACACGGTAAACCTGAACGGGTTCCGCCTTGCCCTTCACCTGTGTGGGTTCTAATGTCTCAAAATGGAAATATCCCTCCGTGACCCTGAAAACTTCCCTAGAGACATAGGTCTCTCCTGATTGGGCGATCTGCTCCAATCTTGCAGCCAGGACCACCGTGTCCCCCACGGCCTTGAACTCCACCCTGAGATCATCTCCTAAACTGCCAACCACTACGGGGCCAGTATGGATGCCGATTCTCATCCGGATGGGCGGTAAATCTGCTTTTCCTTTACGGAGTCTATCTGTGAGGTTTGCCATCTCCCGGTGTATGGACATGCTCGCCCGGATCGCTCGTTGAGGTGCTTCCTCCAAGGCAACAGGCGCCCCGAAGAGGGCCATGATCCCGTCCCCTGTCATTTCGTTCACCGTCCCTCCAAAATCATGAACCTGTCTCATCAGTATTTCATAGACCTGATCCATGATGCCGTAGACCTCCTCGGGAGGGAGTTTCTCCGAGAAGCGGGTGAAGCTTTCCATATCACAAAAGAGGACCGTTACCTGTTTGCGTTCTCCTTCGATCTTGTCCCTCTGGGCTAAAACCTTCTCGGCTAGCCCCCGGGGAAGGTACTTTCGGATTCGGGAAAGCTGATCTTCGTGGGAAAGAGTAAGAGAGGTTTTGTCGGAGGGTGTTGTTGAGATCTTGTGGCCGCAGCTATCGCAGAATCTGGCTTCTTCTCTGTTTTCAATCTGGCATTTAGGGCACTTCATATTTTCATCCCAAAGCTGCTAAAGCTTCTCTGGCCTGTTTCAGATAAACGTCCGCCTCGCATTCCTCAAAAAGCGCTATGGCGTCGGAGATGTATTTCTTCACCTTGTCATGCTTCTTCTGACTTCTATATAACATCGCAAACCCTAGATTGGCCTGTCCCTGAACAATCTTGG
>CAITLA010000160.1 GCA_903893135.1 uncultured Syntrophaceae bacterium | reverse complement strand
TACGTCATGGGCACCGGCGGCGTAGTCCATCAATCTCTGCACATTGTTTAGAACCTTCTTTTCCTCAAGGAGGGCAGCATCCTCTCCAGCGCTAATCCCAGCGTCGTCAATCTCCTTAAATTGAAACCGGAGAAGCTCTTCTCGCTCGCCTCTGGTCCTTTTGACAGACAGAGACTGCCCGATTTTTTCCTTTAAAGAAAGATATTGCCCGTACATATCCGCATATTCGAGCCTGATTGGAAGAAGATCGCCAAACTCATCTATAATATCGATGTGGTTATCTGCATTCAAAATCACCTGGTGTTCGTGCTGGCCGCAGATGTTGATTAGAGATTCACTGATGGCAGAAAGCATGCCTAAGGTGGCCAACTGCCCGTCGATATACACGCGGTTCTTCCCTGTGCGCGAAACAATCCTCTTGAGGATCAGTTCCTTCCCCACATGGAAGCCCATTTGTCGTACTTTTTTCTTCAGTTCATCTTTCTCACCAATGTCGAAGAGAGCCTCAACTGTCGCCGATTCTTCGAAAGATCTAATCATGTCGGCAGATGCCCGGTCCCCCAGAAGGAGACTTACGGCCCCTACGATAATAGACTTCCCGGCCCCCGTCTCTCCGGTAATCACATTGAGACCATCGGTAAAAGAGACCTTCATTTCATCAATGATGGCAAAATTTCTGATGCTAAGTTCCGTTAACATATCACAGATTATTTGTTCCCGTGGGCGATCCGCCCCATCCCAGCTTCGTTCGCAGGATCTCCATATAGTCCCTGTGAGGTGACGACACGAGATTGGTCACATACGGAGATTTCCTAATGACTACACTATCGCCTGATTTCATGGTATGCGATACCTGTCCATCGAGCGTCACCGTCGCACCCTCTCCCTTCGTCCACATGATTACCTTTATTTCGGCATTGTTGGGGATAATGATCGGACGATTCGTCAGTGTAAAAGGACATATGGGATTTACAATAAAGGAATCCTGTTCAGGAAAAACAATAGGGCCTCCCGCGGAGAGGGAATGCGCGGTGGAGCCTGTCGGCGTGGATATGATGATACCATCGGCCCTGAAGGTGGTTAGATAGCTGTTATTTACCGTTGTTTCCAGATTGAGGATGCGTGAAAGATTCCCACGGGTAATCACCACGTCATTTAAGATGCTCTGTTCCCTGATCGTTTCTCTTCCCAGATAAATCGTAATATCCAGCATCATCCTCTTTTCGGTTTGGTAATCGCCTTTGACAATCAATTCAAGAGCGCTCGTCATCTCGCTCAGATTGACCTCTGCCAGATAGCCGAACTCTCCGAGGTTGATGCCGACGACGGGGATGTCATACTCACTGACAAAACGTACTGTCCTGAGGATGGTCCCGTCACCTCCCAATACAACCAGAAGATCGACCTCTGCTGCCAGCTTTCTTCTGTCCAGACCCTCGCCCGCACCGATCTTCCGCGCAATTCCCTCTTCTAAATAGACCTCGATCCCCTTTTTGATGGCCCAGTCTCTCAGCTGAACGGTACACTCACCTGATTTCTCTTTTTCGATATTTGCAATGATACCGATCTTCTTAATGCTCATGGAAATCCCTTGGGTACGATTTTGCAATTTTTCTACCATAAAATGAGATGCGTGTCTATGTGCAGATTTTTTACCTGGAAATATACCAAATTCGGAAGTTGCTCGGGGTAATATAAAACGCCGAAATAATATTACTTCAACCCTGACTGTCACTTACGGGTTCTCACGGCTGACAGGAAACTCCATATCAGTACTGCTCGCGGTCATCGATCCGCCTCCAAGACAGCAGGGTCATGGGAACACTTGATAGTATCCCTCGTGGATCAAAATGATGCGGCATTTTTTCTATATCGTTTTTATAAACGGGATTTGTTTTCCACCTTGCGTTCCGGCTGGAAGATCACGGTCCGGAGTGGCCATTGTTTTGAGTGAAATAACTGAAGCAACCCCATGAAAAAACTGGTGACCGTCATGCGGAGCGGACTCGCAGATCGCACGGGTCTATGACTCCGCCGAATTCCCTTGACAGTTTTTCGATCCTGATGTTAGCTAAAAACCAATATGCTCAAGGAAGGCCAAAATAGCAATCGCAGGTTTCTGATAAGGGCTTTTGTCATCGCAGTGCTCGTGGCATCCATTTTCCTCAATGCCTGCTCGACAATACGCCTAAATGCAATTCCGCCCCCATCCCCCTCCGCCAAGCTGCGGGTCTTTGTGCAGGTCATTTCCGAAGAACCACGAGGCCGCTGGCGTTACTCAAATACAAACGATGAATTTGAAAGGATAATGACTGCTGGTGTTGATCGCTATCTACAGGCCACGGGCGTATATGAGGTGATAAGCAAAGAAGAGACACAGGCTGTCCTAGGAACACGGGCGCCGGGTTCAGAACAGTATTGGTGGGTGAAAAAAGACTATGCATTGCCAAGGGAGGCCGGCAAGGCATTATATGCCGATTACGCGATGATTATTATAAGGAGTATCTCGCTTAATTTAACGCTCAAAATGGTACTGATCAATATTGAGACGGGCACGCAATATACAGCTTCAGACACCGTCCTTGTTATTCACTCGTCAGATCTAGTGCTTAAACGTGCCAGAATAGTGCTCCAAACTCAGTACAGGCAAATATTCTATGATGCCAAAGGGGACCTACTGGCAACGGCCATTCGCAAAGGTCGTCTCATGCCGGGAGGAGAGACGAAGACGCCGGCACCTCGTGAGACGAAGATTGCTTTAGCTCCGCCTCCGGTACCTCAAATTGCCCCTGCAACGCCCGAAGTCGCAGTTGAAAAGAAGCCCGTTCCTCCCGTAGCAACAGAACAAGAGGAGGCAAAAGCACCAATTCAGCCGCCTCTAAAACCAAGGATAGAGACTCCACCGGCTGTTCAGACTTTGCCTGCCTCAAAGCCGCCTGCACCCCAAGCAAAGCTCGAATTGGCGAAAGAAACCCTGAAAGCAAAGGCTCCTGTTGAGGAATCCGTACGGCCATCACCCCCTGCCGCAAAGCTGCCGGATACTATAGCCAAAGAGCCCATACGTGATATCAAGAAGGATACGGAAACACCAAAGTCCATCGCAAAAATCACCCCTGCTCCGCAGCCTCTGTTACCTGCTGACAAACGTAAAGAGTTTGAGAATAAACTGGAACATGAGCTGCAAACGGAAACGCCGGCAACAGACAAGGCCAAGCTTGTAGTCTATGATTTTGATACCGTCGAGCGTCTCAGTGTTGTTGCACTCATTCTTACTGACGCTCTTCGGGAGGAACTTTTCATATTGGGCCTTTTTTCGCTGGTCAATCGTGAAAATATGATGCAGGTCATGCAGGAATTGCAGCTGCAGCACTCTGGGCTGGTTGCCGAAAAAGAGATTGTGGAACTCGGAAAATGGCTTGCGGCAAATCAGGCTGTGACAGGACGTCTTGCCATGTTGGGAAATTCATACATTCTACAGGCAAAGCGCACGGATATAAAAACGATGGGAACCCTGGGTCTCGGCACCCTCAAGTGTTCGTCCGGGCAGGAGGAGGAATTGCTTTCCGGTATACCAATCCTTGCCAGGAAGCTCATCGGCACGAAAAGTAACGTCCCATAATCTCTTTGCCGCTGTATGGGGTCAGGTCTTGTATTTCAGCATCCCCTGAAACGGGCGATCAGCCTGCTCACAAAGGTGTAATGCAGGCCGATGTGGTGAGTATTCTATGCGCAGAGGTCGTGCCATGGCAGTTCACCATCATGGCCTCATGAGGAATGTCAAGATGAAAGACCTGACCCCCCGTTTTCATATCAGGGATCGTGATTACGAATCGTCCTGTTGAATAAAAGTTGATCCATACATCCATCGCCGAGAAAATAAACGTGTTATTAGCTATTTCCACTAAGTTATTGATTATACTAGCTATTCATTATCACTCCAAATTTTGCTCTTAGTTAAGAATCAATTCTTTTTCAGATACTTAGTAAAACAATTAACAGGTGTATCAACAAGTTTATCCACATCTCAGATCACATCTTAATCCATAGAAATTGACTACATAGTCCGGGCGATTAGAACATGCATGATGCGTTGTGTGGAAGGGCAGTGAAAATCCGGGAATCTTGACCCTATATGTGTTTGGCCAGCGGATGGATAGTCAAGGCCAGAAAAAACACGACAAACGAGAGGCCTGCGGATATGGCATAAGCGATGAAATAATTCCCGGTTATGTCAACAGCATAGCCCGCCAGTATGGGGCCAAGAATGCCCGCGAATCCCCACGCAAGAAATATGAGGCCATAATTGATCCCAAAATTTCTCATGCCGAAAAAATCCGCTGTCGCCAACGGAAAGAGCGCAAAGCAAGAGCCGTAACAAAGGCCTGTCATCATTGTACCTAAAGCCAGTAATGCGGGAGTTATATAGCTGGCAAAAAATGTCAGATTAACCGCCTGCAGGAGGAAAACCAGCAACATCACATTGCGGCGTCCGTATTTGTCGGAAAAGAAGCCCGCCATGAATCTCCCGCCGGTGTTAAATATGGCAAATATGATGACGAGATAAAATCCATTTTCCCAATTGGCCTGCGTTTTGGCTATAGTTGCAATATGTCCGATAATCATCAATCCCGCCGACGCTGCGATTAAGTACATAAACCACAACTTATAAAACAGTTTCGTTTTTATCATCTCGGGCCAGTCAATATCACAAGAAGCATGTGCTGTCATATTTACCGGCACGGCAATTCCGCCGATCTTTGATTTTGGCTTATAATTGAGAGGAGGATTCCGAAGGAATTGAGCCGATGTAATCATCACGAAAAAGGCCCCTGTACCCAAGACCAGGAATGTCCTGGAAATGCCCCAGTTGCCCAGCAGCCAGTTGGCAATGGGTGAAATATAAACGGAAGCCAGTCCTATGCCGCTGACTACAATGCCTGTGGCGAGTCCTTTTCTTTCCGGCGGGAACCACTTGATGCTGGCCGGTATAGTTGAGGCGTAACATAGACCATTGCCCATACCGGCTATCCCGTAAGTCAGCATCATAGAGAAGGGTGTATTCGCGAAACTACAAGATATCAAGCCTGTCCCCAGTAATACAGCACCGAGGCTGGCGATCAGGCGGGGACCTAACTTGTCCTGCATTCTGCCCGCAAAAACCATCGCCAAAGCAAAGACGGCCGTATAAGTCGTCAAAGGAAAAGACGCCTCAACATTGGCCCATTGCCAATCCGTAACCAATGCCTTCTTGATTAAGCTCCAGGAATAGGTGACGCCCATGGTCATGTTTATGGCAGTCGCGGCTCCTAAAACAATCCAAGGGCGAAACTTGCCTATTTTGGCTTCATGCTGCATTTAATCTAACTCTGAATATCTTTGCATTTCTTTAGGTAGATTTTCTAATCCTGCTTAGACCCATTGACTCCCGGCAGAACGTTTACCACGTTTTCATTTTGAGTTCTGCGGTTTTTTCACTCATTACCGGACATTGCCCGGATAATATAGATTCTCTTAAATATCTTGGAATATTTTGATATGCTATAGATTAATTTAGTCACTCTGCGGAGATTCTCCGAATTATACCCGGGAAGCATTCGCTGAATTCTCGATTCGCGTCTGCATGGAAATGACCGTAAAGAAGTAGACCCGTTTCTCCATGTGAGTTGTTTGTGGTGGAGCCCATATGTTCTACAGGATAGCAGCCGATTTAGTGATCTTCATCCATTTCCTGTGGATTGCCTTTGTCATCCTGGGATTTCCGGTATTCCTGTATTTTAATCTCCCAAAGTGGAGGGTTCTTCATCTGGTCGCCTTGATCGCCATGGTCGTCATGCAATTGACCAGAACTATCTGTCCCCTGACCTATCTGGAAGCTTATCTCAAATCTAAGGGTGAATCGAATCGGGTCTATCCCGGCCAGTTCACCATAGATGCAATTGAAAAGCTGATCTATGTTGAAGATCTGACCCTTGAGAAGATTACCTACGCGACAATCATATTTCTTGCTTTCGTATTGCTCACATTTTGGTTGAAGCCTGTCACTCTCAAGAAGCAAACTAGGGGTTAGACATTGAATAATCGCCCTGTTTCTGATATGGGCGTGCATGTGTTATAATAATTTTATTTCATTTTCCTGTTTTCCCCCTTTCGCAGGGACAGGATTGAGATGGATAGGCGGACACCTTACCTGCCATTTATAGCGCTATGAAGAAAGAACCGACACTCAGAGTAGGCATCCTGCAGGGATACAGGGAAGTGGCAGGGAGGTTAAACGGCCCATTCCTGATTAATGATGCCAGGAGTCTCCGCGGGAGGTTCAGTGCGCGTGTGCGAGAGGGTCGCATACTTCTTGCAGACGCTGCGGGACAAGAGATAATCCATGAGAAGGAGGTCCGCTGCACCCCCCTCGATAATTCAACCTTCACCCTCCTTGATGTGACGATCGGTGTACATTTCCACTGGGAAAGAAAACAGGAGCAAACTTTCCGGGGGGAATTGAGGCTCATCATAGACGAAAATGATACGCTGGTTGCCGTCAATAGCATTCCTTTGGAAGATTATCTATCGAGCGTCATTTCTTCAGAAATGAGCGCTGAAGCGGCGCTGGAATTCCTCAATGCCCACGCAATTGCGTCACGTAGCTGGCTCATGTCTATGCTGGACATGGCAGGCAAGGGAAGACATGGCGAAAATATATCGCCCGGCCCTCCCCTGCAAACTAAAGAGTTTATCAGATATTACCATAGGGTTGACCACACGCTTTTCGATGTCTGTGCGGACGATCATTGTCAGCGGTATCAGGGCATCACCAGGCTAATTTCAGAAAACGCCCGGCAGGCAGTTGAGAGAACGCGCGGCCTGTTCCTCGTCTACAATAATGAGATCTGCGATGCCCGCTATCATAAAGCCTGCGGCGGTCTGACGGATAATTTCGCAAATACGTGGGAGAATGTTACCGTCCCTTATCTTACGTCCGTTTCAGACTCTGCTATCCCGTACGATCCAATCCGCACGGAAGACGAAGCCAGGCAATGGATTCTGGGAGATGCAGAGGCACACTGCAATACTAAAGACAGTAATACCCTGCGCCGGATTCTCCCGTCCTTCGATCAGGAAACGACGGATTTTTTCCGCTGGAAGGTAACGTATACACGCATAGAACTGGAGGAGATTATCCGGGAAAAATCGGGAATGGACTTCGGCAATCTCCTCAGTCTCACTCCCATTGAGCGGGGCCCCTCCGGCCGCATAGTGAGGCTGCAAATAGCCGGATCGAAAAGAACCCTGACCATAGGCAGGGAACTCGAGATCCGCCGCTGGCTATCCCGGAGCCATCTGTATAGCAGCGCTTTTGTCGTTTCTGTGGAAAACGATGCGTCAGGGCTCCCCGTCAGTTTCGTCCTGCAGGGCGCCGGATGGGGACATGGCGTCGGCTTATGCCAGATAGGGGCAGCCGTAATGGCTCTAAAAGGCTTTACGGCAGAATCTATTTTGAAACATTACTTTCGTGGTGCGGAGCTTCAGAAACTGTACTGAAGAAAGGCTATGCGAAAATCATCTATCAGAACCTCTTTCATTCTCGGCGCCGGGCTGGGAACGCGCCTGCGCCCTTTGACCGATAACTGTCCAAAACCGCTCCTGCCAGCCGGCGGACGCCCGCTGATTACCTATGCAATGGATCATCTTATATCTGCCGGTATAGAACGCTTTATCATCAATACCCATTACTTTGCAGAGGCATACCATAAGGCATTCCCGGATCGGCAATGGCGGGGGACCCCCATAATCTTCCGGTATGAACCTGTGCTTCTGGATACAGCGGGGGGCATAAAGAACATCGAAGATCTCCTTGATGGCGACGAAACGATACTGGTTTACAATGGCGACACCTTTACTGACCTGCCGCTTGCCCATCTCATCAATACGCACTACGCGAAGGGGAAGGAAGTTACCCTCGCTCTCAGAAGCAGCGGCTCTCCTTTGAACGTCAATCTGAATGCCCGGGGCGAAATATGTGACCTGCGGCATACACTGGGTGACAGCGGTGTTAAGAGCTCTCTTTTTACGGGCATCTATATCGTGGAAAAAACCTTTCTCCGACGCCTGAGAGCAGGCTGCAAAGAATCGGTTATCCCCGTCCTCATCGCCATGATCAGGGAACAAGCTGGATCGGTGGCAGGGATAATTATCGATGAAGGCCGGTGGTACGATATCGGATCTGTGGCGGAATATGAAAAAATAAATGCCTTGCTCACGGGACAGGAGATAGAGGAATGATATCTCGTAAGGTATTTGGCAGGGGAAAATGACGCATCAAGATGATGAAAAGCTCCAATTCGCGCGCGAGGCACTTGGGCTGGGAAGATCAGATGCCCTGACCATCATGCCACTGGCCAAACGTGGATCAAGCCGG
>CAITLA010000159.1 GCA_903893135.1 uncultured Syntrophaceae bacterium | reverse complement strand
TCAATAGTAAAACATCTCATGAAAGCTCATAACGGCAGCATTGATATCGAAAGTCAAGTGGGAAGAGGTACCACAGTTTCTCTTGCTTTTCCCATAAATCGACTGCAGAAAGCATAAAGGTGGACGAGCTGGCAGTTGACCTGGGAATTGTCGCATCCATGGCCTCCAGTTTTCTCGACAAACCTATTGATAAAGGTACAGTGGTATTTGGGGAAGTGGGTCTTGCAGGCGAAGTGAGGGGGATCCCCAGATGGACATCAGGATCAAGGAGGCAGCCCGTACGGGATTCAGGCGCTGCATCATTCCTCAGACATCTTCCCGAAATGGTTCTGCGGAAAAAAAGATGGAGTGTATCAGGGTCAACAATCTGAAAAAGCTCTTGGAGTATCTTTTCTAATTATGCCGAAAAAAATTCTTATTGTTGATGATGAAAAAGACATTGTGGATTTGATCAGTTACAATCTGGAAAAGGAAGGATTTGCAACTATCAAGGCCTACGATGGGGAAAGCGCTCTCAAACTGGTCAAGGCCAAAAGACCGGACATGGTCATTCTTGACCTCATGCTTCCCGGCATCAGGGGATTAGAGGTATGCAAATTTATCCGCAAGAACCCGGAAACAGAAACGCTTCCGGTCATCATGCTCACAGCTAAAGGCGATCAGGTAGATAAGATACTGGGCCTTGAGATGGGCGCGGACGATTACGTTACCAAGCCGTTCAATGTGAGAGAACTGATTGCCAGAATTCATGCGGTACTGCGAAGGGCGGAAGTGCATCATGATTCAGACAAGAAAGAACAGTTCGCATACAAAGGGCTCCGGTATGATTACAGGTCATATGATGTTAGCATAGACGGGAAAAAGGTCGATCTCGGTCCCACTGAATTAAAACTTTTACGATTCTTCACACAACATCCCGGCAGGGTTTACACCAGAGATCAGCTTCTGGACTATGTTTGGGGGGATGAGACTTTCGTTGAACCCCGCACCGTGGATGTCCATATCAGCCGTCTGAGGATGGCCATAGAAAAGGATAAAGATAAGCCGCAGTATATCCTGACCGTCAGGGGGATCGGATATAAGTTTGCGGATCTGAAATGAGCTTTTCCATATCAAGGACGGATGAATGTGCTCCGCTCATCACCACAGATCTTCTCCGACAATCAATAAGCAATTACTAATTGAAAGGGTGGATATTTACTGTGTGTCCATGATTAACAAGTACAGTACCAGGCTACGTTCGATTCAGGATATGTGAATATCCGCTTAGAGGCCTCATTTGATAAGGCTTATGTCTTCCGGCTGATGCGGCAGGGTAGGGCCTTGAGATTGGGTGTGCCGTATTCCCTGCCGAGTTTGCCCGTTGAGGTAAGCATGTTGAAATTCGATTTTTCCCAGTCGTACTGGCTTTCCGGTCTCCCTTCTGGGAACCACCATCCATGGGCAGCACAGAGGACGCGGGGATCGATGCCGTCCGTCAGGTGAGCCACCTGGGTGATCCGGCCGTATTTCGTTTCGATAACAACTTCATCACCTTCATTGATACCGTATTTCTGTGCCGTAGCGGGATTGATCTCCAGCCGCGGATGGGGTCTCAGTTTCTTGAGCTTTTCCAGCCACCGATAAGATGAATGGAGGTAGTGGCGGCTCTTTGCACCAGTGAGGAGCAGGGGATAATCGGGGTCGTCGTCTTCCGGGAGACCCTTGTATTGCGGCAGGGGAGACAGCTTAAACTTCTCCGCAGTGCTGAGGGCGAGTTCGACCTTTCCAGTAGGGGTCCTGAAACCCTTTTTCTCGTAGGATTTGAAACGGTCCGGCCCTTTCAGGTATCCCTTCTCCACAAACTCGGCATACGTAAGGCCTGCCGGTTTGACGACATCTTCGAGGAACATGCGGTAATCGTCGTGCCAGAGCTCCGGCGGACTTATGCGTTTGCCCAGCTCATTCATAATCTTCATGTCCGGCCAGCACTCCTCCGGCGGCTCCACGACCTTGGGCCTTGCCAGGATGTAGCCGTGACCGATTCCCAGATGGCCGATATCGTCAAATTCAAACTGGGTGGCTGCGGGAAGAACGATATCCGCCAGGGCCGCTGTCGGGGTCATGAAGATGTCCGCTACGGCAAGGAAGTCCAGTTTCATGAGGGCTTCATAGGTCTGACGGCTGTCTGCGTAAGTCAACAGGGGATTGCAGCACATGGCGTAAAACCCCTTCACCGGGTAGGGAATTCCTTCCAGAACGGCCTTCCGGAAATAGGCGGGCGCAATTGTCATCAGGCGCGGTATGACACGGTGGTGGGCGCTGATCATGTTCTTGTGCTTGTCCGGTATGAGATCGGCCCGGACAAAGGGACCCAGCCCCACGATCTGTGGGTCTTTTGCTTCCACGTTGCCGCCGGGCACATCAAGATTGCCCGTGATGGCCATGAGGCAGATAAGTGCTCTCGTAGTATCGAAGGTGAAAATGTTATGCTCTATGGGATTTCCCCACTGGATGACTGCCGGCTTTGCCTTGGCATAGTATCGGGCGGCGTCTTTTATGAGTTCGGGCGCAACCCAGGTGATTTCGGAGACCTTCTCTGGCGTGAATTCTTTTACATGTTCGGCCAGATCGGGAAAACCCACAGTCCATTTTTCCACAAATTCTTTGTCGTACAGACCATCGGAAATAATGACATTCAGGAATCCCAGGGCCAGGGCATTGTCTGTGCCGGGCCGGATCTGTAGCCACATCTTGGCCTTCTTGACTGTGTCGATCCGGCGGGGATCGATTATAATCACCTCCATCCCGTTTTTTACCTGTTCGAGGAAGAGGCTGTTGATCTCACCCTCTTCATTCGTGGAGGTAATGTTGCTTCCCCACAAAACGGCAAGCTTACTCGGGTGGTGAAAATCTGCGACAGGGTAAAAGCCGCAGGTGTGGATGCCCGTAATTTCACGGGGCGCGTGGCAGACATCCTGAGAAGCGATCACATTCGGTGATCCGAAAAGATTGGCCAGACGAATGAGGACAAAATGCTCCAGGCCTTTGGGCATGCCGACGCCAAAGGCCACCGCCTTTGCACCGTATTTTTCCTTGATCTCAAGGAGATTCCCGGCGACCTCCTGTAAGGCCTCTTCCCAGGATATGCGCTGCCATTTGCCTTCACCACGCTTTCCCACCCGCTTGACGGGATGCCTGAGGCGATCGGGGTGTGTCAGTCGATCCGGTGATGCAACGCCCTTCGGGCAAATATACCCCTTACTCAGGTAGCCCTTCGGATCACCCTTCACCGTGACAATCTTATTATCTTTCACGCCGACCAGAAGGGCACAGCCGCCGTGGTCCATCCTGGCGCAATGTGTCCTGACCCAGCGGATGTCATCTTCCATACGGTTATAGACCTCTTCGAGTTGCCTTCTTCTTTGAATCTTGCCGTTGGAGAAATTCAGGTCGAAAATTCATCAAGAAAAGGATACTATGAGACAAATTGTCAAGTTTACCATTCTCTTTAAAAGCCTAATCAATATATACTGCTAGCGTATCGGATGCAAGCTAAACCTCACAATAAAACGCTATCTCCAGATTGCAATTTCATCACTAATTTTGAATTAAATAATTCTTAATATTATTTATCAATCTTTTAATATTGCCTTGGTAATTTAGTGCGAATAGAATTGACACACTTTTTAATTTAATTGACAAACTTGGAATTGCTGATTGGAGGCACTTCAACATGTTGGAAATTGAATACATATACTGCCCCAACAGAGGCTGCAAAGATTACGGACTGAGGGGCAACGGTAATGTTGGTGTACGTGGCAACTACGGCAAGAATAAGAACAGAAAGCTATTATATTGCAGAACCTGCGGAAAACGTTTTGCCGCATCGACGTCAACGGCTTTTTACAGGATGCATTTGTCCGAAGATATTATTAGACAGATACTGCACCATGCGGCAGAAGGTGATGGAGTTCAGTCGACCGCGCGATTATTGAAGATCGATAAAGGTATTGTACAGCGCGTAATCCTTCGTGCAGGCGAACATTGTGAGTCCGTATTGTCAAATCTTTTGCATTCACTGAAAATGACAGATGCCCAGTTTGATGAGTTATGGACATTTGTAAAGAAGAAAAGAATCATGGAAAACAAGGGTTGGAGGGATGACCTGGAGGAGGTTAGCCATACCCCTGTCCTGCTCCATTCTGGAGATTAAGAAAATATTTCACAAATAATATTTTCTTTGTTGCTTAGTATTTTTGGCGCCCCGCGGGTTATTGCCGCTTTTTCCATACCCGGAAATTAATAATCGAGGCGGCGAGAAAAACAGAAAATCTCTTTCATCCCTCGACTGACATTGTTTACTCGTATCCGTTTTATTCCGTACTCACTTGTCATTGACAAGCCAGTTCCTTTTCACATATATTCCTGTCAGACAAGGGGAGACTCCTATCAGACTATTATGGGAAATGATCTCAGTCAATACCTGCGGCCCACGTACTATATTGACAGTGAGGCATCGGAGGTTATAGCCTTCGCCAGAGATGCTGCCGGCGACAGAAAGACCTTACTCGAGAAAGGCATCGCTCTGTTTTATGCGGTTCGGGACAAAATCAGGTATGACCCATACCGGATCGATTTGGAAAAAAGAGAGTCTTTCAAGGCGAGCGTCATCATCGGGAGATGCTACGGTTATTGCGTTGCCAAGGCAATTGTGCTTGCTGCTGTGGCGCGTGCCTCCGGCATTCCCGGCCGCCTCGGCTTTGCCGATGTACGCAACCACCTCTCAACGGAAAGGCTCCGGCAGTTGATGAACACGGACACATTTATCTTCCACGGTTATACGGAGCTCTTCCTCGACAACCGATGGGTCAAGGCCACACCGACCTTCAACCTATCCCTGTGTGACAAGTTCGGTGTAAGTCCCCTCAATTTCGACGGCAGAAATGACAGCCTCTTTCATCCATATGACAGGGAGGGAAAGAAGCATATGGAGTACGTCAGGGATCACGGTCATTTTGCCGACGTTCCCTATGAAAAGATAGTTGCTTACTTCCGGGAATACTATCCTGCATATTTTCAACACCACGATAATGTGAGAGCTCATGATTTCGAAAAAGAAGCGCAGGCGGAAAAGAAATAAATTTTCGGAAGAGCTGATGAAATGTCCTCCCGTTTCATCTTGTCCATTTTTATCGCATGTGTTAGCCTGATGTTCCATGATTGTCATAACAGAAACAAACATTGCCTGCACTCGTTGCGGAAAAATCCCTGCCGTCATCTTCTGTGATGGCTGCCAAATTCCTCTCTGCGTAGATTGCCGTAAATTTGACCTTTGGGGCTATGGCTGCGGCCACGTGGATACAAAAGTATTCTGCCATGCCTGCTTTGACGACATCAAGGTAAACCCTTACGGCGGCAAGCTTAACGATGAACAATAATGAAAAACTTAAGGATGAGATAATGAGCGACGAAATCAAAAAAAGAACCCAGGAAACAGCGAATACCCTCTTCGGTAAAGGGATTAAGATGGATCCGCCTTATCTGATGTGGCGGGAATTTGATAAGGACCTTGCCAACGATTTTTCCCGTTTCATAACGGGCAACCTTTATTCCCGGACTGTTTTGACCCTCCCAGAAAGGCAGATGGCGGCTTGCGCTATGCTTGCGGCTCTAAGGGCGACGGGTGAACTCAAGCTTCATGTGAATGCAGCGTTAAACGTGGGCTGTGACCCGAAAAAACTTACGGAGATTTTTTTCCAGGTTGCGACCTACGCAGGCATGCCCGCCGTCAATGAAGCTCTTGAAGTTTATCGCGATGTACTCAAAGAGCGGGGAGAATGGCCGATTAAATGAGTGCCCGTTGTGCATTTTAAAGAACAGGGATATACAAATGCCCGAAAACACGATCGGGAAATTACTGAACCCTTCCCAGATTTTTCGCTATTGCAATTATCAAATATCGTCTTGAATCGTTGTGCATCCTGAGTAAACCATGTCCGTCATGAAGGCAAATTAATCAATATGATTTCTGCTATGTCCTGTCCTACCGGCTGTGCGGTCGGTCATTTTAGAAATCAGCAGTAAGGGCTTAACGCGTTGCGCAAGTTATCTCGCTTCTTGTGCGGCGGTAGTGTATATATCTAAAAAAATATGCATAAGGAGGGTAGCCATGGACTTTGTTGGTTTGACAATGAATGAAGGCATTGCCAGAATCGCGCTACGCAGGGGCAAAGTCAATGCCATCAATGAAACGGTCGTAGATGAGCTTACTGATTGCTTTCGGAAACTTTCTTTTGATCCGGCAGTAAAGGCTGTCATCTTTACCGGTGAGGGCAAGTTCTTCACCTTTGGTTTCGATATTCCGGAATTTCTGGGTTACTCGAAAGAGGCCTTCGTCCGCTATCTCACAAAGTTCACCGGTCTCTATGCGGATATCTTCCTCTATCCCAAACCCGTTGTTGCCGCCTTGAACGGTCACACCATCGCCGGTGGTTGCATGCTCGCCATCGCCTGCGACTGGAGGATCATGGTGCAGGGCAGTGCCAAGATATCTCTTAATGAAATTAACTTTAGCTCTTCTGTATTTGCCGGAAGTGTGGAAATGATGAAATTGTGGCTGGGGCAAAAAAAGGCGGAAAACGCCCTCCTCAGCGGGGCCATGTATTCTCCGGAAGATGCCCGTGAGCTGGGATTGATTGATCAGATTGTATCGAAGGATGATTTGGATAGCGAAGCCGGAAAAAAAGCGCGGGAATACGCCTCACAGGACAGCGCGGCCTTCGCGAGCATTAAGAAGCTCCTGCGCAAACCCGCAGCAGAAGAGATGATGAAAAGGGAAAGGGAATCCATTCTCGAATTTGTCGAAATCTGGTACTCGGAAAAAACCTGGAATAATCTCAAGGAGAAAGTGATCCGCTCTTAGAGGGCGCTCTTTCTACCTTGCCGCGTAGTCCAAAGACTGCCGACCGTGGACATATTTATCATCAGTTAGTTAGTATCTGCCTATAAAGGCGTAACAAGAAAGAGTCTAAATGTTTTGTTTTTTAGACTCCTGTTGCAGATATTAAATTCCTTTGCTGTGAGGTAGATTCACATTTCAACAGATGCTTTTTTGAAGGAGGAGCACCATGGAATTCAGCACCATAAAGGCCGATGTACAGGACAGAATCGGTACGATCTATCTGAATCGCCCCGAGAGACGGAATGCAATCTCTATTGAGATGCGTCGTGAGATGTCAGCATGCATGAAAGATTGGCGAGAATCCGAAACGGTGGGCGCCGTAATTATCACGGGCAACGGCGAGGCATTCAGCGCCGGTTTTGATCTGGGCGAATTCAAACAACCGACCCTGTATAATGACATTTACGAAACGTCGGCAAGATATCACAGAGATATATGGTATTTTCCCAAGCCTACGATCGCCGCGGTGAACGGACCGGCTCTGGCTGGCGGGTTTGATCTTGCAAAACTTTGCGATATCAGGATATGCTCAAAAACCGCCCTCTTCGGGCATCCGGAGATCAAATTCGGAATTCCCCCACTTTTAACCCCTCTTCGCTGGATTATCGGTGAAGGACTGGCC
>CAITLA010000158.1 GCA_903893135.1 uncultured Syntrophaceae bacterium | reverse complement strand
GAAGACGTCCGGGAGGGGCTCTCCTGCGTAATTAGCCTCAAGCTGAAGGAGCCCCAGTTTGAGGGGCAGACCAAGACCAAGCTGGGGAACAGCGAGGTGAAGGGACAAGTCGAGGGTATCGTCTACGACAAGCTGGGGAGCTATCTGGAAGAGAATCCCCCGGTGGCGAAACAGATCTTAGGCAAGGCCCTTGATGCCGCGAGGGCCAGGGACGCGGCGCGGCGCGCCAAGGAACTCACACGGCGAAAGAGCGCCCTGGAAGTGGGCGCCCTGCCCGGTAAACTTGCGGACTGCCAGGAGCGCGATCCCGCCCGCAGCGAGGTTTACCTTGTGGAAGGCGACAGCGCCGGCGGATCGGCCAAACAAGGCAGGGATCGAAGGAACCAGGCTATTCTCCCTCTCCGCGGCAAAGTCCTCAACGTGGAGAAGGCCCGCTTCGACAAAATGCTGCAAAACGAGGAGATCAAGGTCATGGTAACGGCCCTGGGGGCGGGCATCGGCACAGATGACTTTGACGTCAGCAAGCTGCGGTACCACAAAGTTATCATCATGACGGATGCCGATGTGGACGGCCTCCACATCCGGACGCTGCTCCTTACATTCTTTTTCCGGCAGATGCGTGAGTTGATTGAGCGGGGATACCTCTATATCGCCCAACCGCCCCTCTTCAAGGTAATGGACCGCAAGAAAGAACTCTACATCAGCAACGAAGAGGAAATGAAGGATTACGTCCTCGATAACGGGGTGAACAAACTTTCCCTCATCACGGGCAATGGAAATAATATTACGGGAAGCCGCCTCCTCGGTCTGGTCAAGAAGGTGATGAGGATAGAAACGGTACTTAACCGCTTTGAGAGGGAAGACAAGAACAAGACGGTTATGCGCGTATTAGCCGGTGATCCTGTCTTTTCGCCAAATGATTTCAGAAAAGAACAGTCCCTCCAGAAAGTTGCGAAACGAACCAGCAAGGCCATAGGAGAAAGGCTGGTGGGCTGCAGAACTGAGATTGATCCGGAATACGACGACGGTTACAGGCTCATTCTCGATTACCGGATGAAGGGGCAGATCTTTACGACAGTCCTTGACCGTGAGATATTCAAATCACCGAGATTTATCGAAATCAAGGAGCTCCTCAATCAGGTGAGCGCCCTGGGCGAACCGCCCTACACGGTGGTCACGGACGATGACGAAAAGGGGAGGAAGGAGCTCGCAAGCATGACGGCCCTCGTGGAATACGTGACCGCGATGGGACAGAAAGGCCTCACGATCCAGCGCTACAAGGGTCTTGGCGAGATGAACCCCGATCAGCTGTGGGAGACCACCATGAATCCGGAAAAGAGAACCCTCCTACAGGTCAAGCTGGAAGACTTTGTCACCGCCGACGAAATCTTCACAACCCTCATGGGCGATAATGTGGAACCCCGCAAAGAATTCATCTACAAGAACGCCCTCTATGCATCGAACCTGGATGTGTAAGGGGTTTAATCACCTCAAATTACTTCATTTTAACCCGTCAAAAAGATAAAAAATAACGCGACTTCTCCGGTAAAAAATGGTATAAGTTTTTATAGAATACCTGCTATGTTAGTGCTTGAAATTGCAGGTGTTTTCAGAATCTAAAATGTATAGTGAGGACTTGAAAATTATGGAGGAGCTTTTCCAGAAGAATATCCCCATCAATATCGAAGATGAAATGAAGAAATCCTACATGGCTTACGCCATGAGTGTGATCATCGGCCGTGCCATTCCGGATGTCCGGGACGGCATGAAGCCGGTCCACCGCCGGGTGCTCTATGCCATGTCGGAGATGGGGAACGTCTGGAACAAGGCCTATAAGAAATCCGCCAGGATCGTCGGGGATATCATCGGTAAATATCACCCTCACGGCGATACCGCCGCGTATGACACCCTTGTCCGCATGGCCCAGGACTTCTCCATGCGCTATCCCCTGATTGACGGTCAAGGAAATTTCGGGAGCGTCGACGGAGATCCACCTGCCGCGATGCGTTACACTGAGATCCGCATGGCGAGGCTCGCGGAGGAGATGCTCGCCGACCTCGAAAAAGAAACCGTAGATTTTGTCCCCAACTATGACGCCTCCATGCAGGAACCGACGGTCCTGCCCGCGCGTATTCCCGCGCTTCTGCTCAACGGCACTTCCGGGATCGCCGTGGGCGTGGCGACAAACATCCCGCCCCATAACTTAAGCGAGCTCATCGACGGGACAATAGCCCTGATCCGCGATCCGGAAATCACGATTGAGGGACTGATGGTGCATATCAAAGGCCCTGATTTCCCGACGGCCGGTTTCATCAATGGAAGGGAAGGGATCATCTCCGCGTACACTACGGGCAGGGGCTCCATACGAATGAGAGCCAGGGCGATCATCGAGAGGAACGCGAGGAACGACAGGGAGAGCGTTATCGTCACGGAACTCCCGTACCTCGTAAACAAGGCCAATCTGATCGAGAAGATTGCCGAACTCGTGAAAGAGAAAAAGATAGAAGGCATCTCCGATCTCAGGGACGAGTCGGACCGGGACGGGATACGGATCGTCATAGAATTAAAGAAGGACGAGCCATCCGGCGTCATCCTCAACCAGCTCTACAAGCATACTCAGATGGGGACGAACTTCGGTGTTATCATGCTGGCAATCGACCGCAACCAGCCGAAGGTCCTCAATCTTAAAGAGGTACTCCAGAAATTTGTGGACTTCCGCAAGGAGGTCATTACACGGAGGACGATCTTTGATCTCAAGAAAGCGAAGGAACGGTCCCATATCCTGGAAGGACTTATCATTGCCCTTGATAATATCGATGCCGTAGTTCAGCTCATCAAGAAATCCAAGAACCCCCAGGAGGCCGCGCAGGCCCTCACTGAGAGGTTTGGCCTTTCGGAGATCCAGGCGCGGGCTATCCTCGACATGCGCCTGCAGAGGCTCACAGGTCTCGAGCGGGCCAAGATCGATGACGAATACGCGGAACTCACCCGGCTGGTCGCCCAATTGCAAGGGATTCTGGATGACCATAAGAAGGTGCTCGATATCATTGTGGCGGAACTAGAAGAGATCAAGAAAAAGTACGGCGATGAGAGGCGTACGGAGATAGTGGAAAGCGTGGAAGACATTGATATCGAGGACATGATTGTTGAAGAAGATATGGTGGTGACCGTGTCTCACTACGGCTATATTAAAAGGAATGCCGTCAGCCTCTATAGAAGCCAGCGCCGCGGCGGCAAGGGGAAGGTCGGCATGGGAACCAAGGAGGAGGATTTTGTCGAGAAGATATTTATCGCCTCCACCCATCACTATATACTTATCTTTACGAATTTGGGAAGGGTGTACTGGCTGAAGGTTTACCAGATTCCCCAGGCCGGGCGGGCATCGAAAGGGAAGGCCATTGTCAATCTGGTCAATCTGTCGCCTGGAGAAGGGGTAGCGGCGCTCCTTCCCGTCCGGGAGTTCGTCGAGGGGAAGTATGTGATTATGGTGACCAGGAAGGGCATAGCAAAAAAGACCGATCTGGCAGCCTATTCGAACCCTCGGTCCGGAGGAATTATCGCCATATCCATTGACGAGGGAGACGAGCTGATTGCTGTTCAGTTGACCCATGGAGATCAGGATGTCTTTTTGGGGACGAGGAAAGGTCAGTCCATCCGTTTCCATGAAGAAGACGTCCGGGATACGGGGAGAACGGCCCGGGGCGTTATCGGTATTCGCATGGATGACGATGATGCCGTGGTCGGGATGGAGATACCATCGGAGGGCAATTCCATTATAACCGTTTCTGAAAACGGTTACGGCAAGCGAACCGATGTGGAAGAATACCGGCGGCAAAGCCGCGGCGGCCAGGGGGTTATCAATCTCAAAACAGTTTCCAAGGTGGGAAATGTTTCGGGGGTCCTTCAGGTTACGGGTGATGAAGACATCATGCTGATTAGCAACGCCGGAAAGATCATACGCCTGAAGGTCGCGGAAGTTCCTCTTCTTCATAGAAGTACTCAAGGAGTAAGACTGATAGAGATCGATCCTGAAGAGAAGCTGGTAGGTGTCGCCCGCGCCGAGAGAGAACCTGAAGATAAGGACAACGGCCTGCCGCTGGAAGATGCAGGGGAAGAAACCGTAAGCGCGCTGGAAATCGATGCGGATGACGAGGAAGAAGTGACATAAATCCGGCAGTTATTTACGAAACCGGTGATTACTGCAATGCGTAGATACAGGCTGTTTGATCACACGGCGGATTTAGGAGTGGAGGTATACGGCAAGACGGCAAATGAGTTGTTTGCCAATGCAGCGTTCGCCGTTTTTGACATTCTTGCTGACCTCTCGCATGTAAGCCCAGCAGTGGAAAGAAAAATAGTTGTGGAGGGTGATGGCTGGGAAGACCTCCTGGTGAACTATCTGCGGGAGATCCTCTATCTGTTCAACGGCGAGGGGCTTCTTCTAAAAGAATTTTCCATAATTGATATCGACCCGCGGCATTTGGAAGGAACGGTGTCGGGCGAGCCTTTTGACCCCTCAAGGCACCGGATAAATACGGAAATCAAGGCAGTAACGTATCATCAGGCTGCCGTCAGAGAAACCCCGAAAGAATGGACGGCAAGGGTGATTTTTGATGTCTGAAACAAAGGGCGGTCTCAAGAAGATCGACGATTGCCGGTGGATGATTCCCCAAACGGGCAACATGAGGGTCCCCGGGATCATTTATTCGAGTGAGCGCCTTATCAGGGAAATGGGTTCGGACGAGAGCCCGAAGCAGGTGGCCAATGTCGCGCATCTCCCCGGGATTGTGAAATATTCACTGGCCATGCCTGATATGCACTGGGGTTATGGCTTCCCGATAGGCGGTGTGGCAGCGTTTGGTCTTCAAGACGGCGTTATTTCTCCCGGTGGTGTGGGCTATGACATCAACTGCGGATGCAGGCTGGTGACAACCCGCCTTGCTCATGAAGACGTAAAAGATCGTTTAAAGGAACTCATCAGCGCGCTGTATCATAATATCCCTACGGGAGTCGGTTCAAAGAGTGACCTCAAGCTCTCCGCTAAAGAAGAAAGAAAGGTTCTTATCGAAGGGGCCAAATGGGCGGTGGAGCGGGGGTATGGCACACAAGATGATCTGGAAGCTACAGAAGACGGAGGGAAGATAGCAGGCGCCGATCCGGACATGTTGAGCGCAAGGGCTATCGAGCGTGGACGGGAGCAGTTGGGAACACTCGGATCGGGCAACCATTTT
>CAITLA010000157.1 GCA_903893135.1 uncultured Syntrophaceae bacterium | reverse complement strand
CCGATTTCCTCGACCATTTCTATAACTCGCTGATTTGCCCCTCCATGAAGCGAGCCATACAGCGCACCGATGGCACTCGAGATGCTGCAGTAGCAGGTTGAAAGGGTTGAAGCTACAACCCGCGCAGCAAACGTGGATGCGTTAAAATCATGTTCCGCATGTAGCAGCAGACACTTATCCATGATTTCACCTTCGAGAGGGTCCGGCTCGGTTCCATGGATCATATACAGGAAATTTGCCCCGTGCGAGAGGTCCATGCGTGGCGTTACATATTCCTTTTTTTCCCGATAGCGACCGTACATGGCAACAACGCCGGCAAGCTGTGATACCTGATAAAGCGTGTCGCGACAGTTGCAGGTGGCAGAATGCTCAATACGATGTTTCACATACCCGCTCAAGTAGGAGACAGATGATTGCAATAATTCCATGGGATGGGCGGAGGCAGGAAAAGATCGTATCATATCCAGAACGGGCTGGACGAGGGGACGGCTTTGCCGCATCCGTTCCGAGAAATCCTTCAGTTCAGCAGCAGTCGGAAGTTGCTCATAGAGAAGCAGATAGCAAACTTCCTCATAGTTTGAGTAGGCAGCAAGATCCTCTATGGAGTAACCCCTGTAGTATAGCTTCCCATTGATGCCATCGATTTTGCAAATGCGGCTTTCATCAGCCACTACCCCTTCAAGGCCCTTAGAATATGCTTTGTCTCCCATATGAGCTCCTTTTTTTGTTTTTAAATAAAGCCATGTCTTATATATTTACGTAAAGATTTTTATCAATATTTGTACAAGTAACACTCACGCCAGAAAAGCTTCAATGTAAAAATACAGTGAAAGAGGGAATCGAGTCTGATAGAAAAAAGCTTTTATTTCCAGCGCCCATATCCATCCTTCCATTTCCCGCCAGTCTTCACCGGCGCTCCAATACCCTGGCCGCTCAATTATTTCAGTTATGGGATGTTGTTCCATATATGTGTGGCATACAGGATCGGCACGTGGTCAACGATGTTATCCGGGATTAAATGGGCAAACCCGTGCCGTATATGACCCGGTGAATCAGCAATGTATGATACTTTGCCGCTGATTGAGTTGTCATGAACGATGCCATTACTGTCTATATATTTCAGCTTGCCTACATGCTGATACCAGTCAAGGGGCGGCCAATGAGTGACGATGTCGTTATTATTGACGAACCGGTAGGCGCTGATGTGAAAGTATTTTACAAAATTAATATTCCCCACAGAGGGTGAGCCGAATGTATACAGACCCTGGATTTTTCCATCATACCTGTCGGCGGCGAGAGTGGCAAGAGCGGCGCCAAGGCTGTGTCCTGTGAACCAGATGGTCCGGTTCGGGGTATCTTTGCTCTTGATATATTCGATAAGTCCTCTTTTTTCCCATACTTCGTCAAGTGCGTTTTTAAATCCCCGATATACCTTTCTGTCTTGATCCCAGTCCGTCAGAATGATGTCGGCATCAGTCTTGGCATCGGCAATGATATTGTGGATATGGAAACCGGATTCGTCCGGGCGTCTCCGGATTTCAGTTCCCCTGAACACAACTATAACGAAATGGTCGTTATTCGCTACAAAACACTGGGTACTGTCTCCCGTAAAGAATTTTACATCAGTGAGACCGGCCTTTTGAAACACGGGGCAGGCGAAATCTTCCTCAGCATAGGCTAACGTTGATGCTTCGATGAGCCACCATGCATTTACCATATCAAACGCGGGTGCCTGGTGTCGAAACGGGTAGATATCAGCACCCTCAAAATAAGGATAATCCGGAAATGGTGGAGCGATGGCATCCAAGGTTATCTCCGGGAGAATTTTTGCAGGATCTCGCTTTATTGCGTTACTCATATTCACTCCTTTCACTGCGCTTCAAATTGAATGTCTGGCTAAAAATTGCTCATAGCCTGTTTGGTTCCGGCTTGAGGGGATTGCCCTCAGAGTCCAACGAACCCCTCTCTGATTACGGTCTTCGCAGGATAGGACTTGAGCCGGACATAATGTCGTCCGGCATTTGCATCTTCCTCAGTCTCCACATAGGTGCAACCGTACTCGCTCCCATCCACCCATGAGCCGCAGTTGGCATAGATGTAGCTCCAAGGTTCATCGTCTGGGTGCTTAGCCTTGTCTGCCTGGGGGTTCAGGTCGCGCTGGTCAAAGACAGGGATATGCGTGTGCCCGAAGATGACGATATTTATATTGGAACCAAAATGATCGAAATAGGCCAGGGATGCCGCTGAGGAGAGATTTTCGAGGTCGCCGACTATGGCCGCCGGAACATTGATGTTTCCCGGCGTATTAGTCCAGTTTTGGATGAGATTGCTAAAACGCTTTCCAATTGCGTCCACGGTCATTGTATCCGGG
>CAITLA010000156.1 GCA_903893135.1 uncultured Syntrophaceae bacterium | reverse complement strand
GTGATTATGATGCTTTCTGCCACTTCGCTGAGCGGGAGAGTAACCGGGTAGAGGGGCACCTCCGGGAGCGAATCGCCCGTTTTTTCTCCGGGCTGTGAAATGGTCATCTGCCGCGCCCACCTGAGAAACATGGCAGGGTTAATTTTGAAAGCCGGGCTCCAGAAATAAAGAGGCGTCTCCTCGAAGGCCGGAGTAATTGCCTTGGGGAGGTTTCCTATGCGGATGAGGTCTGCGTAGGTATCAAGTTTGAGGCCTTCTATCCGGGCTTTCATTCTCCAGAACGGCAGGTAGTGTGATATTTTACCCGGACCTTCCATTACCGCAAAATCCACCTTCTTAAATTCCTTGCCCTCGCATCCCCATGCAGTGCTGCAATTCTTGCATATTAATATGAGTGCCTCTTTCTCACCCTGGAGATCCCATCCGCACTGCGGACACAGAGTGGATATGAATGCTATGTGCCAGCTCTGCGGCTTGCTTGAAGCGAGCATGCCCTCCATGGCTTCTGTCTTTATGGTGCACACGGGCCGCTTGAGAAGAGCGTCGCACAGGTTATTGTTTTCCAGGTACATGGGGGAATAAATCAAGCTGGTCGTTTCTCCGACAAAGACGTTGTGAAAGATGGGAGAAGTGGGCGGCTCTGCAATGCCGAATTGCTTTTCTAATACCTGTGGGATGGATACGGCAGCGTTCTTCAGGACATCTTGAACAGGCAGCTCTGGATCAATGAACCGGCCTTCGATTTCCGGAGATACAAATTTCAGTTTTAATACCTGCGGCCTGAGACCTAACGATGGAGGGATGCCCCACGATTTCAACGCCAGAATATTGGTGTCAACAAAGCGCTGAGACAGTCCGCTTTCCTGCATGGCATAAGAGAGTCCTTTCATGCGCCAGTAAGGGACATAGATCGTTTCCCGTGGCGCCGGATTCGGCGGCGGTATGAAGTACGTGAAGTGGCCTTCCGTGGAGAGGTAGAGTTTCGTCCGGCAGAAGGTGCATAAAAGGAGGCGATCCGCCTCATCAAGCGTCACGGGGGCCCCGCACTGAGGGCAGTTATGTTCAATTTGCCAATTGCCAGTGGAATTCATAGTCATCCAAGAGAGCTTCAATTTTTTGAAACTATACAACGCTCTTCCATGTTTTGCAATGTAACGATCTGTCGCATCCTGTATTTGGTCTGAAATCCGGTCAGGGGTGTTCTAAAAGACAAAAAATACTTGACAATCATTATGCTTATCATTGACGATACGAGACCAAACGGTTTATTTCACATCATTAAATATTGCGAGGCGGATGTCTTCCTGAAATAGGCTAAAGAGGCACTTGCTTCCCTTTGAAACAAATAAAATGCATCAGGAGGATAAAATATGGGAGTCAGCATTTATCCGATACAGTTGGGCTTTGACTGCTGTTACCTCGTTCAGGATGAAAAAATCATTATGATCGATGGCGGGGCTCCGGGAAAGATAAAAACCTTCATGAAAAAGATTGGGAAGCTACCGATAAAGCCCGAACAGATAAAGCTCGTTGTCATTACCCATGGCCATTGGGACCATATCGCCTCGGTGAAAGACATTAAGGAAAAGACAGGAGCTAAGATTGCCATTCACGAGAAAGAGAGAGAATGGCTCGAAAAGGGCTTGAAGCCCATGCCTCCGGGAGTAAATCTCTGGGGAAGATTCTTAGGTAAGGCCATTACCATGTGTCTGCCGCTCATAGACGTCCCAGCCACCCAGTCTGATATTGTTATCGGCAACGAAGGGTTTCCCCTCGATGAGTATGGAATTTCGGGCAGAATCATACATACCCCCGGCCATTCTTCAGGTTCGATCAGTGTATTGCTGGACACCGGAGATGTATTTGTCGGGGATATGGCGATGAATAAATTTCCCTTAACGCTTCGTCCGGGATTTCCAATCTTCGCTGAAGATTTTAATAAACTTAAAGAGAGTTGGCGAACGCTTCTTGATCAGGGCGCCAAGACTGTATACCCGTCTCATGGAAAACCTTTCCCGGCGTCTATAATTCGAGATTTGTTGTCATAGGAAGTGGGGGCACATGATGAGATGTCTAAAATGCCAATATGAAAATACCAACGGAACAAAGTTCTGTGGAGAGTGCGGGACCAAATTAGAAAAAGTCTGTCCGAAGTGTAACTATTCCAATCCGCCTCAATTTAAATTTTGTGGCGACTGCGGTCACAACCTCACCCTCCCCTCCGAACCCACCCGCAAGGAACTCTCCTTTGATGAGAAGATAGAGAAGATCCAGAAGTACCTGCCCGCTGGCATCACCGAGAAAATCCTCTCCCAGCGTGACAAGATAGAAGGTGAACTAAAACAGGTAACCGTCATGTTCTGCGACATGAAGGGCTTTACCCCCTTAACTGATAAACTTGGCCCTGAAGAAGTTTATGGCATGATGGATCAGGTCTACGAGATCCTCATCCACAAAGTCCATGACTATGAAGGGACTGTCAACGAGATGACGGGTGACGGGGTCATGGCCTTATTTGGCGCCCCTATAGCCCTGGAAGATGCTCCACAGAGAGCCATACGTTCCGCCATGGCCATCCATCGGGAGATGACAAGGTTCAATGAGAAAGTAAGGCAGGAAAAGGGAGATATACCACCCCTCAAGATGAGAGTTGGAATCCATACCGGCCCTGTTGTGGTAGGCACCCTTGGAAACGACCTGAGAGTAGAGTTCAAGGCGGTTGGGGATACGGTTAACCTTGCTGCCCGGATGGAAAGTTTAGCCGAACCTGGAACAACGTATATCTCGGATGACACATTCAAGCTCACGGAAGGACTTTTTCGCTTTGAGGCTTTGGGTGAAAAAGAGATCAAGGGAAAGGAGAAGCCCCTTAAAGTCTATCAGGTCATTGCCCCCAGCAGCAGAAGAACCAGATTCGATGTCAGTGCGGAAAGAGGCCTGACTCCATTTGTGGGAAGGGAAAGAGAACTGGAACTCCTGTTGGATGGATTTGAACGATCCAAAGAGGGCCGTGGCCAGGCCATCTCCATCATCTCCGATGCAGGTATCGGCAAGTCAAGACTCCTCTATGAGTTCCGAAAGGCCGTGACCAATATGGATATAACCTTCCTTGAAGGGAGATGCCTATCCTATAGTCGCAATGTGGCCTACCACCCTATAGTCGATGTCTTGAAGGCGAACTTTGATATTCAGGATAACGATACTGACCAGGACATAAGAGAAAAGGTCACAAGATTCTTAAAAGCTATCCGTGTAGATGAAGCAACCACACTCCCCTATCTCTTGGAACTTCTCTCCGTGAAAGAGAGCGGCATCGACAAGATTCCCATGAGCCCCGAGGCCAGAAAGGACAGAACATTAGAAGCCCTCAAAAGAATTGTTCTCAAGGGCTCGGAGATCCGACCCCTCATCATGGCAGTAGAAGACCTTCATTGGATGGACAGGAGCTCCGAGGATGCCTTCAAAGATCTACTGGAGAGCATCTCAGCAGCGAAGGTATTCCTCATCTTCACCTACAGGCCTGAGTTCATCCATACCTGGGGGAGCCGCAGCTATCACAGCCAGGTAACATTGAATAAACTCTCTAACCGTGAATCCCTGGCTATGGCGACCTACATGCTTGGTACCCCGAACATTGACAGAGAACTTGAAGACTTGATCCTGCAAAAGACAGAGGGTATCCCCTTCTTCCTTGAGGAGTTCATAAAATCCCTGAAAGACCTTAAGGTCATCGAGAAAAAGGACAACTCATATCAGTTGTCAAAGGACGTCCAGAAGTTCACTATCCCTTCCACGATACAGGATGTGATCATGGCACGGGTGGACAACCTCCCTGAGGGAGCAAGAGAAGTTCTGAGAACAGGTTCCGTCATCGAGAGGGAGTTCACCTATGATCTGATTAAGAGGGTAACGGGCCTTCCCGAAAAGGAGCTTCTTGCCAATCTCTCCACATCAAAAGATTCCGAACTCCTTTTTGAAAGAGGCATCTACCCCGATTCTGCATATATCTTCAAACATGCCCTCACAAGAGAGGTGGTCTATGATTCCATCCTCACGAAGAAGCGGAAACAGATCCACGAAAAGATTGCCAGGACTATAGAGGAGATTTACGGAGAGAACATCTGCGACTGTTATGGTATTCTGACTGGTCATTGCATTGCCTGTGAGGATTACGAGAAGGGGGCTGAGTATGCGAGGCTGGAGGCTAAGAGATATCAGAAGGCGGCATCATTCAAGGATGCCATTGAGTATGCGAGGAAGAGCGTGAACAGTTGGGAAAAACTGCCCCAGACGGAAGCGAACCAGAAAAAACGCATTGATGCCAGGACAACGCTTGCGAATTATTATTTGAATATAAATTTACATTGTCATGCAAGAGAGGCCGTAGAACCGATTCTTGATTTGGCTTTGACGTTAAATTATAGAAGAAGGCTTCCCGCAATATACACATCAATTGGACTCTATTATCTTATGGTTGAAGAGGACAGCAACAAAGGACTTACATTTATTGACAAGGCAACGACAATTGCGGAAGAGGTTGCAGACTATCTTTCATGGTGGCTTGCACTCCAAGAATCAGGTTGTTTCCTGCCCATGACTTCGAAATTTCAGGACGCCCATAAACGGCTTAAACAATGTCTCGATTTCAGTCTGATGGCAAACCAGCCAATGGGGATAGCATATTCAAGAGGCCCTATTTCTTATTGCTATCAAGTTGAGGGAAAAATGAATCCTGCTCATGAATTGGCTAAGGAAACATTGACGCTGGCCAAAGAAACAGGTGATGCATATATCAAAGGGATGGCTTACTCCTTTTATGGTTCATCTTGTTATTACAAAGGATTATTTGATGAGGCAAAAGCTCATCTTTTAGAATTGGCTTATTCATATGAAAAATCGACCCCCGTTTCTTGGATTGCGTGGGCTTATGGAAGCTTGGGATCTATGCATATTGATTTGAGAGAATATGATGATGCGGTGCATTGTTATAAAAAAATAATTTCAACCATGGAAAACGCCAGTTTTATGCCTTCCATAATCAAACTTTATCAAACATGCCTGGTGAGAGCCAAAGTATTGAGGCATGATCAGGATATCGAATTAACGGAATTATTTGCATGCTATCAAAACAATAAACTCACGTTTTGTGAAGGATGGATGGCCAGAACTATAGGAGATATCCTGTTACATATGGACGATGATCATCTTTCAGATGCGGAGGCCTGGTTTCAGAAGGCCATCGAAGCAGACACGAGAAACGGATTAAGGTGGCATTTAGCAACGGATCATGTCCTATATGCCGACTGGTTCAAAAAGAAAGACAACATTCAAGGAGCCAAGGAGCAACTGACCAAGGCCATCGACATCTTCAAGGAATGCGGTGCCGACGGCTGGGTTACGAGAACGGAGAATACTCTGGCATCTCTGGGATAAATTTCTTACTTGTTAGGCTTGTCATTTCGAGCAACGCGAGAAATCTTAGTAGGATGGGTAAAACTAAAAGATATCTCCCTTCGGTCGATATGGGTATAAATATAGGTAATGTGTTGGTGGGAGAGAGATATAATTGTTGAAAGTTTAATATATTTGATAGCTTATCATTGAGCATAGAAAATAATATTAAACTGGTTCAATATTATGAAAAAAAAGTTGTTTAAGATGCGG
>CAITLA010000155.1 GCA_903893135.1 uncultured Syntrophaceae bacterium | reverse complement strand
GGAAGACGGCGATGAATCCTTGAAGTGTGTTTGAGGACTAATGGAGCATTCCATTCCGTCATAGGAATCGTTGCCGGCTTAATGGATAGATTGATAAACAGGCGTGTTCTTGCGGTCAGGGCAGACTCGGGGACAATGGGTTTCAGCTAAGGAGGATATATTATGGGTTACGCAATTCTCTGGGCAGGCATGTTGGCGGGCCTTCTTCTTCTATTTGCTTTTTTAATTGCTGTCGCGTCACATTCGGATAAACCTTTTGTAAGAGAGGCTTTACCGGTGGCAATCGTATTTTTTTGGCTGCCGCTTCTGGCCGCAGCCATCTCGGCCTGGTTTTTGGTAAACCCCCGATGGCTGTTCTGGTACATGCTGTCTCTGGCGTTGGCCTGCACCATCGGTGGTTCCATCATCGGGCGCAAAGGCATAAGACGACCGCCCCTTGAGCAAGAGTCAACGGAGCGATTCGGGTTGCGAAAAATCAGGAGATACCTCGCGCGAAGGGTGTTCCAAGCACAGGCGCCCGACTGGCCGCGGCTGAAGCTCGGTATCTCCTCCCTCATTGTTATAGCCCTCACGGTGGCGACCTACCTTTATATGGACCACAACGCGCTGGAGGAACTTGCCCGAATTGCCAAGGAAACCACGGCCCAGGTGCAGGAGATTCAACAGATACTACCTGTCCGTGTCCCTGATGCCCAAAACGCACGCCAGGTTTACGACCAGGCCTCCAAATCACTGGACATGAAGAAGGACCTTCCGAAGTGGCTGCAAAGCACACCCGCCGATGTGTCCATGCAGGAACTGGCCGCCTTTATAGGAAAACACCGGGACACTCGCGACCTCCTCTACAAGGCCGCGTCAATGCCCCACTGGCGCTATGACGTGGACATGGCCAAACCTTTTTTTGAGTGGCCTTTACCGCCCCATTTTTCGCGGTACAAGGATCTAGCATATTTTCTTTATCACTCCGCCTGCTTGAAAGCCAACGCCGGGGATGCAGGGGGTGCCCTGAAAGACCTGGCCGTGATTGAAACCATGTCCAATCACCTGAGGACTTATCCGTTACTTCTACCGACCATGATCAGTTACGGAGTTGATGATATCCGTGTGCGGGGTGTCGAGCATGTCTGTTCTCACCTGCAAGACGGTGCACTGAAACGGCATTCCCAGGTGAAGGTACACCCCACAGACCTCGGAACGATTTTTCAGGTCTTGAGATTTGAGAGTGTCGGCATGGTGCAGACGCTCAGTGTCGCGGTTGCAATACGGACTGACAAACAACCCGCTTACGCAAATATTATGGAAAGCCTCTACCGCGTTTTTTTAATGCAAAGCGACATTAAGACGTTGCAAAAAATTAGTACAATCATGGCAAGACCGGTTAAGACCTATGATGAGTATTCCCTGAACGTCGAAGAGACCGAAAAGGTCGTTAAGAACGAAGGAGGGATGGTGGTGGCTATAAACAAGCCTGGCATGTTATTATATACTTTTCGTGCCATGAAGCACGAGGCCAGCCAGGGCCTTGCAGATCTGGCCCTTGCTATGACGTCATACAAAGCGGCAAAAGGGCGCTATCCGGAAAAGATCGAGGAGCTCATCCCTGATTACATCGACCGCATCCCCACAGACCCGTTTGACGGAAAGCCCCTCAAGATGAAGCCTCTCAAGGGCGGACTGGAGCTTTACAGCACGGCCTCTCATCCGATATTCGGGCCATGGGACGGCACCAAGGCTCCAATCAACTTCTATCTCGGCAAAGAGGCCTATGAGGAATTTCGTGTCAAGCCCAAACCGGAAAAGAATTTCAAAGCAGAGTAAAAGAAGCGAAGCGAACAAATGAAAATCACTCAGGCGGATGCAAAAGGAGAGCTGAAAAAAGGACTCTGGAAAGAAATCTATTAGAAATTGGGCGTCGCTCATAACTTTGAGACATAAATTAGGAGGGACCAGACTATGAAGAGATTCTCCCGAATTGGCGGTGTCGTCGGTATTTCCATCTCCTGTATACTTCTCGCGTGTTTTGTATTTCATACTTTATCACATGCACAGCCGCCGCAGGAAGAGTGGAACAAGGCTGTCACACTTTTCAATCAAGGGCAGGAACAATTTAATCACTCAAACTTCCGCGGCGCCATTGAAAAATGGGAGGCAGCACTATCTATCCTTCAGAAATTAGGGAAAAAGGAGGCAGTCGGTACAATACTCGGTAACCTGGGAATTCCCTACCACAATTTAGGCGACGACCGGAAGGCGATCTCCTATTACGAGCAGGCCCTGGCGATCGCCGAGGAAATCGGGGATAAAAAGGGTAAGGGGTACTCTCTCGGCAACCTGGGGAATGCCTACTACAGTCTGGGCGATTACCGGAAG
>CAITLA010000154.1 GCA_903893135.1 uncultured Syntrophaceae bacterium | reverse complement strand
TTGAGGGGTCTCAAGAAAAAAGCGGCAAGGGCTTTTGACAAGATCGCCGCTGTAACGTGGAGCGAAAAAGTATTCAATCCTCAGGCATGCAAAGGTATCAAGGGGTACGACTCCCTTTCAGCGCACCAGAAGCATCATTTGCTGAACCTCTACCGCTGGCGTTTCCAGAAGGCAAAGAAGACAAACATGGCACGCTTCAGGATATTGCCCGATCAGGCCCTGCTTGACTTGGCAAGATCGGAGGCATCCTCCATGGAAATGCTGAGGAAGACAGAGATACTTTCTCCTGAAAAGATAAGACTCTACGGACGGGAAATTATCGAGACCATTAACGACATCAAACAGTCGGCACAGAACCCCCAATAAAACAGCGCTCCACATTTGGAATAAATTTGTTTTCAGGCGACGCATAGCAAGAACTACAGGCAGATGGACTAAACTGCAATATTTCGTCTTCACCTTTTAAATCCCTCGCGCGCCAGATAATCCTGTGCCGTTTTGAGTCCCAGCCATGCTGCAGTTATCATGTCCTGGAGGGATTCATCAAAGGCCCATAGTTCCTCGTACGCCCGTGCGCGGATGTAGTAAGCCATGGCCTCCTTCCGATTAATGGCTATCGCCATGCTGCAATACTCGACGGTCTGTGCAAAGTTCCCCAGTTTCCCGTAGGCAATACCCCGATAGAGATAGGGCTTCGTGTCTTTCGGGACCAGTTGCATGACCTTGTTGAAATCCTCGATTGCCCTTTCATACTCGCCCAATTCCCAGAAGGCTATCCCACGGTAGAGGTAGTCCGTAGCATCGGCGGGTTTCATCTCCTTTATCTTCCTGAATTCGCGAACGGCCCTCGCATAGTTTTCTCCGTCTCCGTAAAACTTCGCGAGGGAACCGTATTCCAGGATTTGACTCGGGTTAATCTCTAAGGCCTTCTGGTAATCGCTTAACGCTTTTTTATAATTGCCCAGATGGCCGTAAGCAATAGATCGGAGCAGATATACCCTTTCATCCCGTGCATTCATTTCCAGAATGACGTCGTAGTCCTTGATGGCCTTCTCATAGCGGCCGGCCGCCCAGTCAGCCACGCCGCGGCCATAATAGGCGCTCACCTGCTTCGGATTATGTGTGATGAGACTGTCATAGTACTCCTTGGGCGTATCTCTCTTTCCCAGTTTCTGGTAAGCTTGGGCAAGGCTTGCTTGGGCCTGCGGATGTGTCTTGTTCTTTTCGATAGCAAGGCTTTCTTTGGCCTGTGGATATTTCTCAGTCTTTTCGATAGCACGGTGATAATCATTGATGGCAAGGGGAAGGTTGCCGGTTTTCTCATAGATTCTTCCCCGCTGATAGTAGGCCTCGGAAGATCCGGAGTTGATTTCGACAGCCCTTGTGCAGTCCGCGAGCGCCTGATCAAGATTTCCCATTTTCTCCTCGAGAGCGGCGCGCTTGAGGTACGGGGTCTCGTCCCGGGGGTTCAGTTCAATGAGCCTGCCTAAATCCGCCTTGGCTTTTTGGTAGTCGCCTATTTTCTCAAAGATCCTTTCCCGGCAAAGGTAGAAGAACCTTTCTTCTTTCTGAAGTTCAATGGCCTTCGTAAAGGCCTCTGCTGCTTCCCGCTCTTTATCCGAGATGAGGAGCCTGTATCCCTCGAGGCATAAGTTCCAGGCAATGAGATCGTCGACAGCGCGGCGATATTGTTTTTCCCCCGACGCATCGGCGCCTTTGGATGAGAATTTCTTGCGCAGATCGTCGATCTTGATAAGCGCCGCTTCCAGCTCTCTTCCGATCTCCACCAGGTCCTTGCTCCTTTGAGAATGCTTGCGGAGTGAATTCAGCGCCCTCACAAGGCTCGGTATGTCAATTGCTATTCTTGCACTGAAGGAAAAAGACTTGCCATCCTTGCTTTCTGAAACCGTCTCCACCGGAACCAGCGCTGATACCATAGTTCGGATCTCTTTGGGATCGAGGAGAAACAACTTTGCATCTGTATGCTCAAAGAGATAATTCCCCAGATCCCTGTAGAGAAGCCCTTCTGCCTGTGCACGGCCAATGGCCTTTGAGGATGCTTCGTTGTCCAGTTCACTCGCTCGATAGGTGTATTTCTTTTCAAAGGTCTTTACTTCAGCGAAGGCAGGGCTCATGACGAACTGGAGCAGCGGTATCAGGATGAAAACGGAACACTTGATATTGAAGAGAGCTTGCCAGTTCATTAATTCAGCCTTTCAATGTCGGGCAACTTATCCTCTGGAACCTCTATGGATGGCGTTTGCGGAAAGGTGAGTTTCTATTTTCCCTTAATTTTCGTTGCTTCTTGCGTCTCCCTGAATGTGAGGGCCAAATTAAGCCGCTCGATTGCTCTCTGGCAGTCTAATATGGCCGCAGCCTTGTGGCCGCCATGATTTAGGAAGTGTTCGACAGTCGGCAGGCCTCTTATTCTGCTTTGCGGAATATCAGGAGTCAACTTTGTAAATATTGTTTTCTACGAGTAGTTCTGTTGCCCTTTTAAGCCTCAGGGAGAGTGTTCTTAAGATTACCTGAAAATATTGTGACAGCTTGTTGTATTCTGGATCTAAAAAAGCGCGGTCGATGAGCCCGACCGTTGTTTCTCCCACTGCCCGTGCTGTGGCAGTTCTGGGAATACGGGCAAGAAAAGCTATTTCCCCGAAGACATCCCCGGACTGTAATACCACGATGACGGCCCTTCCTCCTTTAACTGCCTTGGAAAGTTCCACAGCACCGGATTCAATAGCATATATCCAATCACCATGACTCCCTTCCTCAAAAATAATCTGGCCATCCTGATAGGTTTCGGATGTTGCGATGGGTAACATTTTACATACTCCTTGAAATTTTCCTCTTACAAAAAATATTGGTTGAGAAGGTTTATCTGTGCAAGCCTGCCTTCCTCTTCTAAGGAAGACGCCGTTAACTGTTCATTTAACTGACTCTATTGGTCAGGTTTCGCCGGGAGCTCTTTTTCATCGCCCATGCCAGGAAGGCCTCTTTTTGCTATTTTATAGGCGTCTACCACAGAAAAGAGCCAGCAGCATAAAACAAATAATAGGATAAAGTTAAAGTTAATCCCACTATGTACGGAATCAATCCTGGCGAGATTAGAGATTGTCTGCATGTCAGCGATTCCGCCTCCACTCTCTATTGCCTTAAGACTTTCCATGGCGCTGACAATTACGGTTCGGATAATTATGCCGAGCGCCAATAGCACAAGTATCATCATTGTGAGACCCCGCTTGTACCTCTTAAGATAAATCTGACCCAAGCCGGGAAACACAAAGCCCGATAATAAGGCGGCCTTAATAGCAGTTTTCATATGTCATCTTCTATATCATTGGCCAAACTACGGTATTTATCATACCATATTCTTAAAGGGGAATGCTGCTATTTTTTTGTCAGGAAAATGTCTCTGCACCTTACTCATTGGGCTTATAGATTCTTTCCTTTTGCGGCGCTATCCCTTTTTCTTTTGACCTCGTTTCTACGAACCAGTCTATCAGCTCCCGGGCAATACTTATCTTGCCGGGTATGGTCGGGAGTCTTTCAGGATCAAACCAGCCTGCATCAGCGATCTCCGCCTCGTCAATCTTGATCTCGCCGCTCTCATATTCTGCGGTAAAACCTATCATCAGAGAATCAGGAAATGGCCAGGGCTGGCTTCCGAAATAACGGATGTTCTTGACCCTGATACCCACCTCTTCTTCTATCTCGCGTTGTACCGCTTCTTCAAGCGTCTCGCCCGGTTCGACAAACCCTGCGAGGACGCTGTACAGCTCTGAAGTGAATCGTTTAACCCGTGCCAGGAGCACCCTATTCTCCCTTTCTACAAGAACGATGATTGCAGGAGAGATGCGGGGGAAAATCAATAATTCGCAGCACGGGCACTCTTTGGCGATCATACCCCTTGCACGAATCGTCTCCATTCCACAGTACCCGCAATATCTTGTGGTCCTGTCCCACTCAATCATATGCACCGCTTTCATTGCTATCCTGTGGAGGAATTCTTCAAGGCGTCCGTAAAGATACCTTAAACCGCGAAAAGCCATGTTGTCGGGAACCGAAGCGCTCTCGGAAATCTCAGCACAATAGCAGTGGCGCCCGGCAAGGGTCCCAAGATACCATTCCCTTATCGGTTCTAACCCGATATCCGCCTGATTTGTGAAACACGGGACAGAGATTTTTTCATCTGCCTCTGCAACCATCATCTTGTCGGACATAAACACGAACCACCACGCCGGTTCTAACTTTTTCGGCGGCGCTTCAACTGAAGGGATAAGTCTATTTTCCATAGTTTAAATTTTAGCCTTTTTCCTATTTAGTTGTAAGAAAGATTATGAGGATTCCGATGCAGATAATTAGCTTGACTGCATTCACATCAGTACTTTCGAGAACACCAGCTTATCATCACCCATTCGGTAAAAATCCTTGATACGTGCCGCCAGTTGGTAACCGTTCCTCTCATAAAACCGTATGGTGGCGCCGTAAGATTCCTGCGATGACGTCTCAATGAGGAGCATGCGCCCGCCTTGCTTTATGACGTCACGTTCGACATATTCCAAAAGATAGCGTCCATTTCCCTTCTTCTCGGCCGCTGGATCGACTACGATCCAGTACAAATCATATACGCCCTGCGTCAGGGGAGTCGGACCGTAACAGGCGAAGCCCCGTAACACGGGATTGCTCTTTCCGTATTCAAGGACGGCGAAGATATAGCAGCTCGCATCCCCCTCTTTTATGGCCTCATCGACCAGTTCCAGTGCAGTCTCTATCTCGACATCATTGAATTTGCCCGATGAAACAACAATCTCTTCGACTCGGGATCTGTCGCGCGGCTCCAGTTGACGTATGCGTTTCTCTCGATCCACTTTTTTTTCACTCCGATACCGTGGCATCATCTACACAGCCGAAGCTATATTTGACAGCTTAATCCCAAGGATAAGGTTACACATAATTTGCTTCCCCGATCCTTGTACCATATTTTAAACAAGAAAACTTCGGTTATCAATTGTGCGGCCTCAGCCGTAATCCGTGTCCCAGGAACGTCGATAAGGCAAACAATTGCGAATATCATGGAGGGATCAGTCCTTCACGACTTCCAGAGCCAGATCGATCTCATCCGCTCGGGACTTCGCGGGGCTCCAGCGCAGCTTCCATTGATGCTTTGGTGTTTGCTGCGGCATGGCGACATCCGGGGTGCGGTATTCAGCCCACGCGACAAAATCCAACCACCAGTCCAGTACCGCCTTGTAACCCCAGAGGTGAACCTTGCTGGCCACACCCGGGTGCGCAGCAAGCAATAGGTCATATACGTCCCATTTGACTGTCTCTCCGGGCTGTATGGATTCCACGATTTTCGACCTGGAGAGGGCATCAGTTGCATCATGAACTATGCCGCGTTCTTGCGCAAACGTGGCATGCGGAACAATACCGGCCAATGCCGCATGGCCGGTATTCACCATCGAGAGCATCGCCCGGGTAAACGCAATCTCCCTGCCCCCGCTCACCTGAAGTTTTGAAGGGACCGCTTGCAGGAAAATCTCCAGGCAGTTTTCCTGACTTTTCGTCTTCGCTTCCGCAGCCTTTGTGTCTGGCATAATTGTATCCTCATCTCCTGACGCATTGCCGATCTGACATTTTAATCATATAACCCATCCTAATCACTTTTACCACATTTTGAGAGAGACTCATGACATTTTATTCCATCGCGCTAAACTGTTCTCATTTGCCAGTCGTCCCTGTAATTTCTGAAACGGAGTAATATTTATCTGACATAAATTGAGATTGAATATTGGCCGGAAATGTGACATCTCTTCCCAAATTTTACTGTCACTTCCCGTCTCCGGCATCGGTCGGAGGAACGGTTATGCTTTCATATTTTCTTTCAAGGCATGGGAAGAGGCAGTGCTAATCCAGGAGAGGAGATGACATGGAACCAAAACGAGACATCTATCGCGCGCTTCAAAAGCATTTGGATTCTCTGCCCGTCGGATTTCCTGCGACAGAATCAGGAGAAGAGATCAACATCCTCAAATTGATATTTACTGAAGACGAAGCGGCTATAGTCTTACAGATGGGTTACCAATTAGAGCCACTGGATGCAATTTATGCGAGAATCGGTCAGAGCCAAATAACGAAAGATCAACTGAAACAAAAATTGGCCGAGATGAATCGAAAAGGTGGCATCCTCTGGGTTCAAAGAAATGGGAGTGACCACTATGCAGCCATGAATTTTATCGTCGGTATGTTAGAGATGCAGTGTCACCGGTATACGCCGGAAATGGCAAAAAATGCTTCCACGTATAATAAGAATGCGTTCGCACTCCGATACCTGTCAACAGCAGTTCCGCAGATGCGTGTTATTCCCATTGAGGAGAGCATAACACCCGAACATAACATTGCGACCTATGACGAAATGCGCTCTATTATGGAGAAGACTGAAGGACCAATTGTAATAGGGGAGTGTCTTTGCCGGAAAGGCATGGCTATGGCAAAAAAACCGTGTACTAAGACAACCCGCCAACACGTATGCATCGCATTAAACGAATTTGCGCAGCAGGCCGCAAGAACCGGTTGGGGAAAAGAGATTACAAAACAGGAAGCCCTGGGATATCTGCGGCAATCGGAAGCTGAAGGCCTGGTCTTACAGCCATCGAATGCCCAACAGCCGGAATTTATCTGTTCCTGCTGCCGCTGCTGCTGCGGAATACTCCTCCTATTGAAATCAGTTCCTCGTCCTGCCGATTTCGTTGCCAGTAACTACAGAGCAGAGATCGATCCTGATGAATGTGTCGGCTGTGGTATGTGCGTGGAACGCTGTCAGATGGAAGCGGCAAAATTAGACGCTAAAGAACAAAAATCCAAAGTCGATCCGGCAAGGTGTATCGGATGCGGGGTGTGTGTTCCGACCTGTGCGATTGGAGCTATTCATTTAAATAAGAAGGCAAAAGAAATGGTTCCTCCGAAAACCAACGACGACCTCTACGATTTTATCATGGCCCACAAAAGAACAAATTACAAGAGGCCGCACTCGGCATGAAAATTTTATTTTGAACCTCCCTCCAGGCAACTTTCCGGGCTATTGGCCGGCTCGGCGAACAAGGCGGAATCCGATGTAGCGGGTCATGCTGGCCGGTGTAGAGTTTAGACGATGAGCTGAACGGCTGTACTTGGCGCCGTCGCTCCAGCAGCCGCCCCGCATTACCCTGTTCGTGCCCGATGAAGGGCCGGAAGGATCCGACAGCCGGCTCCTCCAGGAATAGTCGTCAAACCAGTCCTGGCACCATTCCCATACGTTGCCGTACATGTCGTAGAGACCCCATGCGTTGGGGGCAAAACTTCCGACACGAACCGTCTTCTCTCTGTATTGTCCCTTTGGACAGCCGGTAAGAGGGTAATTGCCATTATAGTTCGCCTGATCCGTGGAAAGACAGTTTCCCGTATAGAAGGGTGTTGTCGTCCCAGCCCGGGCTGCGTACTCCCATTCCGCCTCTGTGGGCAGTCTATACTTGTCTGTCCCATCCGTCTGGTTGAGCTTACGGATAAAGTCCTGGGCATCGTTCCAGGAGACCTGCTCTACAGGACAATCATCGCCGCAGTTCTTAAACTCTGAAGGATTGTTCCCCATGACCTTCTTCCATTGTCCCTGAGTAACCTCCGTGGTCTGCATGTAAAAGGATTTGCTGATCTTGATCTTGTACTGCTTCTCATTACTCAACCGCTCCGGTTCATTGTCAGGTGACCCCCTCATAAAAGTTCCCGCCGGGATGAGGACAAACTTCGCTCCGATGGTGGGGCTCGTGAAAACCTTTTCATCTGCTGCCAGGCATGGGAGAGAAATGAACAAGGCAAACAGAAAAGAGAGCAGGATAATTCGCAAGAAGGCATATTTCATCGGCTTGTCCCCTTAGTTTAAGATTCGATGCTGTTTTTATACATTACCCGTGCACAAATCACAAGATGTGTTGTGAATCTCTATTTGAGATGCTTAATAGACGGACATATTTAGAAAAACAATGCTTCAGAAATTATCAGAGCGTTTCATTCACCTACAAGTCCTTAATTCATGCGATGAGATTATACCGATGATTACGACTTGTAATCCTTAATCCTAAGGGGCAGGTACATTAGCAACTCTCCATCCTGTCCTTGAGTCGCCCTGGCCGTTACCACATGTCGGTGCGCTGGTCAGCCGGTGTTGATATTACCTCAAGGCTTTTGAAAATTAATTTTTCGGAATTTCCCCATATTGAAATTCGCCGCCGTCGATGACTGTCTCCCAAGTCTTCGTATTTCTCGTCCTCCAGACGGCCTTCCCTTCTTCTGTTTTCCAGATGAGAGTTTCAATCGGGTCGCCGGCAACCGCGCCAACCCGGCTTGCTCCTTCTGTATAGATGAGAGTAGTTACAATATCTGTAACACCGACTACGGCGCAAAGAATGGCTCCCCATGGTTTCCTTCCGTATACGCCGATAATCGCGGTCAGATAAATGCAGAACATGACGAGCGCACCGACACTCAAGGACGTCATGAGCGATTCGATCTGGCCGAAGAATCGCAACCCCAGAAGCATGAGCATAACTATTGCTGCTGTACCAAACTTTTTTTTCACGGATTTGTCCTTATTCCAAGAAGCACCGTGTGCAGGCTAACTTTGTCTAGTCCTCTATCGCATTTGCGACCGGCCATCTATACTACCTGAACTTTGTACCCCATATCTTCCACAGCACATGTGAAGTTATCCTGGCAAAGGTTGGGGTTGTCATGCTGGATGCTGATCATCTTTTTCTGAAGATTGATATCGACGGCTTTGACTCCTGCCATAGATTTTAATTTCTTCTCAATCGCATTTGCGCAGGATTTACACTCCATATTCTTGACTTCGAATTTCACTTCTTCCATGATCTTCTACCTCCTATGAAGGGATGTATGACAAGAAAAAACACCTATTTTATTGGAGCCGGAAATGGCTTCCAAGCCACGCACCTTTATACACAAACTTTTTGTAGTGACCCCAGGGTCCTTATAGCCTAGGATAGAGGACCCTGGGGTAAATGAGACTTGACAACACTTATCCCTTGGGTTTGAGAAAATCCTTTCGGAGAAATTCGGCATCCGGATAGCTATAGAATCCTTTCCCGCTTTTTACGCCAAGCCTTCCCGCCTTCACCATTTTGAGCAACGCGTCCGGAGGCTTGTCCTTAGGATCCTTCGACTCGTTGTAATACACCATCTCGATATCATAGACCACATCGAGCCCTACCTTATCCATGAGCCCGAAAGGACCCTCTTTCATTTTCGTGAACACCATCCACCCGCGATCTGAGTCACGAAAATCCACGAACCCGTTTCCCCACATGTAGAGGACTTCACGTTTGATTGCACGCCAGACACGGTTGAAACAGAACCCGAGGATCTCCTTGTTGACCGTAAGCGGAATGCAGCCAATGGATATGATCCACTCCCTTCCCTTCTTAATCACTGCGGGCAGCGTCTTTGTCCCGCCCATGATATCCACCATATTGGTACCCTGAAGGGGAAAGTAGAAATGAACATTCATGCAGCGTTCCGGTCTGCCGCTGCTCTTTTCCATTTTCGACACGGGGATTGACGAGCTGTTGGTGGCCAGGATGCAGTTCTTGGGCGTCATGGCTCCCAGCTGCTTAAAGACCTTATTCTTTAGTTCCACATTTTCCGGCGCAGCCTCAATCACGAAATCAGCGTCCTTAACGGCTTCCCCAAGGTCCGTGACCTGCACAACGGCCTTCCTGATCCGCTCCCATCTCTCCCAGGGAATGAACGGCGTAATCTTCTTCCCCTTGAGCTCCGCTTTGCGGTTATTGAAAGCAAGCTCAAAGGCCCCTTCCCGGGGATCATAGACCTTCACTTTGTACCCGACGTTTGCGGCCAGCATGGCGATCTGCGTTCCCAATATACCAGTACCGACCACTGCAACTTTCTTAAACGGTTTTTTCATGGCCTGTTCTCCTTTCTAATTTAATTCTTAGTATATTCCTGTAAGGAGGTAGAGTGCAATGACAACAAAAACCATGAAGGTTTTGATTACAGTCATTGCAAAAATATCGATGTAAGATGTCTTATGGGTCAAACCACATACCGCGAGCAGTGTAATGACTGCTCCGTTATGGGGCATCGTATCGCAACCTCCTGAAGCCATCGATGCAACTCTGTGCAGTATCTCAGGCGACATGCCGATAGAGTTTGCCCAGGCAAGCCAGTCTTTCGACATAAGGTCAAGAGCTATGGACATACCTCCCGATGCGGAGCCGGTGATACCTGCAAGGGTTGTAACCGAAACCGCTTCAGAGACGAGGGGTGTACCACCGATCTTGATTCCGAGGAGGAAGGTGGCTATGGACTTAAATCCAGGTAGTGCAGCGATCACGTTGCCATATCCAACCTCCGATGCCGTGTTCATGATGGCCAGAAGAGATCCAATGGCGCCAACATTGAGGGCCTTTTGTAGTCCCTGATCCTTTGATAGGTTCTTGTAACCCAGAGCCAGCGCGAGGACAATGCCGAAGACCAGCGCTATAACCAGAGCCCAGATCCCTACAACCCTCTTGACGTCCGCAACCATTAAGGGAAGTTTCATCCCAAGCAGCGGTGCAAGAATGGAATTGTCCCAGGTGTATACTCTTGACAGATAGAAATTAATCGCGAGGACAAGAACGAGCGGCAGAATAGCAATATACCATTTGGGCAGCTTGATATCGGCAGCCGCAGGCAAGGGCTCCATGAGCGTATGTTCACCGTACCCTTCTCCCTTATCCAGCGCCTTTTTCCTCCGCCATTCGAGCCACCACATGCCGATAATAAAAATCAGGACACCGCCGAATATGCCGGCAATCGGCGCCGCATAGGCATTTGTTCCATAGAAATTCGTAGGAATAATATTCTGTATCTGCGGGGTCCCAGGGAAGGCATCCATTGTAAAAGTGAATGAACCAAGTGCGATACATCCCGGAACGAGCCGCTTCGGAATATTTGCCTCTTTGAAGAGGGCCGCGGCAAAAGGATAGACTGCAAAAACAACGACAAAAAGACTAACACCGCCATATGTCAAAATGGCGCAAGAAAGAACAACAGCCAGGACGGCGTGTTTATGCCCGAGTTTTTCCATGATCGCATGAGAGATTCCCTTTGCGAGAAGTGTATCTTCCATGACCTTGCCAAAGACAGCTCCCAACATAAATACGGGGAAAAATGCTTTTACATATACGACCGCCTTGGCCATAAAAAGCTCCGTATAGGAAGGCATGACTGGCAGACCCTGTAATGCCGCCGCAAGGAGGGCGAATACGGGTGCGAATAAAATGACGGAAAAGCCCATGTACGCCATGAACATCAACAAGAAAAGACTCAACAAAATACCTAATACTTCCATTTCATTTTCTCCTTTCACTAAAATTTGTTGTTATCATAAAGAAACAAGAAAAATTAAGTTCTTATGCACCTCCCTTCTATGAGAAAATAACAATGTACCATTGACATATGAAGTTTCATCCTCTCGTGCATCTATCGTAGCCTAAACAGTTTATTGTCCGGGTAATCTACTTTCCCTAAACTGCCTTTAAAAGGAATGCTCATCAGGGCATGCAGATGATGACTTGATGCTAATTTTTATAAAGGGGTTTCTAAGGTTGGGAAGGAGGTGCGCGGTTCATGTGGGACGAATTGACAAATGGAAAAGTTCTAATCAGCGATTCAATCGGACATCGAGCAAATGCAGTTTGATTAATTTTAAAATCATGCCATTCAAGTCCTATGTGAAAGGGGTTCTTTGCATTGAAACGCAACTGATCGGACAAATCAGGCTCTGTGTTGTCCGGTGAATTGATGATTACAAGTTTTGGATTAGAAAAAACAAAATCCTGCTCATCCGGTGTATAAAAAACAATTATAAAAACAAACGAAAACAGGAATGACATAATCTTGAAAATATCTCTTGATAAATGCATATCATTTCCTTTGTTGAGACTATTTCGTTATTTTATTTTTAGTGCAATATATGTTAACCATAAATAATATACTAACATTTTTTATCTGCACGACGACAATACTCACCATGAATGGAGAAATTGTAATCTTCCCCTTCATATTTTACAGAAACTTCGTCCGTTCCCTTCGCCGTTGTGAATTTCTGATTGGTTTGAAGACTTTGTAATGCTGATGCCCGATTGATACCCTTACAAGTTCGTTTCCTTTCCAAACAAGCGGAAACCCGTATTATGAAGGCTTTGAAATTGTCAAAGATACCCGCGGGATGTATAGCTGGCGGTATAAAAAATACATTTTGTGATTTTTCATGCATTATTAATTTTTGCAAAGTCTAACCAAACCCTTCAATTTTAATAAAGATTGCTTATTCCCTTTCACTGGGTGGAACAGAATCTGCCTTATGTTTACTCCTCTCTCTTACCAACGGAACAAAATATTGAACCAACAACACCGCCATAATTGTCACTGCCGTAATCGTTATCAGCAAATCGCGATAGATTAAGATTAAGGACAACATAATTAATCCATAAAGCACAAGTGCAATGACCGTAATCCGCTGGTTGTCTGGGTTGATCTTCAACGATTGTTCCTCTCTGCCCTTTTAGAATGTATGACTCTCAATATATGTTCCCAATTCCTCTAAAAGGAGCCTTTTAACTTGTTCCAATGCTATGGCTCGGCTGGATACCTTGCTATCAACTTCGCTTGCCTGATAGTTGTATTCCTTGATGAAGGTCTTTGTTTCAGCGGATGTAAGATTGGGAATAAATAAAACAAGAAGAATAAAGATCAGGCTGATTCGTATAAGAGAAGATTTCATCATAGTGGCACCACTCTTACAAATTGATGTCATTTTATACATCAACCATGAATAAAGCACAAGATTTGTTAGTGACTACTGTTTGAAATGTTCAATGGGTGGACTTAACCAAAAAAACAATGTTACAGGAAGAAGCAAATTATGACAAAGGAAGTAGCTTAACTTAAATTCCGCAGAGAAACTGACTGCCCGGCGAGAGATTGAGCTTTTCAATTTAGAAATAATTTTTCATTAATCTATCCACCCACTCAGGGACTTTTGCAGAATCTATTTTATCATACTGTTGATAATATGGTTTAATATCAAGTACTGGTGTTTCATTTATAGCATCTAATCCTTTTATTTCAAGATAGTCATCACCAACGCTGATAATTTTAACAGCAGTTATGCCTATTGGGTTGGGTCTATCTTTGGCCCGTTGGGAGAAAATGCCTACTTTAGGCATTGTTTCCAAATTTCTTGGTCTACGCTGAAGATGTTTTTCTTTTTCATATTTGGCTTGATGAAGATAGGTTACAATAATAACATGTGAAAAATTTTCTAAACCCAACAATGCACCAGTATACTCGGAGTTTAAAATAATCTTTGATTTAATCTCACCCCAGTTTTTGTCCATCCGTTCAGTTACCGAAGATAATACATATCCTATGGGTTCTAATTTTATTTCATTCATTTTATTTTCCTATAACACAAAAATCAGCCTCGAGCGTAACCTGCCCACTCTCCTACAACCTCTATTGTATGTCTATATAATACATACATTTCTCCTGACTAAGATATTCAATTATTACTTCTGGGTCTAAAGTTATTTTTACTTTTTCACATATCTTTCTTCCCTCTTCTGTATGACTAACAACCACAACTTTTCCCAAGTATTGACTAATAATATGACGAACACACACGAGATAAATATAACTGCCCTTATCCTTTCCATCTAATTTTTCAAGACCATCTTTTATTGAATACTCCCTTACAGATCTTCTGATTTCTTCCAATTCTTTCTTATTTTTCATATCCCCCAGATAGATGTCACAATGTTCACCTACAACTGTTGTCGATTTTGAAAAAGAGATAGATGGAAATAAGAAGATGATAATCGTCGATATTATAAACAGTAATTGAAATTTATCTCTCATAAGTCTTCGTGACATAATCAGAGAATTGACCTGCTCACCGGAATATGTACCACATGTTAAGTTTCTGCATGGATGAGTCTTCAACTAAGGCTATTCTATTGGCGGCTCTTCACCATATATCGTCTTAAGAAGGGCGACGATCTTCTTGTCGCGCCACTGGGCGACGTCGGCCAGCTTCTTGCGGGACATAACTTCATCCATACCTTGCACAAGTTTATATTTGGCATCATCGGAAATCTCATTCCAGGTCGCCATATCTTTCCAGATGTCTCCGAAGGCCTTTCCTATATGCTTTATGAAATAGTCGTAGCCCCCCTCGCCACCGCCTAAATGATAAATGAGGTGTTGGCCCATGAATGCCCATCGTATGCCGGGACCGGCGAAAAGAGCTCGGTCGACATCTTGGACACTAGCGACGCCCTTCAACACAAGATCGATAGCTTCTCTCCACAGGGCGGCAGCGAGGCGATTGGCGATGAACCCCGTTGTTTCCTTTTTCAGGACGACAGGCATTTTCCCGAGACTGTTAAAAAACGTCCTCACGTCTTCAACGGTCTGAGAGGTTGTCTGATTTCCGGGCACAATTTCAACCAGCGGCACCAGGTGCGGAGGATTGAAGGGATGAGCAACAACACAGCGACCAGGTCTCTTCACGGACATCTGCACTTGCGTCATTGGGAGAGACGAGGAACTGCTGGCCAGGATCGTGTCCGGCTTCGCAATGGCATCCATCTCTGAAAATAGTGGTATCTTGGTTTCGAAATTCTCTGACGCGGATTCCTGAACGTAATCCGCATCGGAAACAGCCTGCTCCAGCGAGCTGGCGGAGCTGATATTACCTTTCATTTTCTTGGCCAGCGACTTTTCGATAAGACCATATTGAGCAAGCCCGTCCAGGTAGCTCATCGCCCTCTGCAGGCCGCTCTCCTGCGCCGCGCTGATTTTATCAAACATCTTCACTTTGAAATCCTTGCTCGCATAGTAAGCCGCCCAACTCGCCCCGATCAAGCCCGTTCCGACGACGCCCACATTTTTTACTTTCAACATTTCGCCTACCTCCTTTTTAATTAAAAGCGTTTTGACTGAAAGGACGAAAACTGATCATCAGATGCCATGTTATTAATACTGAAAATAAAAGGAAAGAGTCCGAAAAGGAAGCGCTTCAAAGAAAACATTTTCACTATTGCTTTACTGGGAATGATTGTGAAGAATCGATTAGTGTGACCGCGCCTTGATGCCATGTTCGATACAGTTTATGAAATGTACCTCAAGCCAGACTAATTGTAAATTCATTTTTTGTCGGTAACGCTGTAATCTGACGTTTATTAGTGGTTCGGATTGAAAGTCAGCATTATGACAGCTTGATTGTATCAATAGTTGAGCAGGCTGTACCCGGAGATGACTGTAAAAAAACCATTACCTGAAAGAATAGAGGGATTTATTCAAGATTATTCGAATAATATGATAGTAATAAGCTCAAGATCTTTATCTCCGACATTTTCGATAGAATGAGACTCGCCATGACCAGTACGAACCACGTCCCCTTTTTTTATTGTTGTTTCTAAACCATTGTCATTTAGAAGACCTTCTCCTTCCAGAACATAATATAACTCAAAATCTCCCTCGTGTTTGTGAAAACCAACAGAATTTCCTGGCGCTATAATCTCTCTTGCACAGAGCCGTCCCTTTCCCGACAATTCATCTTTTTCAAGCATATGGAATATCTTTACGGTTCCCCTCCCTTCCTTCAGTTCATGAATACGCTCCTCTCGCATCTCATTACTTCTTCTAATCATTTTTTGTGTCACCTCTTTCCACGGGAATTTCTTACGAAAATGACTTTCATATACGGCACTGTCATTTCTTTAACATATTTTAGGATTGAGTTCTGCGGTTTTTAATGAGTACCAGTTGAAACGTTGCGTGGCTTGGCAAATTGAAAAAAACAACATCACAGGAAGGAAGCTGTAAGTAGGGGAACGTTTAGTTCACCTACAAATCCTCATAATCATGGAAGAATGAACTTCCACGATTACCAAGTGAAAGTGATCATATATCAATTATGCATGACCATCATGATCTTTACAATTTTAGGAACCCTGAGCCTTGACCTGAAGGGCTTTATATTTCTCAAGCAGATTGCCCCTCTTTAACTCAAGTTCTTGATTATCTTCATCCAGCGCAGAGATTCTTCTTTGAATAGCTGGTAATTCATCATTATTTAAGTGGTCTGCGGCTTCTTTGCTCTGCTCGATTAAGTATTTTTTCCACTCTGATGGATTGCCACTTCGAAATCCCCCTTTCGTTGCATGACTCTTTTTAAGAAGGTCTTCAAGAGCAAGAGAATAAGACAATTCTTCGAGCTCTGTTTCATCTACAGTGGTAAAAATTAACTGCCCCACAATCAATACTGGAATACGGTATCTTTTCGGATTTATCATAGTGACTCTTAACCTTGATTCGTGCATCTTTAGCTTTTGTATTAACTCATTATTCTCACGCATTATATTTTCAAATTTTTCAATCTGGCTGCTTATTTGTTTCATCTCCTTTTTTGTATCTTCTTTTTGCCACTGGCATGAAACCGAAAACACTATCAGGAAGAAGATAATGATCACCCGATTACCGCTTGAAAGGATGGATAACTGTCAAAATTAACTGATGCTCTGTTACAGGAATAGCGGATTATCGCTGTCACTTAAGAGCTGCGCAGATCAATTTGAAAGCTATTATCATGGCAAGTCGCTTAGACAAAAAATCAAAGAAACCTATTACCGAGGTTACAATAAGAAAATTAATTTACTATTCATTCTTTTGTGCTATTCTACTAAAAAATATTTGCTCTTTATATCTTATCCTTTCAACATTTTCTATCCAATTAAACCATTTAGTGCAGCAATAAAAGAAAACAGGAGGGTAACCTGGATAATGATCTTAAGAAGCGCATAAAGGAATACATAGACAAGTGCCACTTCTGTACAATAGCAACCGTCAGCGCAGATGGGCAACCAAATGCATCAACAGTCTCTTTTAATAATGTAGGAATGGATATTTATTTCAATGCAGCTAGAGATAGTAAGAAAATACGGAACATTTTGTCTAATCCCTGGGTGGCTATAGCTATGCATAAACCTCGTCTTCCTAAAACTGATCAGGAAATGACGGATATCCAATATAGCGGCACTGCAAAAATTCTGTCTGACGATGAAATTGCTAAAGCACCCAAAGCAGTCGTGTCTAGAAATAGTCTTTCCAACAGTTTAAAGCCTGGATCCTCAGTGATCGTTAAAGTGACACCTTTGGAGGTTTACATAGAGAATTTTGACATCGAGAGCTTCTTCAATTATAGCCAAAATCATTGCAGAATGACCGGTCCCCATATATACCACATTTGAAATAGATATCTTTCAATTTCATTCTTGACAATTGATATGGAGGAATCGCTCTTTTATATTATTTTTCGACTGAAATCTTGAATCGGGCAATGAATTACAAAAAACACGATTGCAGGAAGGAAGGGATAACTTTTTTGAAACGTCTTGCACAACAAATTATTTTCATAAAGTGGGTTATCAGCGTTATAGCCGCCGGTTTCCTTGGACAGTTTGGGAAATCATTCGCCACGTACTTGATTGAGATGGCAAGAAAAAAGAAAGCTCATGCTGCTTTACAGAACGCTCTGCCGGCAATCTCAGACATTTTTAGCAATAAAGTTGAAGATGCCTATCGGGCACCGCAGAGAGATTTTTTATGATAATAACAATCATCCCAACAGTCCCGGCCATTGTCTCGGCTGTCATACGACTGCCACTCACCATCCTAAACGATATCCCAACTAGACCGCGCCAAGTTAACGCAGGAGGCCGCAATGGCTCATGCCAATCCTGAACGAACTACAACGGGAAGTAGATTCCGGCATAAGATTATAGCTCTCATACTGCTTATCTTAGCATGCGCGCTTGCCATTGCATTCCAGAGAATGACAGAAGGTCACAGGGTCATCCCTGTGGAAACATATATGCTTGTGCCTTTCGTCCTCCTTCTGCTTGCCATAGCCATTGTACCTTTTATAAGCAGCGACTGGTGGGGAAGGTATTACCCTCATGTTTCCTTCGTCCTTGCAGCAGTAGTTGTGGTCTATTATTTATTCGTCCTCAATAACGGCCCCAGAATGTGCGTCACCGCACTGGACTATTTCAGCTTCATGGCAATAACGGGCTCGCTTTTCGTGGTGTCTGGTGGAATCCTGATAAGGATACCTGGGGGGGCGACGCCCTTCTCCAACACGTTGATGCTGCTCATAGGATCAACTATTACGGCCGTCTTCAGCAACACCGGCGCCTCTATGATTCTTATCAGGCCCTACTTAAGGATGAACAAGGGGCGACTCTCTGCATACCACGTTGTCTTCTTCATCTTTACCGTATCAAACATCGGAGGGCTCCTGACGCCTGTAGGCCCCCCTCTTTTTCTCGGTTATCTGAAAGGTGTACCTTTTTTCTGGGTCACGATCCATTTGTGGATCATCTGGGCGTTGGAAACGGCCCTCGTCCTTGCCGCTTTCTATCTCATGGACAGGTACTTCTACAAGAAGACAAGGCATCTGAAAGAGCCCGTTAAGAAGCCGGTTAAAGAACGTTTTTCCGTGAAGGGATGGCACCACAGTATTTTTATTGTAGTCATCCTGGCGGCCGTATTCCTGGAGACACCTGTCCGTGAAATAGTGATGATTGCGGCTGGTTTTTTGAGTTACATAGTGATGAAGGAAGAAATTCACAAAGAGAACGAATTCAACTTCCTTCCCTTAAAGGAGGTCGGGATCCTATTCTTTGGTATATTCGCGACGATGGTGCCTGTCCTCGACTGGCTGGAGCTGAATGCGGGGAAGGTCGGGCTTACCGAGCCGGGTCATTTCTACTGGGCGTCAGGCATTCTGTCCAGTTTCCTCGATAACGCCCCTACTTACCTGAACTTCCTGAGCGCCGCCTGCGGCCTTCACGGCCTGAGTGTCGACAACGTCGCCCACGTGAAAGCCATGCTCGGACTCTTGCCCGTCGATGAACTGGCAAAGCTCCAGATAGCTGCCGACGCGCCGCGCGTACTCAACAGTCTCTCCTGGAAGTATATAGCGGCCACAGCCGCGGGGTCGGCCACATTCGGAGCGTGCACTTACATAGGAAACGGTCCCAACTTCATGGTCAAGTCGATCGCAGAGCAGGCCAATGTAAAGATGCCGAGCTTCTTCGGTTATATGATTAAGTACTCGATCCCGATCCTGGTCCCGATTTTTACGCTCGTCTGGTATCTCTTCTATCACTGATAAGAGCAGGCAACCGCGTCTCGAAAGGCATTATTCTGTCCCTCTCCTATCGGAACTGTTCCGGCATCGCATCTTTTAACTAGAATTCAATGAACTGACCCGGTAGTAATCAGAACCGATGACTTGTATTTGAAACGGTGGATATTGTTCTGTATGCAGTTTTCATTGATAACAGGAAGAAATCATTATGGCACACCGTGCAACACCATTTTCTCAACTATTTGCATTGGAAAATCTGTTTATACCTGCGGACAAGAAAATTCATGATACGAAGCCATACACTTAAATGGCAACACGAACCCCATTGAAGCTCTCCGCAGCAAGCCGCGGAGAATCTTCGATTCTTAAGGAACATTATTGTTCGTCATTCGCTCGCTTACCCCGCAGCAAGCTGCGGGGAATGCGCTTGCTACCGAATTCATAGCGCATGCTGAAGGACTATGATCTCTGGTTCTTTAGGGATGGCCTCCGCCGTGATCTTAAATTCCGACTTCGGCAGAACCCGAACATTCTTTTTGCCCCGCGTAAATTCAGCAACAGTAGTAATCGGGAAGCCGCATTTATCTGTCTTGTAGTGCATGGGTATGGTGACAGATGGTCTGATGTTATTCATGACCTTTGTAGCTGCCTGTGCATCAATCGTGTAGAACCCCCCCACGGGCAACAGCAGTACATCCACTTTGCCAATTTTGCTCAATGTCTCCGGGTCAAGGTCATGCCCGAGATCTCCCAGGTGTAACAGCGTTATTCCATCTGCTGAAATAACCGAGAGCAGATTATCTCCCCTCTCTTTACCCGAGGCAGTATCATGGAAAGTTGGAAGCGTCTCTATCTTCACGCCTTTGATCTCGTAGCTCCCTTGCTTTTTTATGTGATCATATTTCCCCCGAATGCTTTTTGTGTAGTTGTGGTCTCCATGATTGTGGCTTGTAATGACAATGTCGGCTTCGTCGTCTATTATACGATAGGATAAGGCACCATCTGAAAATCCGAATTGATAAGGATCGATGATGATCCTTGTCCCATTTTCAGTTGTTATTTTAAAAGCTGCATGACCATACCATTCTATATTCATAGCGACACCTCCTTGTGCATGGAATGTTTATTTCTTTGTTCAGAAAAATAAGTCCGCCGGCGCGTATGGAGCAAGAAGGCCTTATCGACCGCGCTTGGGATATCCGACCGACTGTGCCAGAATGATTTTTTGATCCGCTCTTAACTTCATGGCTTTTGAGAGCACGGGTTTATCTATGTATGCACGCACGACTGTTGCCAGCCCGGCGGAGGCGCAATAAAGATACACATTTTCACTTATGAACCCCGTGTCCGCCGCCGCATAAATTTCCTGATCTGAAGGGGAACTCATCCTGGAATAATCAGCCACATATATAAGATTGACTGCAGCTTCCCTGACATAGTCTTGCTTGCCGGTCAGTCCTCTCAGGTCTCCTGCGACGATCATTTTCAACGTGTGTGATTTCGCGTCATAGAGGTAAATACCGCTTTCGGTGGCAACATAAATGTCAATTTCCTGTTTATTCATTGCAGAAGGCGCTGTCCGTTTACTAGAATCAGGACGATTGATTCCGGACGCAGCCCAGAGCATATTTGAAAGAATGTTCTCCGGTAAGGGTTCCGAGCTGAATTCACGAGAAGAACTTCTCTTTGCGAGAACCTCCATCAGAGGATTACCGGCGATTTGCGGCTTGGTTAGCTGAATCGATTTCTGTTCCTGAGCCATGGTGATATTCTGGCCCATAGCCGGGATGATAATGATAGAAGCCAGAATAACGGCTATAATCTCTCGCGTGATGATGAAATCACTTCTTCTCGATTTTGTCTTCATAAGTGTAATCTCCTTCTTTTAGTTTTTCAGCCTCACAGTAATCGTCTCAATGACCATAATCATTATATAATTTTTTCAGTCGGCTTTGGAAAACATTAAAAAGATATCTCCCGGAGTTTACCCTGAGTAAACCGAAGGGGTCGATATGACGCCTTGATAATGAGATGATGTACTTAGCTGGTTCCGTCCTGATTGTTTTCAGCGCCGGCACCAGACTCTGAGGGTGATGGCAGGTGCCTGGCAGTAAAGAAACCGGCAAAGGATACAAGAATGGTAATGCAGGTTAACGTGAATGCGAGTGATTTCCCATGCCATAACCCGATAAACCAACGCCGGAACTCATCCGCAAGCACGGCTGCCTTCCCGCCATAGACTTCCAGATCATGTTTATAGATCTTCGTATTTTCCGGCATAATCGGATAAATAGTGCCGCCTATTATTTGGTAACCCAGTACGCCGCTCGAATCATCGTCGGCTGTCTGATAAATAAAGATGGCCGTACCCAGACCAACCAGCATAATAATCGCGCTTATCAAATTAATGCATATGCGCAAATCTGCGCTTTTCCATTTCATGTTGCACCCGTTCTTACCATGATATCTCTTTAATTTTTGGAAACGCTCGACGGGAGCTGTATCCGACAGGTTATATTCTTGGGAGGAAGTATAAGAAGAAATGCCTCGTGTGTCAATGAGTCATTGGCCACATAGAGCAGTATAGTACTCGATGCTTGTGGAAGCTCTATGGGAACGGTAGCAGCCCCGATCCGCCCAAAGAGCGGATAATCAAAGATATGAAAACGCCTATTCTCTTATCGCCCGACCTGTGCTAAAAACTTGCGCATGTCACGTCCGGCACCGCAGGCTCGAAGGGCGGGCAGCGAGCAACTGAAAGGAATTTTCTTAACGTGAAATTTCTCTCCTACGACAGTGGCGAAAAATTTGAGTATGAAACAGAAATTAGGAGCGCCACTTCAGATACTATCCATGATTTCAGCCTGACATGGAATCCATACGTTGATGACAAAATCATAAGGCAGAAGGACAGAGATTTTAACTACCGCTGTTTCGAATGGGATAGAATAATCAATATGTCCCTCAGTTCAGTTTTCATTGACAAATGCTATGCCGTTTATACGGGTACACGGCTGGACGGTTTATTGTCTTTCAGGCATCAACGCAGGCTGTACCTCGATTTTTTTGCAACGGCTCCCTGGAATTATTACGGCACCGCCGGCAGAATGCGGCGAATAGGATCCGGTATCGTTTATTTCACTATTAAGGCCAGCCTCTCTCTATCTCTGGATGGAGAATTTATCCTTTATGCACTGGGAGGATCTGAGCAATATTGCGAAAAGATCGGGATGGTCCCTACAGGTGACTACAAGTTCGGCCTGAAAAAGTATCATATGTCAAAAGATAAGGCGGCGATTTTTGAAAGAAGTTTTCGGAAGTACATCATTACCGAATAGATAGTGGTCGCTCGCTTGCAGCCTTAGTTGGGGGTAATGGAAGATAAAGTCCCAAAGGTGTTCTAAATATCACTCAGGCCAATTGATCAAGCCACAATAGTTTCAGTATTTCGCCTCAATCTCTTTTATCAAGTCAAATAGTTTCTGATTTACGGGTGTGGGAAGGTTATACTGCCTCCCCAGCGCGATCACCTTGCCGGCAAGCATCTCCACCTCTGTTTTCCTGCCTGCCTCCACATCTTGAAGCATGGAAGTCTTCCCCTGCGGGTTCAAATCCAGGAGAATTTCATTAAACCTCTTGATATCCTCTTCAATGAGATTTACTTGTGCCTTTTCAGAAAGCGTTATGACCTCCCGCATGGCCGACTCCATCAGGTTTCTGGCCTCCTCGGAGGTTTGAAATACCAAGAAGGGTGCGCGGAGTACGGCTGATGCCTGATTAATCCCCACATTGATCATGAACTTCCACCACATGACGCGCATCATGTCAGGAGGCGTCTCATAGTTAATCCCCGCCTTGTCGAAGAGAGCCTGAATACGCTTAATCCGGTCTGTAGAAATTGTGTTTATTGTCTCTCCGAAGAATATTTTCCCTTGGTTGCTGTAATTCACACGGTTTCCTTCCCGCAGAGCATCAATGCCCACGGACACGGCATACAGAACCTTTCCCATGCCATAGACGGAGCCAATACGCCCCTCGCTCTCTATGCCGTTCATGACAGATATGATGGCGGTTTCCGTCCCCACCCTGTTTCTCATGTCTTGTATGGCGTCATCCAGATGATGGTATTTTACAGCGACGATGATGAGATCGGCAGGAGCTGACAGATATTCCGGCGGGATAACAGGAATGAAGTAGCGCTTGCCATTGACGATGAGACCTTCGTTGCGGAGCCGTTCAAAACGATTCCCCCCGGCAACAAATGAGACTGAGCGCACATCCATATCATGAAGGAGACCTCCGTAGGCGGCTCCCAATGCCCCTGCCCCGATAATGGATATTGTCTCGATTGATGGTTTCATGTTCTTTCTTATAATCCGCTCGCCATCATAATGACGGCATCTGTTTCACGTTCAGCACTTGGACCGCCTGCACATCATGTTCCATGTTTAAGGCTGGGGCTCCGGAGAAAAAATTTATCTTGCTAATCTTCAATAATGGCGACAGGGCGGCACCATCCCGCCGAGGCCCGTTTTATCTTTACAGGAAAACAGCAGACGCTGAAGTCTTTATGTCGGCCTATGGCGCTGAAGTTGGCCATCTTCTCCATGTGGCAATATCCCATATCGATGCCGGCGAAGTGGGCCTCCCAAACAACCTTGGCGTTCCCCGTTTCTTTGAATTCCTTCGCCAGATAAGGCAGAGGACGATCCCAGCTCCAGGCATCGATCCCCACAACACGCACGCCTTTCTCGATGATAAACAGGGTGCTTTCACGGTCCATGCCTGCTCCCCTGGTAAGATACTCCGGCCTTCCCCAGGCCGCCTCTGCGCCTGTCCAGATGAGGACGATGTCGAGAGGCTTAATCTCATACCGGATTCGCTCCAGTTCCTTTTTGACATCCGCCACAGTGATCCTCTCACCGTCACCCTTGTGGCGTAAGTCGAGGAGAACGCCGTCGCTGAAGCACCACTCCAGAGGCACCTCGTCAATAGTCATTGATGCCTTTCCCCGATCCATTGTGGGGTGGTAGTGATAGGGGGCGTCCAAGTGAGTCCCGCTGTGCGTCGTAAGAGTGATGAACTCCAGGGCCCAGCCCACACCGCCGGGGAGCTGGTCTTTTCGGATGCCGGGGAAGAAGTCGAGCATCTGGTTGGCGCCCATGCCGTGATCGATGTAGTCGATCTTCGGAATCATCATCGGCGGATCCGAAGGCAGACTGGATTCGATACTGATACTGAGGTCAACGAAACGTTTCATGGGAGTGTCTCCTTTGATGATGGTCGGTCGTCCCAGTATTTTTCTTCACTCTGAAAATTTTCCGCTGTCGTTATTGCCGTGGATTCTACGGCTTCGGCACCGGCGCTTGCGGGACTGCCCGTTTTTCCATTGCCTCTCGCTGTTTGTCCGAATACTTCATTACCTTTTCTACCCCCATCTCATCCGGGGACAGCCATTCGCACTTCGCTGTGTAATGGTCACATGCAAGCCCGGTAAGACTATTGCTAATATGAAAGAATTGGTATCTGTTCGCCAAGCCGTAAAATGAAAATAGCCATGGCAAACAAAACAAGAACCGCTACTTTAAAAAACTTTTCAAAATTCATGTTAACTCCTTTCATGGATGTTAAATTATTTGTCATACATCTTCAGCATGCTTCTTTGTCATTCTTCTTTTCCGCGTGCGCAACAAAAGCTCTTTCCTGATCGCCGTTCCGATCTTCTCAAGTATGTATGGCTTCCTGACGTAGGCGCCCGCCCCCAGCTCCAGGGCATTCTTTACGCGATCCGTCTCCGAAAAACCGCTTACAATGATTGCCTTCTGCTCAGGGTTGATGGCGAGAACCCGCTGGTACGTCTCCAGACCATCCATGCCGGGATCCATGATCATGTCCAGGACAATGAGATCGGCCTTGTTCGACTTGAGGTAGGCAATCGCCTCCTCTCCGCCGGAAACAGCCTCTACCCTGTAGCCAAGCCTGGTCAGCATGCTGGTTGCCACCTCTCGCTGCTCCTTCACATCATCCACCACGAGAATCGTTTCACCTTTGCCCATGTATTGTTCGGGAGATGTCTTCTGCTCATCCCCGGTCAGCTCCTCCCTCGTAGCAGGCAGGTAGATTGTGAAAGTGCTCCCCTTGCCATCCTCGCTTTGCACATCAATGTATCCGTCATGATCCTTCACTGTCCCCCAGACGACGGATAATCCCAATCCTGTCCCGCTTCTTCCCATGACCTTCTTCGTATAGAAAGGCTCGAATATCTTCTTGATCTCTGCAGCCGAGATACCCATGCCGTTGTCGGATACAGTCAAAACCACATAATCCCCTTCCTGCATGTCATCATAGCCCCGTATGGGTTTGTCAAGATAGCGGTTCTCCGTACGGAGCATCACCTCACCACGGTCGGATATGGCCTCTGACGCATTGGACACCAGATTCATGATGGTTTTTCCCAGATGCACCGGAGAACCCTTAATATTCAATAGACCCTTCTCAAGATCGGCCTTTAAGATCACAGATGGATGATGCGCTTTCAGCTTCTCAAATTCCGGGGTCTCCAAATAGTCGGTAATCACCTTGTTGAGATTGACAACCTCGGAAACAGCTACACCCCTTCTGGCCATTGTCAAGAGGTCCTGAATTATCGCAGCCGCCCTTTGGCTGGATTGCAGGATATTGGAAATATGTCTCCTCCATGGATTCCCTTCCGGTATCTCCATAAGAAGCAGTTCAGAATATCCCACGAGAACCCCCAGAACATTATTGAGATCATGAGCTACACCTCCCGCCAGAGTTCCCAAAGCCTCCATCTTCTCCGAACGATGCAAACGCTCCTCCAGGTTCTTTCTCTCCGTGTTGTCACGGATACATTGTATGGCGGCAATAATCTCACCCCTGGAATCCCTCAAGACAGAGGCGGTCGCAGAAAGATGGACATTGCCGGGAGGCAAATTCGGCGTAAATGATTCACCAAAAAGTATGTCTCCCGTCCTCTGGATTGATGTGTAACGCTTCTCCATCTCCTGATCGGGATGGAGGGCAAGATCAATAAGAATGGGTCTTCTGTCTCCATAAAAGGGAAGGGCGTATTCATAATCCCCCTTGCCGAGCATCTCTTCGGCCCTGATTCCTGTCATGGATTCCATTGCCCTGTTCCAGGCCATCACTCTGCCATCCTTATCAATGACAAGGGTGGCGTCAGGCAGGAACTCGATGATTTCGGAAAGCCTCATCTGAGATTCCCTCAACCTCTCTTCCATCCGCGCGCGTTCCGTTACATCACGGAAGCTCCAGACCCTTCCAATAACTTCATCCCCCATCTTCTGCGGCTGTGAGAATCGCTCAAATGTCCGGCCATCTTTAAATTCCAGCAAATCAAAACTCTGGGCTTCCGGTCGAGAATACAGAAATTTCACCTTCTCAATAAATCCCTCGGGATCTTTCAGTTGATCCAGCACGAAGGTTAATAATTTATCGTCATCTTCCAAGGCGGCAAGCGATCCGGGAATGCGCCACATGGACAGAAATTTACTGTTAAAGCTGGATGCTTTACCATCTTTATCAACGACAAGAATGCCATCGGCTGTGGATTCTAATGTGGCTGTCAAGAGGGAAATGGACTGTCGCAACTTCTCGTCCGTGCGTTTACGTTCCGTAATGTCGATTATGAAATTCAGAAGAGCCGGTCTCCCTCTCCAGGAAGTGGGGGTTACATGAACCTCTGCCCACTTGACAGTTCCATCCTCAGCAATAACCCTGTAAGAAAAGCTGGGGTTATCTTTATCACCCTTCGTCTTCCTCTTATAGATTTCCAACACCATCTTACGATCATCGGGGTGTATAAACTCGATAAAAGGCCTTGAGGTTAATATCTCTTCAGAATAACCAATAATATCCATTGCCTCACGATTGATAAATTTCAGCATACTATCCTGGGCAATACAAATTGCCTCTCCTGCATTTTCCACCACCAGACGGTACTTTTCCTCGCTCTCTATCAAGTCCTTCTCCGTCCGTTTACCGTCTGTGATATCTTCAAGGGTTTCCACGGCGCCAATCAGATTACCTTGTTTGTCCCGGATGGCAGCTGCCGTGAAACGAAGCCATCTGCCCCCATCACTCAAGTCCGGGAAAAAATCTAACGCCTCATAGGCTTCTTCAAGGAGAGCCGATTTTTTGCATTTGCCAGCGTACCATCCTGGAATACTATCATAGACTTGATCGACCAGCAGATCCGCCATGCAGGGCCGTTCTTCATTATAAAAAGCCTTCCAGTGACCCGCGGTACCGATCACTTCAGCGGCGTTAATCCCGCTCAATTCTTCAAGGGCGCGGTTCCAGTAAACGACCCTGTGGTCTTTGTCGATAACAAAGGTGGCAATTGGGGAACCCTGGACGATGCTGTGCAACCTGTCCTCGCTTTCCCTGAGTGCCGATTCCGTACGTCTCCGCTCTGTCAGATCGCGGCCGACTCCATAGCGGCCGATGGGCTGATCATTTGCGTCACGCAATGTGGTTACATTGAATTCCACGGGTATCCTGTTTCCGCTTTTATGGATAATATCAATTTCATAGGGGGCGCCTTTCTCACCTCTGATTCCTTTTTTGAACTGCGCAGCGGCTATTTTCTTGGCTTCCGGGGACAGAACGTCTGTAAATGGCCGACCGACGAGTTCAGAAGACATGCGCCCTGTGACCATTTCAAATCTGGGGTTAACATAGGTGAAGAGACCCTTACGGTCTACTGTAAAGATAAAGTCCAACGTCGATTCAATCAGTGTCCGGTATTTTTCTTCACGTTCTATAAGCGCTGTTTCTGTCTTTTTGCTTTCAGAGCCTAATCTTTCCAGTTCTGCAATTCTCTGATTCAATTTTCCCAATTCATCAATGAGTTGCTTCTTTGTCTTTTTTTCTTCCGTCATGGTCATGCCTCACTGCGCTAAACGGTTTCTTACTTATCTGTTCATTCGGTGATGAACCTTTCATTGCCTTTCTATCATCAGGGAATCGAGGATGCCGGCAGGTGTCTAATTTGCGGTTTCAAAATGATTCTTTAGCTTTTTATTCTGTCAATCACCGATCCTGAATATCCTGACACCGCAGGGTTCAATACTAATCTCAATGTCACTAACCTGCGATTCATACCGGTCTTCGCTAATTCTGTCCTCCATTTGTATCCGTTTTGTATTCTTTAGAAATGACGAAAGGTCAACCTGTAAATGATAGCCATTATTAACATCGAGATTTGCAAATATCAGATAGCCGTTGTCCATTTCTTTATCCAGGCGACGTAAGGCGCCCAGCACCGCACCGTGGCCGTTGTCGATAAATTCCAAATTCCCGTCCTGATGAAACACGGATGATTCTGTAAGCACCCGGTTAATGTTTCTTATTGCGTTTGCAATATAAGAATTCTCCTTGAACTCATGCTTTTCTTTCCTGCCGATAAAATCTATTTTTTCAGGATACCCATGTTCAACTCCCTGGACGATGCCGGTCTGCCCCGTACCCATGAGAGACGTAATCGCGTAACGCGGCACGGCGGCCTCGGCCTTGCCAAAAAGCTGGGCTGGTGCGCCTGTATCATGCGTGGTGATGGGTATGTAAAAACGCACCTTCCGCCCTATATAATGAATGTAATTCAGATAATTACGAAGACTATACGCATAAGGGTATTCCCACTGGTTGGCAAGAAAAAGATTTATCTGCCCTTCAGCAGCCTTTTTCATGATAGTATTGGAATCTGTAAAGTACTCGGCCATAATAACGAGGGTTGGATAGGCGCTGAGCAACTCTTCAAGGAGGCTCGCAACAAACCCTTCGTGGCTTGAATGCAGGTTGTCGAGGCGGATCATGCCGCCCGTAAGCTGGGCGAAATGGGACCAGAACAGGGAATATTTTTTCATATAATCCCATATGTCGCTGCGGATGTCAGGATGGGGATGATCATAATATATTTTTACCAGGTCCCCCCATTTCAGCCAGGAGTTCATATGCCAGCAGCCTGCACGCTTCAGTCCGTCTTTCTCGCTCTTGTCAGGAATTATCCACTCCGGACACATCTGCACCATCTTGCTCCTGACCCCTATGTGATTAAAAACGATGTCAATACAAAGTCTGATTCCCAGTTCTTTCGCTTTTTCAACAAATTTTTCAAAGTCCGCAAACCCACACCCGTTCTCTTTTCCACTATAGGCCTTGTCGATGGAAAAGAGATCGTGAGCTGAATAGGGGCTTTCAGAAATATCAAGGCTGGTAATCGGCAGGAGATGAACGGCATTAAAACCAAGCCCTGCGATGTGGGGCAGAAGCTCAATCCAGTCGCTGATGGTGCCTGAGACCGGCATTATCATGGTGTACATCCTTATATCCTTCAAAGCCTCCGGATCCACGATCACGTGGCTGAAAGGAACCCTGTCCCAGTACCAGGTCTTGCCGTCATCAAGAGAATATTTTAATTTGAATTTGTAGCTGCCGCAGAGTCTTACTTTATATGACAGGCTATAGATATTGGCCTTTTCCTGTTTAAATTCAAGCTCCCGCCATTCATCCTCCGGGCAGTCGATATTCGTATATAGAAAAACTTTGCCACGGGTATCTTCCTGCCGGAATTCGACTTCCAAATGGAGTTCGTCATTCTGATAGATTCTAAAAAATTCATCTGGAACTACGGGGAAGGAGCGGCGCAAGAGACCTTCTTGGCCTATCCTCATATTCCGGGATTTGAGTTCGGGAATCTCAAAAGGAAGGAACGGTGGTTTTGCATCCATAGTTCAGATCCTGACCTGGAGATCCGTAATTATCGAGAATGAAAGTACTAACATATAAAACCCCGCATATCAACAGCGTTGAAGATATTGTTGTCTCTTGACTTACAATCGTCTTTCTTTTATATTTCTTTGGCGAAACGCTGAGTCTCCATCAAACGAGATTAAACTTAATGAACTGATTAAAGTGACGGGATATGAGGTATTGGCACAGTGGATGCCAGGCCTGATATCATTCGTTGCCGCGTCAAGGAATTTCCAAATGCCCATTTATGAATTTGAGTGCTGTCAATGCAAGACCGTCTACGAGCGGTTGATGAAGGTCGACGAAAGATATGATGTCCTGGAGTGCCCGTCATGCGGGGTAAAAAAGCCGAAAAAATTAGCTACCGCCTTCCGGACCCACGCCTGGTCGACTTTTCTCGACAACATGGAAAAGAAGGTCAGTCCCCATAAATTCAAGTAACAGGTGTCTTTCCGGCGCCTACATGACTCCCTTATACCAGCCGCCATCGATCTGAATGGCAGCGCCCGTTATATAGCCGGCGATCTCTGAAGCAAGAAATGCGACCAGGCCGGCTAATTCTTCCGGCTTGCCCAGGCGCCCCATAGGAATTTCAGACTCCCATCTCTTAACAATTGCTTCCGGTGTAGTGCCCTCCCTGGCAGCTATTGCCTCGGAGACATTGCGAACCCGCGCCGTCATGGTATAGCCGGGACACACATTGTTCACGGTGATGTTAAACTGCGCCAGCTCGTTGGACAGACTCTTGGCAAAACCAATGACGCCCGCACGAATTGTGTTGGACAGGATGAGGCCATCAATCGGCTGCTTGACTGAGATGGAGGTCATATTCACGATGCGTCCCCAGCGCTTGGCTTTCATAACCGGAACAGCCTCACGGGTCATGACAATCGTAGACAGGAGGTTGAGGCGGAAACCAAATTCCCAGAGTTTGTCATCAATATCGAAAAACTCTTTCGATGGAGGCCCTCCGGCATTGTTGACTAAAATATCCAGCGTCCCGTAATGATCCAAGGAGCCATGGACAAAGTTTTTTGCCTGCTCGACATCGCTCACGTCGGCGGCAATGGCAATTACCTGTCCCCCCGTTTCTTTTATAATCTCCTCCTTAGCCTGCGAGAGATAGGGGTCGTCCAGGGCGCATATGGCAACGCGTGCTCCTTCTCTTGACAACCTCTTTGCTACAGCCAGTCCCAGCCCCGTGCTTCCCCCGGCCACCAGGGCCACTTTATTCTTTAATCCCAAATCCATGTCTTCCTCCTTGATTGATGATGGTTGACTTCTCCATCTTATAGCTTTGCGACTGCAGTAAACTTTTTTACTTTTCCCGAAATGCTTCAGACGCCTTCTTCAGGAGGAATTCCTGAAAGGCCTTGTCATGTTCGACACAGAAAGCCTCCTCGAAGCCGCGATTCGCGTGGTCCAGCATGTATGTCTTGATGAAGCGAAGGGCCGACATGGGAGCCTCCAGAATGGCAGCGGCCATCTCTCTTGCTCGCTCCAGCAATTTATTGCCGTCGATAACCTCGCTGACCAGACCTGCGCGATGCGCCTCTGCGGCGTCGATCCTTCTGCCCGTGAGACAGAGGTCGCGGGCCAGTCCTTCACCGATAATCCAGCGAAGAGGGGTTAAAAGTGGGGGAATTCCGAATTTGATCTCCGGATGACCGAAGAGGGCTGTTTTTGAACATATCCTGATGTCGCAAAGTTTTGCAAGATCAAACCCACCCGCCAGAGCCGGTCCGTTCACCGCGGCGATCGTAGGCTTGGGAAAATACCATAGATCTCTGTGATATCTTGCCGACGTTTCGTAAATGTCATTATACAGGGTCGGTTGTTTGAATTCGCCCAGATCAAAACCGG
>CAITLA010000153.1 GCA_903893135.1 uncultured Syntrophaceae bacterium | reverse complement strand
GGTTGGGAAAAGACCAAAAGAGTTTTTGCATTCGCGACAAACGCATTACGGTTGTTTTTCCATTTAGCATCATATTTGAATAATATTTTTATCATAGTGTAATATGATCTTTGGATCTTTTTGGAACAAGATTGCGGGCCCTCAAATTCACAAATACACATCCAGAGTCAGGGCTCTGTCTGCTCGCTGGATCAAATCGCAGCTGACTTTATAATCTTTTTTAAATTTGCATTCTTGTAGCTATACCTTTGACAGTATATCTTGCTGTGTAGTCCTGAAATTATTTCGCACCCCTTCGGATTTTATGTGATTTGAATTATTCATATACTATTCACAACCCAAACAATTTTCGACCAATCCGATAATACGCTTCCTGGGGCATCTTCCTTCGAAATGCCTTCTCAGGGGTTTCAAACCTCTCGAACTCCAGGCTTCCATGCGGTCTATTGTTATACCACTCGATAAACTCTTCGAATGACGAAAATGCATGTCTATGTCGCTTATATTCACCAAAAAATCTTTCCAGCTTCCCATTTGTCTGAGGATGCTTTATCCCTATCAGAATTGGCTTTATACCATATTTTTCGAGGTGTTGCTTGAAATCGCCATCCCAATTGCCATTCTCATGCTCGCGATGAGCTCCAAACGCACTGCCATGATCGAATATGAGCTCTCTCATCGGGCAAAGCCACCAGTATCTTTCTACCATTTGGTCAACGACCTTTTTACTGTTCTTGGTATTGATCGTGTCAAATTCCCCGCCTGCCAGGATCATTCGTGAGGCATCGTCCAAAATGACGCAAACCTTGATGCGAGTTCCGTCCCACTCATGCCAATCGATATGGCCAGCGGATAAGCTATGCTTTCGTTCATATCGAACCCATTTGCGTCGCTTCTTCTTGTTTGGATCATCCTGAGCCAGGCCGGATGCTTTCAGATACATGTGGATACGATTATGAGAGATGCAAGTTTTATAGATCTTTCTTATCGCTACTTCAAGCATCCGTGCCCCAAATCTGTAGCGAGCATAGGCCAAAACGACAATCTGAGCTTCTTTTGAATCATAGGGCTTCTTGGGCCGACCAATGTCTTCGCCAATAACTGGCTCTATTCCTGTGTCGAGATACTGTTTCCAGACTTGCTGGACTCGTCGTGTGGATACTTTCATGTCCCTGGCAATCTGGCTTGTTGTCACCCCCTTCTTCTTTTCGCGAATAATCCAATGGATTTTTCGCTTATTCAACTTCATATTCCGAACTTAGAGTTCGGAACTTAAGTAGGTGCGAAATAGTTTCGGGACTCTACACTATTATCCAAAGAGGAAAAGCACCACAAAAGATACCCCGGAATGGGATAAATTGAAGCTCGTGATTAAGCGGGATCGTTCTCTCTGACGTTTAGGTACCAAAAACTTTTTATTCAATAATATTCTATTAGATTTAGATCTATAAAAAGAGGAATAAAAAATGACATATAATCAGATAGGGAAGGCAAAAGCCGATACTAAGAAAGCAATGTCCGATATTGAGAACAGGATGGCACATGCAAGAGCTGATGTAAACGCTGATGTGGAAAAGATCAAGGCCAATTTCGGGCATGGTGGGTCCGAGAAGAAAGTAGCTTACGCGAAAGCCGACCTGAAGGCTGCCGCCAGTAAGGCGAAGTCTGATGTTGAAAATAAGTTATCGCATGCAAAAGTCGATGCCCAGAAAGCAAGAGCTGACATTGGAAAGAAGATGTCAGATATGCTGAAATAAACGGTATAAATAATTCAGGCGAATTTCAGAAAGTGATCTAAAAGGGTTTCAAGGACATTAACGTTCTTTCGTTATTTGCCTGTCTCTCCCTAAAACTTTGAGTTCAAAACCCCAGTTGGAACCTGGCTGCAGTTGGTTGCCAATGCCCCAGTGGGAGGGCCTGCGGGCTTCTATGAGATTATCCAGGCCGACACAACCAGTTCGAAGTACAAGACTTATCAGTTCAACCAGGGCTACAACACCATGAACTTCAATGCTGGCCAGGTTGGAAGGCATACGCTGTACTTTGTCGTGAACAACCAGCCCAGCAACGTGGTCGTTGTGGATGTGTTTGCCCGGTCTCCAGCAGAAAGCGCAGGCGTAAGCACTTATCCGGCAGCAAGCCAGACGCCAGTAACCGTTCTTGGCAATGCCGCAAACCCCTGGGAGCCTCGCCACGAGCACGAGCTCGTCACAGACTTCAAGCGGATTGACTACTACAACAACATCAAACGGTCAAACCACCACTACTTCCAATGGCCAG
>CAITLA010000152.1 GCA_903893135.1 uncultured Syntrophaceae bacterium | reverse complement strand
CTTCAAAGGGCCAATGAGACCCTGGAGCCGAAGCTTGAAATAGAGACGCTGGTTTGATCTTCCCTGGAATGTCAGGGCTGCGCCATACAACAAAAGCTGGATAGGAGCTTTAGCGGGCACGACAGCAGCGCTCGCAAGTAAATTTAACAGCGATGAGCGATGAAAAGGAAACGTGACTTCCTCAGAGATCTGAGCAGTGTCACTCACAGGCCATGCACGTATTTCCCGGAAATCACGGCCCCTGTGGAAGAGGCATTTTTGTGGAATGCAAATCTTTCTCCCCGGCAGACCGATGAATTTCTCGCGCGGGGCTGGCGTCATGTCTCGTCGTATTTCTATCGGAACAGTTGCAGCAATTGCCGGCGCTGTCTCCCCATTCGCGTGCCCGTGGAGATGTTCGAGCCTTCAAAGAGCCAGCGTCGCGTCCTCAAAAAAAATACAGAGACTGGGTTCAAGATGTTTGAGCCTGCGGAGTTTGCAGTCAAGTATATCAAAAAAAGCCTTTCCCTCTACAACAGGTTCCTGCGCATCCGTTATCATAAACCTCCGTGTGATTTGGGCGGATACTTCAATGAGTTCTTTGTGTCGCCGACGCGGCTTCTTGTCTCTGCATTGTTTATAGACGGCAGGCTCGCAGGGAATGGATTCCTTGATCTGGGAGAAGAATCCCTCTCAACAATCTACTTCTCTTTCGAGCCGCGATTTAGTTCCTTCTCTCCCGGAACCTTTTCCATCATGAAGGAGATCGAGTGGGCCCGCGAGAGAGGTCTTAAGTATTACTACCTGGGGTATTGCATAAATGAGATCAGCGCGATGCGGTACAAGGGACTGTTTCGTCCCGCAGAACTCCTGGATTTTGATACGGGGGAATGGAAAGAACCTGATACCGGAAAAGTTGAAGCGAGGAATAAAAGACCTAAAGTTAAATAATGGATAGATTAAGAGATGGGCATGGATCAATTTGCATCATTTCCGGGAACGCTGTTAGCATCTTCATGATTCAAGGGTCCAAGGGGTCAGGGATTCAAGCGGAACGCTATGGGCAGCAGGGATTTAAAGGTCTGGCAAGAATCATATCAATAGTGGTTCATCCGGTTCCTGCGTACTTTTGAATTGATCATCTGTTGAATTCGGTAGCGAGCGCATTCCCAGCAGCTTGCTGCGGAGAGCTTCAATTGAGCCTTGACTGATTCCACCTACTAATAATCATTCTCGGATGTCCAGATGAATCAAGGATTTCCAGTAGAAATGTGCGTAATTAAAAGAAGCAGGCGAAGTGGATAGTTAATTAGTAACCACTCCGCCTGTGTCAATCAGGCTGTAAAGGTATATCTGGTTCCAGCTGTGTTAATGATAAATTGGTCTGGCATCTGCTTGGCGAAAGCTGTAATTGCCTCATATCCCGTGCAGTGGGTGGGGACGATATAATCTGGAGCAATCACCTTGATATCGTCGATCGTCCTCTGAATAAGCTCTGGTTTAGCCCCGGTCAAATGGAATCCGCCTATCACAGCGTGGACCTTTTCCACGCCGGTCATCTTTTGAGCATGTTTAACTGCATTTACAATCCCTGTATGGGCACAACCGGAAAGCACAATCAACCCTTTCCCTTTTGCATTTAGGACCACGGCCTGTTCTCCAATAAAATGCTCTTGCTCAAATTTGTCTCCCCTCTTAGCCACAAATGCGGGGGAAATCTTTTCGTACTCCGTTACTCGTTCAATTCTTCCCGTCAGATAGGCTCCAGGGACGATCGGAGTAGGATCTTTTACCTCCACGATTTTCACAAAACCCAGACTTTCAATGTCCTCTCTTCTCAATGCCGCCAGACTGACGATGCGGCCATCAGGCCATCTCCAAAACGTTCCTACAAAGGTTTGCTCCCCTACATAAAAAGGAATCCCGGTACGAATCATTTCCCTCTTTGATTTAAGAAGCTCGACCAGGGCGACTTGATGATCAAAATGGTCGTGACTTAACCCGAGAGCTTCCAGCTTCCTAAAATCAATATTTAAAAGCTCCATGTTACGTTTGACCCCTTGAAAATCGGTTCCATAGTCGAACAAAAAAGAGTGGGGTTTACCATCCACGACCGTCTCGATATGATACGCCAAGCCGTGTTCAGCGTGCAGCGTGGTATTAAAAACAGTAGAATCTCGGGGTAATGTAAATGCTGTATATAATCTGTTGGCAATCTTGTAGTTGGGCCTCGTAAAGTCATAGTAATTGTCCGTGATGACCGTAACCGTAGCTTTCTCCACCTCTGGAATTCTGACTGCCCCATAAGCCAAATTCATTCCCCCTTTGACCATATCACCTACCAAGACCAGAGCACCTGTGGCTAAAGAGGCCTTTATAAATTCTCTTCGATCCATTTCTCTTGCCATAAGCCTCACCTCCTTTTTTAGGCTATTGATTTTAACCAATCAATTTAAATATTCACTTTATGGCAGTGTATATTTAATCGTTCCTTTAATATAATTTTGCCCACCTCCTTCTAAAGCTGAACGTACCATAGTTCGAGTAATTTCAAAACTGCCCTGTATTCCAGCGGCTTTCCCCGTGCCTCCGGTGATGGTAGCGGTTCCCTTCGCAAGACCTGTACCGCCTGGTTTTACATGTCCGGTTAATTTATATGTCATAAAAACCTTATCACCATTCTGTAGATTATAAACAGCCCAACCTTGCTCATCCTTGTAGATACCTTTTTCAATTTTATTTATCCCAAGAGCACGGGCCGTTGCATTATGAAATAATCCTTCGTCTGTGTCACTGACATTTGTACCGATACCTTCGTAAGTCACGCAAATAATGCCTTCTCCTAAGGGAAGGACTTTTGATGTAGCATAAAAGGTGGTAGTGAATGGTTCGCTTACTTCTTTGCTCTGGGCCCGAACATTTATCACGAAACTAAGCAATAAAACTAAACTTAATACCAATACCAAAATAGATTTTCTCATGGTCACCCTCCTTTATTTGTTGTTGATAAAAACTCGCATCTAGGTATTGTGGGTCATACAGGGATTGCCTCCAGAGGAACATTTCTATCCCATTGGAGGCCTCATATCGGCACTTTCCAATAATTCTTTCTCATAACGATACTCCATGATGATAGACTTAAAGGGGACGATGCTAATTAAATATTCACCTCTAACGGATAATATACCGTTACCTTTTCTTCTTCCTTTCATCCGGATCAATTCCGAGATTGATCTCATTTGTTGCATATGATACGGTAATAGGTAGTTAGCTCACGGTTCGCACCGTGAACTTTTTTAAATTATTATTGTCCCTGTCAAGTGGCCCATTTTTCAATCGGGTTTAACTGGTGAAAAAATGGTCAAAAATACCCTCCCATCCATTCGAATCGATCTAAATGAGTTCAAGCTCCACATCGACCTCAAAAAAAGAACGGAACTGACCCTCCATTTCAACTCACCTTCCCGGATGTTTTACCTTTCTGTGATCGCCCTTGTCGTTAACGAGATGAAACAATTAGGGAAAATAACCTCTATCCCCCTGGAAAAACATCTTGACCTGCTTGCCTTGTTAAATGAAACGATTGGGGGATCGGCCGGTTCGTCAGATAAAAAGAATTTACTGACAAGAATCTACAAGAAATGGAAAGACGCCCTGCCTAACCTGGAAGAGGCCCCTCTTTATAAAGTCCTCGGAAGGAAAAAAGAATATGACGAGGGGATTGGCAAAACCTATGTATTTACGGAAACAGAGAAAGATAGTTGGGCAAATCTTTTTGAGTACAAAGGGAGTGAAGAAAATGTCAGGCTGAAGTTTTCCATAGATAAGATAGGAGCAAGTTTGGACGACGTCACTATCGTTTACGAAGACGCTTTAGATGGCGACGCGTGGGAGAGGTTTCTCTCGAGTCTCAAAGGACAGGTTGAAAGCGTACCCGAAATGGAGGCTGTCCAATTTCTCGCGGAAGTGCCTCTATCTCCGGCATCGCCAATAAGGAAACTTGGGCAGAGCCGGCAGTTTTGGGTAGTCGCTGTTACGATGATTGTCGTAATTGCAGGGGTTGCCGCAATGGCAATTTGGAAACTCCATTTGCACCCCGCTTCGGTCAAGGTTGCCTCCACGGAGAAGATGGCATCCCCTTTGCTAGACGAACCTTCTATTGCCATACTGCCCTTTGTAAATATGAGCGGGGACCCCAAGCAGGATTTCTTGAGTGACGGGATCACCGAGGTAATCATCACCGCTCTGTCCAAAGTTCCCCACTTGTTTGTGATATCCAGACAATCAACCTTTTCCTATAAGGGCAAGCCTGTGAAGGTTAAACAAGTGAGCGAGGAACTTGGGGTTCGGTATGTTCTGGAGGGAAGTGTTCAAAGGTCGGCTGACCGAATCCGGATTAATACCCAGTTGATTGATGCCCTTACAGGACGGCACATCTGGGCGGAACGGTACGATCGTGATCTAACAGACATATTTGCTCTGCAGGATGAGATCACCATAAAGACCTTGACGGCCATCCGAGTGAAGTTGACGGAGGG
>CAITLA010000151.1 GCA_903893135.1 uncultured Syntrophaceae bacterium | reverse complement strand
CAAACCCGGCTTCAATCCGAACAACTGACAGTCCAGCATGTGAGAGATCCAGGTCAGGGGATGCCAGTTGCCTGCATGGAAGGTTGTAAAAGCCCAGGTAATGTTCCCAGACGTCAGGCCGGTCTGTACGTGACGGTTTTCTGTTACGTAATCGTCGTCATCAAAATTGACAAAATCGTAATTGTTCAACTGCAAATAGACTACAGCCGTAGCAAGCACAAGAACAAGCATTACCAGGAGATCATAACGGACATTTAATCTTTTTTTGCCCATGTCTTTGGAACAATCGTACGCATGAATTATTTACAGGGCTGGCTCAAATATTTCTACTTGAACCGGCAAAGCTTGGGGAAGTTCATCTGGTTTTCTCTCGTTCGGCAAGGGCAACTTGAAGATTATTATGTGCCTCTTTATAATCCGGCCTTATACGTAAAGCTTCACGAAAGTGGGAAACAGCCTCATCCATCTTCCCTTTACGGGCGAGTATAATACCCATATTGTTATGTGCTTCCGCGTAAGTGGGTTTAATTTGCAGCGCCCTGGAATAGTTAAGCATCGCTTCATCAATATTTCCCTTCTTAGCCAACATCTTTCCCAGAGCGAAATAATTTTCCGGGTTAGCAGGCATAATGCGAATTGCCTCCCGAAGATGTGTAATGGCCTCATCAAGATTTCCCTTTTGCATCAATGCTAACCCCAAATTTGCATGTGCTTCGGCATAGTCAGGTTTGATCTGCAAGGCTTTGACAAAATAATCCATTGCCTTATCAAGGTTGCCACGCATAGCCGTTATGACACCCATGTTGAGGATTGTTTCGGGATCTAAAGGATCAATGCGGTTTGCCTGCTGGAAATAGGACATTGCTTCATCAATATTACCCTTCCGCATCGAAGCTAACCCCAAATTATACTGAGCGTTGTCATGCTCCGGCTGAAGCCTGATAGCCTCCTTGAGGTGGGCAGTGGCTTCTCCCGCCTTGCCCTGGAGAGCTAATGCATTACCCAAGTTGTAATGTCCAGCCGAGTAGTATGGAGCGATCCTCAAGGCCTCCTCGTAGTCCGCAACAGCCCCCTCATAGTCACCCAGGTTGATCTTTGCATTTCCACGATTTTCATAGGCTAAATAGAAGTGCGGATTGATCTCAATCGCCTTATCATAATACATGAGTGCCTCAGATGCATTGCCCGCGTCAGCCAGTGCATTCCCATACCCATTTAACGGCCTCGGTTTATTGGGAGATTTCTTCAGACAGTCGGCCCACAGGGTATATTCACTTTTCCAGACCTTGTTGCGATCATAGGTCAATACCGCATTTGTTAAGACCAGTAAAACCAAAATCCCCCAGGCGACCTGCCTGTATCGATCCCATATAAAATAAAAGACCACGCCAGTCAGCACAAGAAAAAAACCCAGACTTGGCAGGTATGTCCGATGTTCAAATATAACATTCTGGGAAATCGGGACAATACTTGATTCCACGGACAGGGTTAAAAAAAACCAGAATATACCAAAGGAAATCAGCCGATACCTGCGGAAAAGCAATATTCCCGCGATAAAAATTCCCGCCAGGGATAACAGGCCAAAGAGCGTATGCCATTCGAAAAGACTGTGGGAGATCGGATAGTCATAATCCAGATTCTGATTTACAGGCAGTATGAATAGCCTGATATATGTGAGTATGACACTGAACTGTGTGAGGAGATATTCCCGGGCGGTTATGGGAGAATCATAACCCTGGTTGAGAAGAGGGGGTATGGGATTAAATATCCCGAAGGAGAAATTAAGGAAAAAAAGGACAACGAAGATCCCGAGGATGATGATAGGAATCTGGATGCCTCTATCTTTTAAATCGATCTTCCACGTACCCATTCTTATAAAGCTGTACTCATACAGGACAAGCGCGAATGGCAGTGTAAAAACGACTTCCTTGGTTAGCATCCCTAATATGCCGCACAGTACAGAGCCTGCGTAATAAAAGTAAACCGGCGTGCCTTTATTGCCCTCCCAAACTCTGCCCTTGACATATAGGGCTAAAGACAACAAATAAAACAGCGCCGCCAACGAAGCCAGTCGCTGCACTATATACGTTACCGACTGGGTCGCCAGAGGATGGGATACGAACAACAGGGCCGTAAACAGGGCCGTTGACTTTTTATGCCGGCTCATCGGCTGGCTTTTCATTACAGGTGTCGACATTGTCAACATTACCAGCCACCATACCAACATGGCATTAATAATGTGTATCCCCAGATTAACGAGATGATATCCCCAGACATCAAGTTTATGAAAATGATAATTCAAAGCGAAGGATAGAGACCCTATGGGACGGCTGGGGATAAAACCCCACCAGGCTTTCACATTGGAAATATTCCGTATGGCGATATTCTTCTCAATGTTCTGAGTATCATCGAAATGAAAAGAGCAATCAAACGAGTTGAAATACGCTATCACACCCACCAGGCATATAACCAGTATGGAGATAAAGCCCCATGGGACTTGTCGGGTTTTCCCTTCTTCTTTTCCCCCGCCCGCCATGTCTTTCTGCTTCTTCTTATTTGGAGTTTTTGATACCTGTCTCTTTCCCACACTGCCTCCAAAGGTCTATTTCAGAGGTTGTTACCATAAACAAATAGAGCATAGTTAGTCAATGCGAATTTGATATTCTACAAATCGCCTGAAGTGGTCATGTACTCGATTCATTACGTGGGAACGACATTGCTTCGACCGGACTAATCCTCGGGCGGGTTTGATTGATCATTGCTTCCATCCTCTCCGCAAGAGGAGGTAGGGTTTCGGCGTTTAGGGCTGATATGGCTATGGCGCCAAATCTCTGACAGAGATTTTGCAGCATTGCTTTATCGGAGAAACGATCCGCCTTGTTGAAGACACGAATGGTGGGCTTCCCGATAATCGCAAGTTCCTCCAGAATTTTCTCAACCGCCCCTATATGGCTTTCAAAATTCGGGTTGCTTATATCAATTACATGCAGAAGAACATCGGCTTCGTGGAGTTCATCAAGGGTCGCCCGAAAGGCAGCGAAGAGATCCCGGGGAAGATCCCGGATAAAGCCCACCGTGTCTGTGATAATGGCCTCCGTATCCCGTGGAAAACGGAGACGTGAGCTTTTGGGATCAAGGGTTGCAAACAGGCGGTCCTCCGTAAAGACACTGCTTTTTGTGAGCGTATTCAGGAGGGTAGATTTCCCGGCATTGGTGTAGCCGACGATAGAGATTACGGGAAGACCCATTTTCCCCCGTTTAGCGCGGCGCTGTTCCCTTGCCCTTTCGATCTCGTGCAGCTCACGCTCGAGGCGGTGGATTCGATCCCTCACACGGCGCCGGTTTATCTCAAGCTTTGTTTCCCCCGGCCCTATTCCACCGATGCCTCCTGTGAGCCTCGACATGGCCGTATTTTTTGTCACCAGCCTGGGGAGGAGATACTTTAACTGGGCAAGTTCTACCTGGAGCTTGCCCTCTCTGCTGTGGGCGCGCCGGGCGAAGATATCAAGAATAACCTGCGTGCGGTCTATGACCTTCATCTCCGTAAAATCCGTAATGGATCTGAGCTGTGCCGCTTGCAGTTCATGGTCGAAGATGAGGAGATTAGCCCCTATCTGCATGGCCCTGATGACGAGATCCGACATTCTCCCCTTGCCAAGGACAAATCGGGGGTCTATCTGATCCCGGTACTGGATGATGCCGTCGAAGACCTCAACCCCGCAGGACCTGGCAAGCTCCTTCAGTTCATCCAAGGAGCTCCGGCTTTCGGCAAGGGGGTTCGTTTCTACACGGATCAGTATGGCGCGGTCTGTAGAATCTACTTTCCTGGTCTTCTGTTTTTTTGCAAATTCGCTCTCCAGTGCCTGGATGAAGGCAGTGAAATTGAGGTTCATCTCCGACGGACGTTCCTTCTCCATGATAAGCCAGTACCTGCCATCGGGGTTTTCCGGAATCAGGTGGGCAGTGTGGGCATACCCGGGAAGTCCATCATCTTCTGCCTCGATGGCGCAGATGAGATCGAGGCGGAGAAGAGCCAGGTCTGTCAGGTCGTCATTGGTGAGTCCCTCAGCATTTAGATGGGTGTGGATTAAGCGAAGGCCTTTGAAACGGGTGGAAGAAGAGCGAAAGCCGTCAAGGCCGGGGATCATGATATCTTTGGGCGAGCCTGCGATGACGTAGGATATCTCGCCTCTTCGGCTGACCAGGATGCCTATCTGACGTTTGATTTCCCGCGAAAGGGATGTGAGTTGTCTCGCCAGTTCATGGGTAATGACGCGTTCCGGAGGCACCTTCCTCCGGTAGAGTTGACCGATCCTCCTTACCTGTTCCGCCCCGAGACCGGTCAGATTGCCATAGACTTTATCGATCGCCTTCCCCCTTGCTTTCAGATTGGCGCGCCGCCATTCTTCTCGCCAGGCGTTCTTCAAATCTCTCCCGGCTGTGGAAACTCGCGCGTCCTATTAATTTCCTGGGATTCATCGCCCCGCATTTGGGACAGGTGAGACCTTCCTGGTCTTCATCGACCTTCATGAAGCGCTCAAAGATATGCTTGCAGGCAATACATTCAAATTCATAGATAGGCATAACGCAAATTCTCAATAGAATTTTATAGGAAATATCTTAGCAATTTTATTAAAATCACCGTCGTTATGAAGTAGAAAAAGATTATGCTCAAGCGCTGTCTGAACGATAAGACAGTCGATTGTGCTTCGCACGGCAATTCCTTTTCGGCGGCATTCCATGTATATTCTTGCTGCCCGGGCGAATGAACCAATGGGGTCTTTCGGGTGATAAAAGCGTTGTGTTTCCAGATGTGTCTTAATAAGATGGAATTCGTCGTCAGACCCTGCTCCCTGCAGTACTTCCAGGAAAATGACCGAATTAATGCCGAAGGGTATGTCCTGCCTTAGAATCTCCCTGAATTTTTTGTTGCTTGCGTTCTTCGCCCCTTTGAAAAAATCAATTAGTATGGACGTATCAACCAGAATCATTTGCCCTCGCGTAATGCTTTGTAATCATAGCCGCCGGCAAACTTGATTTTCCTCTCAAGATTCAAAAGACTGTGACGCTTACGGGTGTCTACAAATTCCTTCAATGCCTGATGGAGCAGGTCTTTTTTTGTCTTCACACCGCTCAATTTAAAAGCCTCAGAAACAAGACAGTCGTCAAGTACGATATTGGTTCTCATCTGGCACCTCCGATGGTGTATCACTATACACATGCCTGAAGCTTCTGTCAATAAAAACTGAAATGCCTTTTCGCAATAAAAAAACCCCGGAGGGACATCCCCCCGGGGTTTAGTGGTACGACTGACAACGACCGGATTAGAAGGTGAGGGTCAGTTTATGAGTTACGAGATAGTCGTTATCGACAATTTGTGATGTCGTGGTGCCTTTGAAATAGTCACCCGCCCACAGGTAGGCAAAGCCGACCATGTAGGAGAGGTTGTCATAGATCTTGTAGGTTGCCGTAAGGTCAAGCTCGCTACCGTAGTTCTTGGACACCCAGCCCGACGCTGTGCCGTCCTTGTCCGCCTGGGCTATCGTGTAGCTCGCCTTGACGTCCAGTTTGGGCATAGGCTTCACACCGACGAAGACCTGTAATATCTGCGCGTTCGAAATACCGGCCGACATAACTGTAGCATTAGGCCCAATAGCGCCGTTCCACCTAGCCAGATCATAGTTGAAGAGCAACAGGCAGGGGTTGAAGTCACTGCCGCCGGGGTTTCCTGATTCATCCTTATCACTTGTGCCTGCATCGTCACCCGCCACATAGATCAGCGAAATACCTGCATACATGGGCGCGAAATCGTAGGTGGCCGTGAGAATACCCGCAAGCCCCTCCGCAGTTACGTCTGTACCAGCACCGGCCACTTCATACTTCTTCGTTTTACCTGTGAGATAGTCGATCTCGCCCTCAAGATAGAGTGCACCCATCTGGGCTCTAAAATACGGGACAAAGAGCCACCTCTCCGCCTTGTATCCTAAATCTGGAGTAGCGGGAGCGGATACAGCTGAGGTTGCATTACGTATCCATTGCACGAGCAATCCGGCATTCCCTTTATCCCAAGTGTACCAAAAGGCCGCAGCGGGTTTTTCCGCATCACTATCCACCTGGTAGGTGGTGCCAGCAGCCGCGGGACCCAGAGAGGAGTAGTACTTAGAACCTTCATACTTATCCCAGATTAAAAAGATGTTCCACGGACCGGCAGTGTACTGGTATGAGACCCTGGGGCCGTAGTTTGAATCGCCGCTGTTACCGAAATCTAAACCCCACGCACTCTGCTGCTGGTAACCGACCTTTAAGACACCGCCCCAGAGGCCGGCGGTCACATACACGTGCTCAAACTTGATGTTTTCAGCTTCCGCATTGTTCCCCGCGCTGGTGTTTGCGGTAGGTGTCGCAGAACGCGATGCGCCCCAGATCTTTTCCATGGCGTCGAACCTGGTCGTCAGCGACAGGCCTTCCTGAACCTTGAATTCCGTCTGAACCCGCAGTCTCTGCCAGACATTGCCCACGGATGCGCCGCCGTCTTTCAACAGGGCGCGGTTGTTGTCATAGTAACCCTGTGCGAGGTAAGACCCGCTGAACTTCACATCCGCCGCACATACGGGCATAGCGAAGGCCATGATCAGGGCAACTGATAGTAAAACTATCCAAAACTTCTTCATTTTTTCCTCCTGTTTTCTTTTTGTTTTTTAATTGATCTTTCCGGGCATGTTCCTGAAAGACCATCTCATTAAAACCACTTTTAAAACTTCGGCCTCCGGAATTACCCAAAGGCCACTGAAATCCCTTCTTCACCTCCTTTCATCGAGATTTACGGCAGAAAGATGTAACACCGTCAATATTCGTTGTCAAGCCTTTTTGCCGCTATTTTACAATAAGGGCTTCGCAGAGAAGCTCCCTTGTTTGTATTCGATCAGCAATAAGCGTACCAGCGCGGCGAATCAGGAATGCCACAGAAGAAATGGCAGCGGTAACATACCGTAAATAAAGGCGTAAACGCCAAAGGCTTGCCGCCATAAAAGAAACGCTTTAAGATACCTCTAAAAGCCTCGAAAATAGGAAATCAATGTCATTGCAAGCGGCAATGGCGACGAAGCCACGGGGTAAATCTGTGGAGAAATTTGACAATCTTGTTTACTATCAAAGCCTTACAAGATTTCTCCTGGCGTTTACCCTGAGTAACACGAAGGGTCGAAATGACAGATGGGAACCTTTTGAAACCGTAAGGTATGCCCCAAATGTGTGGCGAAAAAACCACACTAAAACGGGGCAACGGGATTTTTTACAACAGGGCTTGATGATCTCTTACCATGTCTATATCCATCTTGATGTTGCGCCCCTGCGTTGTCAGATAGTTGCCGATCATCAAACCATTTGCACCGGCGAGCATGGCCCAGGATTGATAATCCCTGAGAGTCACTTCTCTCCCGCCGCAGATAAGGATATTTTTATCGGGATTCACAAATCTGAAAATGGCTATGCACTTCAATGCCTCCAGAGGCTTGAGCAAGGGTCTATTTTCCATCCTGGTGCCGGCAATTGGATTGAGAAAATTTATCGGTATCCCGTCAACGCCGAGTTCCTTCAGAGTGACGGCCAGCTCCACGCGCTGCTCCCAGGTTTCACCAAGCCCCAGTATGCCTCCTGAACAAACTTTCATTCCTGCCGCTTTGGCAAGCTTAACAGTTTTAATATCCTCTTCGTAATTATGGGTGGTGCATACGTTATCAAAAAAACTCCGGGCCGTTTCCAGGTTATGGTGGTAAACGACAATCCCCCCTTCTTTCAGCCTGCGTGCCATGGACTCCGTGAGCATCCCCAGCGACGCGCATATCGTGAGGCCCGTTTCTCTGGCAATGGCAGCGGCACTGCGGCAGATTATATCCAGTTCCTCATCTCTCAGCATGTATCCGCTTGTGACCATGGAATACCTTGTGGCGCCGCCTCTTTCTAACTCTATCGCGCTTTTCACAATATCTTCTTCATCCAGTAAGGGATAGGTTTTGATCTCCGTTCTATGATGTGCAGACTGGGAGCAGAAGGCGCAATCTTCGGAGCAAAAACCCGATTTGGCATTGATGATGGAACAGAGAATGGTTTCTTTGCCCTCTCGCATTTTTTTAATCTTATGGGCGCAGAATAATAAGTCCATGGTATCCTTTTCCGGAAGTTGTGCAAGTTCACAGGCGTCTTCGTACGAAACAGCATCCCCGCCATCGTTTATAATCTTCTCGGTCAGCTCGATGATTTTCTTGTTGAACATATTCTTCTCCTTTTTTTGCGCTATGTGCATTTATCGGAAAATAATCCGCCACATGATCTTACGAAAGAGTATTTGCCTGTATCAGAGAGCTGAATATAAGTCAACCTTATTTACATTTTGGGTTGACAATTACTCGCGAGGATGTTATGAGCCGCGCATGTCTACAAAACAGCAATTACTCATCTATTTAAAAGAAGGTAAAGGAACCTGGATCTCCGGCGAATTCCTCGCCCATAAAATGGCGGTTTCCCGGTCGGCTGTATGGAAACATATCAGCAGTTTAAAGGGCGATGGCTATGTCATCGAATCGGCGCGAAAAAAGGGATATCTCCTCCGGCAGACTTCCGATTTACTTCTTGCAAATGAGATCCGGGAAGGGCTGAAAACAAATATTTTCGGAAAGGGAGAGATTATTTATTTCAGGGAAACGGACTCAACCAACGTAAGAGCTAAATATCTGGCAGGCGAAGGCGCTCGTGAAGGAACAGTGGTTGTCGCGGAGAAGCAGACACAGGGAAGAGGGAGAAGAGGAAGAAGCTGGTTTTCACCCTCTGGTGAAGGCATCTACACCTCTATTGTCTTAAGGCCGCCCATTCCCCCAAATGAAGCGCCCAAGCTTACTTTAATGGCATCGGTGGCTGTGGCTGAAGCGTTGCTTGCTCTTACATCATTAAAGGTCAACATTAAATGGCCCAACGATATCCTCATCAAAGGCAGGAAGGTCGCAGGCATTCTCACGGAAATCAGCACGGAAATGGACAGAATCGATTACGTAGTTATCGGTGTTGGTGTAAATGTGAATACGCCGCGCAAAGGCCTTCCTCCTGATATCGCACACACGGCAACATCTGTTTTTATGGAAACTGGCAAGGTGTTCCCAAGGATTGCCCTCCTTCGTGCCTACCTGGAGTGGCTCGAAATATATTACGAAGCATTCAAGACGGAGGGGTTTGATCCCATCTTGAATCGATGGAAGAAT
>CAITLA010000150.1 GCA_903893135.1 uncultured Syntrophaceae bacterium | reverse complement strand
TTGTCAGCAATCATCTGTGCGGCTGCGATCTGATCCGGTTTGCCATACTTGCTTGTGTAAAATGCCCCGAAGGGATTACCCATGGGCTTCCCTGAATACAGGGTGCCGTTCAAATCAGAAAACATCCCGTACTTCGTCAGGAGTTCGCATCCGCTCGCAATCACGACGTCCATCGTACCGGAAGCAATCATGCCGCAGGCAAGCTGCACGGCTGTGAGGCTGCTTCCGCACTGGCGGTTCACGGAGACACCCGGGACCGTCATGGGAAATTTTGAGGCCAATACCCCCATGCGCGCCAGGGTGAAGCCCTGCTCGCCTACCTGATACACTGTGCCGGTAATGACATCCTCCACAATCGCGGGATCAAGATCAATCCTGCGGACAGTCTCATCCAGCACGGCTCCCAGGAGTTCCGGGGCCGTCCAGTTCCTGAGAAATCCATTCTGCCTGCCGATAGGTGTCCTCACAGCGCTGACGATAAAAACTTCTTTCATGATTTCCCTCTCACTCTATTGATATCAGTCCCTATCAATTAATAGGGATGCCTATTTTTTTGAGTAATCATAAACTCCCTTGCCCGCTTTTCTTCCGAAGCGTCCTGCCCTGACCAGCTTCACCAGCAACGGCGCAGGGCGGTATTTATCGCCCAGTTCCCTGTGTAGACCCTCCATAACGTGAAGCAGGGTCTCATTACCTACAAGGTCGGACAGGGCCAGCGGACCGATGGGATGATTGCAGCCCAGCATCATGCCCTTGTCTATATCCTCTGCGCTGGCTATGCCTTCATCGAGGGCAAAGAAGGCCTCGTTAAGCATGATACAAAGAATCCTGTTCACTGCAAAGGCGGGCGCTTCCTTTACCACGATTACTTCCTTGCCGATCTTTTTCCCCCATTCCTTGGCAATCTCCAGGGTCTCATCGGAGGTTTCGTAGCCCCTGATGATCTCCAGGAGGCGCATCACCGGCACGGGGTTGAAAAAATGGGTCCCGATAAACCTCTCCGGCCGCTTCGTGATGGCTGCCATCTCCGTGATAGAAAGACCGGATGTGTTACTGAAAAACAGGCAGTGTGCCGGCACTATCTGTTCCAGCTCATTGTATACCTGCTTCTTAACATTCATCACTTCGATGACGACCTCGACGACGACATCGGCCTTGCCTGCTGCCTCCTTAAGATCGAGGGTCGGCTTTATTCTGCCCAGAATTGCGTCCATATTTTCCTGGGTCTTTTTCCCTTTTTCCACGTCGCGGCTCAGGTTCTTCCTGATCGTATTTATCCCGGAATCGATAAACCTCTGCTCAATGTCTCTCATGGTTACCTGAAAACCTGCCTGGGCGCATACCTGCGCAATGCCGCTCCCCATCAAACCGGCTCCTAAAACGCAAACATTCTTGATCTCCATAATGGGTCTCCCTTTCTTATTCTAATATTTTCCGACCTTTGAAAACATGCGTCGTGTTTCATTTCGAGGAGTAAAACGACGAGAAATCTTGTCCATTAGTCATTCCGAACTAATGTGAGAAATCTTTAAGATCCCTCCCCTCGGTAGGGACAAGGATTTCTCCCCCCGGTCGAAATGACACGGGGGGATCGTCAAAATGACTGAATGCAAGCTTTCCAAAGCTCATACAATATCATTTGCCGGCGAATATCCCTTTATAGCTTGTACGCATTTCCCTCTTAAGAATCTTTCCCGTCGGCGTCTTGGGAAGGGCATCGAGAAAGATAACCGCCTTGGGACACTTGAACTGGGCAAGTTCCTTCCGGCAATGTTCCATTATTTCCTGCTCCGTGATCTTCTCGCCCTTCTTGGGAACGATCACCGCCGTTACCGCCTCAACCCACTTGGGATGCGGCAAACCTATGACGGCGACTTCCTGAACTCTTTTATCCAGGTATATGGCCTCTTCCACTTCTCGCGTCGGGACATTTTCGCCGCCCGTTTTGATCATGTCTTTCTTCCGATCGGCAACGGTTATATATCTGTCCTCGTCCATGACTCCAACATCGCCGGAATGGAACCAGCCTCCCTTCATAGCATCTTCCGTCTTCTCCGGTTCCTTGAAATACATGGTCAATGCATGGGGGCCCTTGCCGCAGATCTCTCCGGGGATACCCTGTTTATCAATGGGCGCGAATTGGTCATCTTCGAGTCTCGTCTCCATGTTCAAACCGCCCATACCTGCGGAACCCAGCTTGCTCAATGCATCCTTCGCCTTGAGAATTGTATGGTACGGCGCAAGTTCAGTTTGGCCGTAATAGTTATAGATTCTGGTCCCCGGCAGCCGCTCCATAAGCTCTTTCAGCACCTCAACGGGCATAATCGATGCGCCGTAGTAGCATTTTTTCAGACTAGAGATGTCATATTTGCTAAAATCGGGATGCCTCAAAATTCCGATCCAGACGGTCGGTGGTGCAAAGAAGAGAGTAGCTTTGTAGTCAGCAATATTCTTGAGGATCTGACCGATATCAGGAGCTATCAATACGTTTGTCCCCCCGACCCAGAAGATAGGGTTCATAAACACATCCCGCTGGGCGCAGTGATATATGGGAAGGGCATTAATAGAGATGTCGTCCTCATCGTACTGCCCGTCAATGATAGCCCCCATGTACTGGGCCATCAACGCCTGATTGCTGATGATAACGCCTTTCGGCAGTGTTTCCGTGCCGCTTGTATAGGTCATCTGCACGGGATCCTCTATATGAAGGATTGCGTCAGGTTCGTCGGCGGGATATTTCTTATACCACTCATCAAAATCCCGGAACAGATCACTGACAGGGGGCTTGCCCGCGCCCTGATTAGACCATATCCATGTTTTGACGGTGGGCATATCATTGAGGACATCCTTCACCAGGTCATAGAGGCTGTCCTCCACGATAAAGACCTTGCTCTCCGAGTGGTTTATGCAGTAGGAAATATCCTTCCCCCTCAAGAGATAATTAATCGCCAGATAGACGGCGCCTATCTTGGCGCATCCAAGCCAGGTCGAGACGTGGTGAATCGTGTTATGAGCCAGAATGGCAACACGGTCGTACTTCTGCACACCCAGCGCCGACAGCGCATTGGCTGTCCGGTTGCACTCGGCTTCAAGCTGGGCATAGGTGAGTGTCTTATCCTGGAAAATCAGGGCTTTCTTATCAGGATAATGGTAGCTGCTGCGTCGGATCATGTCTGCAATGACCCATCGGTTAACATTGTTGTACCGATCCATCAGGAATTCGACATTCTCTTTATTCAAGGTGTTGTACCTTGCCTTCTCCTTGTCCGTCAAAGGTTTCCAGTTATCTGCCATACTTTATTCCCTCCCTTTTTTCTTGACCCTCTTTAAAAATTCAAATGAAACTAAAGACGTTATTTGCAATAACCGTGATTGTAAATTCGACCTGCCCGCAGACTTTCTAACATATTTTTACTTATAGTTCTTCAGATTTTTTGCAGGAAATATACCGGGTGCCGCGATTCAGAAAGAAAGTTCCCATCATGGGCCTTTTTTCTTTTGACACAGAATTTCATTCTTACTATAATCAGCCCATCAGAGAGGACCTTCATGAAAAAGAATTCATGGCTAACTTTGATGATTAATGAAAGAGACCCTTGGCCAGTATCTGAGGAGGAAATGACCGCAGTGTGGAGTGCGCGTGTTGGCCGCTATAACGGCAACGCTTTATCTTACGGCCTTCGGTTTTTACTCTCTTTCTTATAATATTCGAGAGCCTCTTCAATTAAAGCGACAAAATGTTTCTGGTCTCTTTTTGCGGCTTTGTACTGATTGATTGTCATGAGCTTCTTGTATTCAATGTAGAATTGGTCTACCAATTCCCTGTATTCATCCGCCTTCTCTATGGGCTCAGCATGGATTTTCAGGCGCTGCTGCATGCACAGCAGTGCGAATTTGATACCAGACACGAACTGCAATTTCTTCATCGCAGGTGAATCGTCATTAACGTATTTGGAACACCAGTTGCCGGGGTCGCATGGCAAACGCAGCTGTGTCCTCGCGGGATGAGCGGGATCGGAATTCTTCGCACGATCAGGATGCCGGCAATATCCGACGGGAGAGACGGATTGATCTTTATAATCACTGCGATGGGGACTATGGTACCAGCAGTTTGTACAATTCTCTTCGGGTCTCCGGAACGCAAGAATCTTAGCCATGACTCCTCCCGTCGGGACTTGACATCTTATTCCCCTCTACCTTACCTGTAATCATTTCTCACAAATAATAAGTTCATCATCGGCAATGGGATTGAAGGCCCCGGACGGGAGCGCTTCATGAACCATCAAGTTCTTTTTAATTGAGATGTCCGTCTATTTTGAACTCAATATCTCTCTTGCTATGATGAGCCGTTGAATCTCGGACGTCCCTCCACCGATGGTCTGCAATTTCGCATCCCGCATCATCCGCTCCACGGGAAATTCTTTCATATACCCGTAGCCGCCTAAGATCTGCACGGCTTCCGTCGTGATCCTCATGGCAGCTTCAGATGT
>CAITLA010000149.1 GCA_903893135.1 uncultured Syntrophaceae bacterium | reverse complement strand
GGCAAAAAAAATATTTATTTAGCGAGCGAGGTGTTGAGCAAGAAGGTGGAATAGAGAATTAATGTACATATATCATGCACCGGCCCGCATGATTGAGACAATGAAGTAATCCCATGGCGTTTCCCTCCAAACAGTATTTCCCAGGATGTGCACATCCAAGCCAGATGGATCAAAATTCGATTGAAATCAGAAGTATGGCAATGGAAGATCTCGATGAAATTTTAGCCATTGAGAATTCGTCTTTTTCCAAACCGTGGCCCAGGGATGTGTTTATGCGGGAACTTCAAATACCCGTCTCGCGCAACCTCGTGGCTACGCTTCGCAAAGATCTGCATAATGAAATCGCCGGATACGTGACCTACTGGGTCGTTGCCGGTGAACTTCAGGTTCACAAAATTTGTGTCAGGGAGGACTTAAGGAAATCAGGGGTCGCCTCAAGTCTCATGGCAGAGATGATCAGGCTTTCCTGTCGCGAAGGCGTCGGCATCTGTAGCCTTGAGGTCGGCCGGTCCAATGAAGGCGCGCAACGGTTGTACGAAAAATTCGGTTTTGAGGTTACAGACATAAGGCCGCAATATTATGCTGAGTCGGGAGATGATGCCATGATTTTATGTGTGGAACTGAAAAAATGTTTGCAATTTATCCGTAAAGCATAAAATATAAACTTCGTCATGAATGGCACAGTTGTTAAAAACAAAGAAATATGCGCCGGGCATTTCTTGCTGAGCGTGAAACTGCCTGAATCATTTAAGACGCCCATGCCCGGACAGTTTGTCATGACGCGGGAGACAGGGCGCATTGATCCTCTCCTGGGAAGGCCGTTCGGTGTTTATCATTTTGAAAAGTCGGAAAATGAGGCTACAGTTGAGATACTTTATAAGGTTGTAGGAAAAGGCACCCTGATATTGTCGAGGCTCAGGGAAGGCGATTTCGTGGAAGTGTTGGGTCCGTATGGCCGGGCGTTTGATGTTTACCCGGAAGCTGGAAGGGTCGTCTTCATATGCGGGGGAATAGGGGTTGCTCCCATTACATATCTCGCTTCGCATTACAAAAGGCTCACCGGTGCGAGAAACGTCAAGCTTGTCTGCTATTATGGCGCAAATAAGGCAGAAAACCTTGTCGGAATCGAAATAATCAAAAAGATATGCAGCGACGTGTTTATAAGTACGGACGACGGCTCCGCAGGTTTTCATGGACTGATAACGGAAAGATTCTCAGAAGATATTTCATCCTATGATCCCGGAAGTTCAAAGATATATGCATGCGGCCCGCGATCAATGTTTAAACAACTATCAGAGCTCCTGGCGGAGAATCCTATATCCTGTCAGATATTGATGGAGGAGCGTATGGCATGCGGTGTGGGAGCCTGCCTGGGCTGTACGGTGTTGTTGAAAGATGGCGAAGGAAGAGGGGGGCATGCGCGCGCCTGCATAGACGGACCTGTGTTTAACATTGGGGACATTCACTGGGGTTAATCTTTCACGTTCCGTAAGGACAATCAGAAGCGAGACAGGAATATATGAAAAATGTCAGGCCGGAAATGCAGGTTGATATTGGTGGCTTGATTATCAAGAATCCGGTGATGACTGCTTCCGGCACTTTTGGCTACGGCAAAGAATATGCCCCATATCTCGATATCGGGCGTTTGGGTGCCATAATTACCAAAGGTATATCTTTAGAGCCGAGGGCAGGGAATAGGCCTCCAAGGATTATGGAGACTCCCTGCGGCATGCTCAATGCCATAGGATTGGAAAATCCGGGCGCACATGCATTTATAAAGGAAAAGCTGCCTTTCTTGAGGGAATTCGATGTGCCGGTCATCGTAAATGTCTTTGGTGAAACGATTGAGGAATTGAAAAGGGTTACGGAGCTGCTGTCCGAGTCGAAAGGGGTAGAAGGTCTGGAAATCAATATTTCCTGCCCCAATGTGAAAAAGGATGGAATAATATTCGGTTCGGATCCTGACATGGCCCACGCTGTGACGAAAGAGGTAAAACGTCTAACAGATCTTCCCGTAATAATCAAACTCACGCCTAATGTTACAGACATCTGTTTGATTGCGGAAAGTGTAGAGGAGGCTGGGGCAGATGCAATATCGCTGATTAATACCTTGACGGGTATGTCTGTGGACATTGAACGGAGGATACCACATCTCGCCAATGTCACCGGAGGACTTTCCGGTCCTGCCATAAAACCTGTTGCCCTGAGAATGGTGTGGCAGGTAGTTAAGAGGGTCAAAATACCGGTGATCGGGATTGGGGGTATCGCAAATGCCGGTGACGCCCTGGAGTTTCTTATCGTAGGCGCCCGGGCTGTCCAGATTGGAACCGCTAATTTTATCAATCCCTGTGCCACGATGGATATCATCGATGGCATAGAAGAGTATCTTAAGCGACATAATATAGCCGATGTCAATGACCTGATTGGGACATTCGATGAGGAGGGCAAAACATGTTAAGATCAATTCTTTCCATATTAGTCTGTATATTTACAGTTTCAAATGCCTATGCAATTCAATCCACGATCATGGACGCAGAAGGCTATGCCTGCATGGGAGAAGATAAGTCTAGGAAGCAGACAGAACAGACGTCCATGGCAGACGCAAAGAGAAACGCTGTCGAGTATGCCATCACATATGTGAAGAGTGAAACGAAGGTCAAAGACCTGCAGATTGAGGAAGATATGATCAAGGCGTATTCCAATGCTTCTGTGAAGGTCCTGGAGGTTAAGGAGAACCGCTGGTACAAAGACGAGCGGACGGGTGATTGCTTCAAGACAAAAATCAGAGCAGAGGTTATTCCGGATGAAAAAGCGGTGAAAGAAATCGTCAGCGGCAGGGTCTCGGATGATAATCCCGGTTTACCATTAAACGTTCGCTTATGGACGGACAAGGAAAAATATCAGAAGGGCGAAAAGATCAAGATCTATATTAAAGGGAACAAGCCGTTTTATGCCCGTGTCCATTACAGGGATGCGAAAGGCGAGACGCTGCAGATTCTCCCCAATCCTTACAGAAAGGAGAACTACTTCAACGGTGGCGTCATATACGAAATACCATCCGGCAATGACAGGTTCGAGCTTGAGGTAAGCCCTCCCTTCGGTGAAGAGCGTATCATTCTCTATACGAGCACCGCCCCTCTGGGAGATATCAGTCTTGCAAAGGATGGCGGTGTTTATCAGGTTAAGACGGGAGAAAAGGATATTGGAATTAAGACCAGAGGCGTCAAATTGAAGGAAACGGTTGACTTTGGCAAGTCGCAGGCGTCCGAGTTCTTCGAAGAGCGCATGAGTATAAAGACAGGACAGGGAACTGAGCGCAGCCAATAGGCCCGTCCCCACGTATGGTGACCTTTTGAATCGTGGGACGCCAGGCACGGTGATAAAATATACAGGTGAATGGTAATAGGGAAGGCAAGACTTATAGCCGACGGTGTTTATCTTATCGGCGGTCCCGATGTCTCACGCGGTGATGATGCCACGTCGTTTATCGTAGATTTTGGCGGCGAATTGGTGATGATTGATGCCGGCGCAGGCGGGAGTTCCCGGATGCTCCAGAAAAACATTGAAGACGCCGGATTCGATCCCAAGACAATCTCAACGCTTATTCTCACCCACAACCATATTGACCATATAGGTTCGGCTTCGTATTTCAGAACTCAGTTCGGATGCAAGATCGTAATGCACGAACTTGATGCAGGCGCTGTTGAGGAAGGCGACAGCGTCCGAACGGCTGCCAGTTGTTACGGGACTTTGTTTTCGCCGACTTCGGTCGACAGGAAGCTCGCAGGAGATCACGAAATCCTTCGGTTTGGTGAGGAGGAGCTACACTGCCTCCATACGCCGGGACACACGCCGGGTTCGCTGTCCATATATCTTGACAGGGCAGGGAAGCGCATATTATTTGGCCAGGACATCCATGGGCCATTTTTAGAAATATTTGGATCTGACATAGCCGAGTGGAAAAAATCGATGGAGAAGCTCCTCGCCCTCGAGGCTGATATACTCTGTGAAGGTCATTTCGGAATTTTCCAGCCTAAGGAAAATGTCATACGGTATATCAGCGGTTACCTAAAAAATCACTCGCAATAACCCCGCCGGAAATATCAGAAAGATTATTGATTTTTGCAGTGTAAAGGGGCGCTGTTTATATGAAAGCAATATCCATAGAAGTGGTAAGCAATCTTCTTACGACCTACAGTCACTGCACCAGGTGCGAAGTCATTTTCCGGGAGTCAGGGCTTGGGAAGGAGGCTAATAGGGGAGATATTGAAGATTATCCTACCGAGTTAAAAGAGGAAATTTTAAAGTTATCCGATCGGATCGGTGAGCTCAAGCAACTCTACAAACATCGAATTCACATCCGCCTGACCGACGCTCAGTCGCCGCGCGGCATATACAAATCCCTCATACATCGTCTGCGCCAATATCCGGCTTTCATCATTGAGAAAAAGGATGTTTATATCGGCTGGGATCGTGAAAGGATCGAGGAGCTTGTTGATAAATATTTGAGAATGGCCGGATCTTCGAAAATCAGCTTTTACTCATGATTTTGCCCAAAGCCTTGGCTGCAGCTGCTCTTATTGTTGGATGGTAAGATGTCAGGCTGAGAAAGCTTCTGTGTTTGCTGATTCCCTTTAGAAAGGGCAAGGCCTCTTTGTCCCCTATGTTTCCCAAGGCGAGACAGATCTTTTCCTGCAAGTCAACTTTTATGTCCTCAGGCAACGTGAGCTTGGATTTAAACAGTTCAATGAGAGGCTTTACGGCATTTCGGTATTTCAAGGAACCCAACACGGTTACGACACCTGCTTTGATGCGATCATCACATTCCGGCAGGACGTTCAAAAGAATCTCAGCCTTAGACCTCCCTCCCATTTGACTCATACTCTTTACGGCTTCTCTTTGGACGCGATGATCGCTATGGAGCAGCTGCGGCGCGATGATTTTTGCATGCTCGTCGCTTCCAATCCTGCCTAAGAGACGCACCAGATTTCTCATGTAATACCAGGGAGGGTCTTGATTAAGCCTCTCCAATACGGCTGGTGCGGCCGCAGGTCCCATATCAGGTATGAGATTTAAAATCAGGATGCGCTCGGAACTGTCTTCACTTTCTTTCATGACATTCAGAAGGCGGTTTATGGACAAGTCAACCATCAAAACAAGAATCTGCCCTGCCTCATTTCTTTTGTTATTTCTGTCGGTCAGGAAGTCTTGTATGAGAATGTTCAATATTTCATCGGATGCGATTTCTCTCAGCGTGTCAGAAGCTGCGGAGCTTATCTCCTCATTTTTCTCCAGTTCCTTGGAAATGATGAGCCGGAAAGTCTCAATAATGGGATGACTGTCCATGAACTGCTGATCTTGAATCTGGCTTTGAGCAAGGTCACTCAGATGGGAGGAGAGGGATCTGTATGCATCGGTGTATTTGGTTTCAAATTTTATCCAGTTTATCAGCTTGGTAGAAAGCCTGTTTAATATTTCTCTCCGCTTCTTCAAAGAGAGGCTATCGAGCGCTTTAACCAAGGCTTCTGACACCTGTATCCGGATATCGACATCATAGTTGAAGAGCTCGTTGCTCAACCGATCAATGAGCTCTTCAGCTATCTCGTTTTCACCCACGGCGAAGAGGTCTTGGATTATGTCATCGAACGACGTCGCGATTCTCTCATCGAGTATCCCCTGCTCAAGATTGTTTAATATACTGCTGCCTGTTTCTCTGAGATCAGTGATTTTCCTGTTATGCTCTTCTTCTTCGCGTGCTTTTATTTCTTGAATCCGTTTTTGGAGTTCAATGCCTCTTTCTGAACTCATCATATGATCATAGGCCTGCTGCATGTAGGCAATTCTTGGGTCGGAACTGCTATCCATTTTCTTGCCGACGCGATCCAATATCTGGCCAATCATGCCTGCTACCCTCTCATATTTTTCAGAGTCCATCCGGTCGACGATATCTCCAAAAAGCTTGCTGCCGAGAAGACTTTCAACATTTTGAGCCAAAGTCATGGCAATAAGTTCAGGATTCATATCGGATATATATCCCGCAATGAGCTGGGAAACTTTCCCCTGATCCGAGTTTACGGAGAGGTCATCCACGGCGAATAACATATTGAACATGCTCTTGGATAACTTGGCACTGGAGGCGGTGCCCGCCCTTGAGAAAATATTATTCATGCCCGACTGAAAAATTCGTGAGACCCATTCAGGATCCTGCGCCATTTCCTTGACTTTCTGCGGATCGAAAATGGCATTCGGATCTTCGGCAGTGATATATTTGACGATCTCATCATCTCTTATATCAAGGCTCGCCACGAGTTGATGCTCTCCATCCTTCGCGATGTAAATCTTCTGATTAAGAAGAATGTGGGGCATCCTCCCTTCCGTGACGGTCTGCTCCCACACTTTCTTTATTTTCTGCTCGTCGGGTTTCTTTCCTATTATTTCCAGAAAGGGTATGAGCTCCGTTTTATCCAGACCCTTCGTAAACGTGATACTCTTGATTCCCCAATTCATCATCAAAACGAGAAAAATTGCCACATGTGCCTGTCCCTTATTTTTTGGACCCAGGGGCTCGCCGGATATGAGCAGATTTTTTTCCGACTCGGCAAAGATCACCGAATCCACATCTTCAAGAATATTGAGCAAACTCTCATGCAGCCTGTCGATGCTCCTCACAGCCATTGCATTCGTGGGTGGATAAAGGCGCAAATTGATTATTGCCGTATTCATAGTGACAACTGCATTAACAGACTTGTCTTGTAGAGTTGAAGGCGTCATTCTTTCTCCTCATGCACCAGCCGCGATTCTCACACCCCCTGCAGCTATATTCTCAGAATATTATAACGCAAATTCAATTAAATGTGTAAAAACTTTTCGAGTTTTTTAAAAATAGCGCCTTTTTAGCGAGGAAAATTCACGTCTCTTTCAGATGACTGGTGTCGTTCAACACCACAATGGCACCTTTTCCGAATTTGAACTCCACAAACGTCTTGGATGCCAGATCGACGTGCATCCTTCTTATGTGCAACATGTCGAGGTCTTGAATCTTGCAGAGAATGGTCCTGATGGTCATGTTATGGGTGACAACGATGGCGTTTCTTGCGGTCTCGGTAATAATTCCCTCGATGGCGCTCCACGCGCGTCTCTGCAGGTCATGAAGCGATTCTCCATTGGGCATGACGACGGAGGCAGGATCGTTCTCCCACTGTCTGAGAACGGTTATATGCTTCTCCTTGAGCTCCTGTATCGTTAAATTTTCAAAATCACCGTGGTTCATCTCCTGAAGGTCGCGGTCGGCTTCAATCATCGCACCATGAAATCTGGAGATAGCCTTTGCGGTCTCATAAGAGCGTTTTAATGGGCTTGACACGATCCTTTCAATCGGCTCGCCCTTGAGTGACTCTGCAAGTTTGTCTGCCTGCATGCGGCCATAGTCGCTAAGCTCCATATCGGTTATCCCCTGAACCCTGTTTTCTCTGTTCGACAAGGTTTCTCCATGCCTGACCAGAATCAGCTTCAAAGATGTGTCTCCGTGTAATCAGATGATCCGTTCAATTTCCTGCCGTTTCTTTTCGAGACGTTTTCTCGAAACGGGAAAGACAGTCTTCAATTCCTGGGCAAATAACGATACCTTGTACTCCTCAATCATCCACCGGTATTCTTCAATCAGTTTCAATTTTTCCTCTGATGCACCGGCGCTGCTGCTGTTTATCATATATTGAAGATTATCGGAAAAAATATTTACCTCTCTAATCCTTCCCAATGCCTTATCCAGATGGGCCATTCCTCTTTCGGCGCGAATGCCAATCGCCTTAAGATACCTCATGATGTGGATTAGTCTCTCACTGTCATAGTGCATCAAAAAATCGCTCGGCATTAGCTGATTCATCTCTTCCCTGAGATATGCAAGATAGTCGAGCGCCGGTTTGTTTGAGCGGTTGGCGTGTCTGAGGTTTTGAAGAAACGTAGAAGTGTCGTAGCAGGATTTTATGGCAGGCGCGCATCTATTCATTATATCCTGGCCATGAGGCAGTATTCGACTTCTAATGATCTCGGCGTGCCGGTTAAATGCATCCCGTGATCTGATGTTTTTTGAGAAAAGGTCATGCGCCAACTTTTCGAGGATTGCACTTTCCACTGATCTTGCACCGCCAAATGAATCAGCCCACTTCTTCATGTCTCCACTGAGACTGATAGACTTTTTAAGATACTTAAACTCGGTTTTGAAATAAATGTTGTAAAGTGCTGCAACGCCTTTATTATGCAATACCTCTGCCTCATGTTTATTTTTGTATAAACGAATGTTGACGCACCCGTGGGCGGCTTCGAGTCCCGGGTATGCATACCCCTCCAAGAGGCCTTCGCTTTCGAGGGCGATGGCATCTGGAAGATATCCGAAATCCCAGGTTGTCACGCACTTCTTTTCCCAGAACTTGCGTGCTTTCTCGAAGGCGTTTGATTGAGCTTCGGCGATAATGTCTTTCTGAAGGCGAGTGATATCGCGGCTCGCAGTCAGTTCCTGTCCCCTGTCATCTAAAACTGCAAGGCGCAACTGCAGACGGTCGTCGATGGCATCTGCATTCCACAGTGAGGCCGGTATATCCACGCCAAACCTCTGATGGATAAATTTACCCAAGGCGGAGATCATGGGGTATCTGTCGTCATTCATTTCCGCCATGATGATATCGCAGGTTTGCGAGAGAGGCTGAAGTTTCTTCCTATACTCCTTGGGCAGACCTTTCAAGAGGGCGGTAATTCTTTCTCGCATAAGACCAGGAACAATCCAATCGGCGGACGCTGCGGGAACCGTTGAAATCATGTGGAGGGGAACCTTCATGGTTACACCGTCTTCGGGATGACCCGGTTCATAACGGTAGTCGCATGTAAATCGATGGCCATCAAGAATGACGTCATCCGGGTACAGGGCGAGTTCATCCTCCTCCGGAATCCGAACGAGGACGTTCTCTTCCTTCATCCGAAGAAATTCGTCACTTCCTCTGTCTCTGATAAGTTTCTGAAGGGTTCTGGCATCATATATTCCGGGAAGCCTCTCCTGATAGAAGCGTGCGAGTTCGTCTTCGCCGGCAAGGAGGTTGCGCCTCCTGATTTTGTCCTCCATATTGGAAATTCGCTCGATCACTCCCAGATTGTGAAGCAGGAAGGGGAGGGGCCTTCTCAAGTCCCCTTCAATCAGGGCGCTGCGGATGAAAATTTCAGAGGCTTCATCCGGGTTGATCGGGCCATAGGAAACGGGCCTCGAGGTCACAATCACCAAGCCGAACAGGCTGACCTGCTCATAGGCAATCACTTCGCCGCGATCCCGGCGCCAGTGCGGCTCGGAATAGGTTCTTCGGCACAGGCTGCCTCCCAGTTCCTCCAGCCACTCCACCTTGATACTGGCAGCGATGCGAGCAAATAGCCGGGAAGTCTCGATCATCTCCGCAGCGACGATCCAGCTTCCGCCTTTGTTGAAAAGCCCGGAGCCGGGGAAGATCATCACATCATTTCCTCTTGCTGCCGCATAAATATTCTTCTCCTTTCTTATTGCGATATTGGAAAGATAGCCGCTCACGATCGATTTGTGTATGCCGTCATAGAGGGCTTTATCATCTGCTTCCCCTCTCTGTCTTATTTTCCATCCCTGCTCATCCAGTATCTCCTTAAGCTGGGCGTATACATCAATCCACTCCCTCATCCTTCTTATGGAAAGATAATATTCCCGGCAGAATTTTTTCATCCGGCCCTTGCTTCTTACGGTTTGCATCAGGCCGTGGTATTGATTCCAGATGGTGAGCAAGGTCATGAAATCCGAGGAATGGTCGGCGAAGCGGGCATGAACTTTATCTGCCTCCTTCTCAGATTCTATCGGCCGTTCCCTCGGGTCCTGGATGCTGAGCGCTGAAGCGATAATTAGGATTTCATTCACGCATCCTTCCCGCTCCGCCTCAATGATCATCCGGGATATCCGGGGATCAATGGGCAGGCGCGCCATCATCCTCCCTCTTTCCGTCAGCGAATAGTGCTGGCCATCGCCCGGCTCCGTATGCTTTGTGTCCATTGTGATTGCCCCGAGTTCCCTGAGAATATCGATGCCATCCCTGATGTTCTTCGGGTGCGGAGGATCAATAAAGGGGTACGTAGATATGTCTCCGAGGGTGAGGGAAAGCATTCTCAGAATGACCTCCGCCAGGTTTGATCTGAGAATCTCCGGCTCCGTAAAAAGCGGGCGGCCATCATAGTCGGCCTGATCGAAAAGACGGACACAAATCCCGTTCTGCACGCGGCCGCATCTTCCCTTCCTCTGATCGGCGCTGCTTCTCGAAATGGCTCTGACGGGCAGGCTTGTTGTACGGGAGCGGGGGTTATACTGGGAGATACGCGCCCGGCCCGTATCAATTACGTATCTGATTCCGGGAATGGTGATGGATGTTTCTGCAACATTAGTCGCCACTACGATCTTTCTTCTTGATGCAGGCTGAAAGATGCGGCGCTGCTCCCGCCATGGCAGGCGGGCAAACAGGGGAAGAACGGTGGTTCGGTTATCGAACTTTGCCTCAATGAGTTGGCAGGTTTCCCGTATATCCTGCTCCGTGGGCATGAATATGAGAACATCGCCTTCCGAGCTGCCTTTCATGATCTTTTCCAGGGCTGTCACAGCGCAATCAACATAAGTGATCTCGCCGGATTCCTCAAGTTCATGATCGAGAGGTTGGTAGCGAACTTCTACGGGGTACATGCGTCCGGAGACTTCTATGATTGGCGCGTGGAAGGCGCGGGAGAATTTTTCCGTGTCGATGGTCGCCGACGTGATGATGACCTTGATATCCCTTCTTTTCCGGAGGAGTTTCATGAGTATGCCCAGGACAAAATCGATATTGAGACTTCTTTCATGAGCCTCATCAACGATGATGGTGTCGTACCGGCGCAGGTATGGATCATTCTGTGCTTCGTTCAGAAGAATCCCGTCTGTCATGATCTTTATGTAATTGTTTCTGCCTGAGCGGTCTTCAAATCGGATCTGGTAACCAACGGAGCGGCCAATCTCCTCACCGAGCTCTTCGGCTATGCGGTGGGCCACGGTCACAGTGGCCACCCTCCTCGGCTGCGTGCATCCTATGACACCCGAAAGCCCTCGTCCGGCCTCAAGGCACATCTTCGGTATCTGCGTCGTCTTCCCTGATCCTGTTTCTCCGGTTATAACGACAACGCGGTGCTTCCTTATCGCCCTGACGATGTCAGCCCTTCTTGCGGTAATCGGTAGCGCTGCCGGGTAGGTGATCCCGGGGATATTGCCAAGACACAGGGCTTTTTTCCCATCGGGAGTTTCAGATTTATTCTGTTTCAAAATGCGCTTATCGATCATATCCCTTACATTATTCCATGAAGTCAGCCTCTATGTCAATAATATGACACGCGATGATTTGTTCTGCAAGCGCGGCAAGTCATTAATATTCAATCTTAACAACTGGTGAAACAACTGTGGTACTGCGCTGCGCTTGCCTCCGGCCATTATTTCCAAGGCCATGAAAGCTGGCTGTGCATCGGTTTTTCCGCCTTAAAGACGTCGGTCTGCTACATAGCTTTTTTGTCTTAAGCCGTAATACTCTAGTTTACAGCTATAATAAAAAGTTATATAATACGTATAAGCGGGCAAGAATATATGTGTTTCCGATACCTGATTTCCGCCTGCTCGGGCGGAAAGGAAACGCGCTGGCAAGGATTCCCATTCCTGCAGCAATGACAGGAAGCAGCCAATGACGGTGACATAGAGAAGGGTTATGTAATGCCGCTAACCACATTTTGCTTTCACCTCCATCAGCCTTTCCGGCTCCATCCGGAAAGGAGAGAGTTCCTGTGGGATGATAAGAACAGGGACGTTTTCGCCAAGGTCTCGGAAAAGTGTTATCTTCCCGCCATAGCAATGTTCACCGACCTTATCTCGCGCTACGGCGGATTCAAGATTACATTCAGCATGTCCGGTACATTTCTCGAGCAGGCCGAACTTTACCAGCCGGACGTCATCAAGGCCTTGCAGGGATTGGTTGATGCGGGAAGGGAAAGCCGCCAGGTGGAATTGCTCGATGAAACCTATTATCATTCTCTCGCCAGCCTGTTTGCAGATCCCCAAAAGCAGGAGTTTCGGGACCAGGTGACGCTTCACAGGTCGCAGATTCATAAACTGTTTGGTGTTCTCCCTACGTCATTCAAGAATACGGAACTTATGTATAACAACAGTATCGCGGAAGCTATTGCAGATATGGGTTATCTTGCGATTCTCTGCGAGAAGAGAGATGACATGTTCGTTGAGAAGAGCGGCCCCATTTCTTCCAATGAAATCTTTAGGGCCAAGGGAAGTAATTTGATTGTCATTCCCAGAAACAGGGAATTGAGCGATGAGATCGCTTTCAGGTTGCCCTATGTTTATATTTCTCCGGATGAGTATGCATCCCGCATAGCGGAAGTCGAAGGTGAAGCTGTCTTGTTGGGCTATGAGCTGGAACACATAGGCGAATACATACGGGAGGACAAGGGCATATTCGAGTTCTGGAAGGGATTGCCGGAAGCGCTCTCAAAGTTTCCGGATATTATCATGAGCAATCCATCAGAAATCGCTGAACGATTCCTGGATACTGATTGCCCTGTCTTATCCATTCACGATTCATCTGCATCATCCTGGGATGATAAGAGGAGAGATACTTTTGGATGGCTTGGCAATCCCACGCAAGAGGATCTGTTCAGAGATATCGAAAGCATGGAGAAGGATGTGAAAAGAGCCGGGGGAGAGCTTCTGACGAAATGGCGGCAGTTAACCACCTCGGATCATCTTTATTTCCTCCATGAAAGGATTGGTGAAGATCATGCGGTTCATTTCTATTTTAATCCTTATGATGGATCGTTAGGACAGCCAGCTCATGTCTTAACCAGGAAGATAGATGACATTCAGATGCTCATAAAACGATTTCATATCTTAAAACATGGCGGTAAAACGGCTCTCCTGATGATAACGCCGGAAACGGCAAGATTACCGCAGGACATGGGAGCTCTGGCCAAATATATTACCGGGAAAAGTGGCGGGCAGGGAGAGGTAATTTCCGCATTGTGCGAGGGTCTTACGGAAAGAGGCATCGATGTCCATTTGGTGACTTTAAATCTGAAGAAACGGTTTCAGAGAGAATTAAAGTTGGATGAGCAGCAGTGGAGGGAAATAAGGTACAAAATAGATCCTGAGAAGATTCACCTGATCAGTTCCGCCATTTTTGCGGACAACCTCAGTGCCTATTCGGGCGATCCGCTGATGACCGCCGCGGAATTTCAAAAGGAGATCGTCAATAATCTGATAAAGGACGTCAGGGCAAAGCATGGGGGCAGGGTTATCATTCACAGTCACGACTGGATGGCGGGAGGCGCCATAACTGCCTATGCCAAGGCCACCGGAATACCCGTTCTGCATACCGTCCATAATGTGTTTACCGAAAATGTGCCCGTAGATCTTCTCAGAGGAATCAATCTTAGAAACATAGCTGATTACGTCTTTCTTTCGGAACACGAAGGCAAGCAGGCCATAGACTGTCAGGCTACAGCCATAAAGAATGCGACCATCATTAATTTTGTGGGGAAAAGATTTTTAGAAGAAGTCGTCGATGATTACTTCATGGATAGGATCCTTGTGCCTCCGAGTGTCCGCCAGGAAGTCAAAGCAAAATATTATCAGGACTCTGCCAAGGCCATCATTAACGCTCCTTCTCACATGATGTATCCGGAGCAGTGTGAATACTGTGTAATAAAGTACGGTACTGATGATCCCTTTATGGAAGCAAAGAAAGAAAATCTCATTGAATTTCAGAAGAGGACGGGGCTCCAGGTTAATCCGGATGCCATTTTGTTCTTCTGGCCTTCAAGGCTCGATCCTTTCCAGAAGGGAGTGGAGCTTTTGGAGCACATCGCGCAGCATTTTGTTACAGTGAACGGTGATGCACAAATTGCGATTGTCGCTGATGGTGTGGGAAATGATCGTACGCATGTGGAGACTTTAGGGAGAATCGCCTGTGCATCAAATGGCAAAATTGCCTATCAGCCCTTTAGTGAAAGTCTTTCCATGCTGGGGTACGCCGCTGCGAATGATGTGTTCGGTGCTTCACTTTATGAACCTTGCGGGCAGATCGATCAGATAGGAAACCTCTTCGGGGCCACAGCTACCAACCGCGACACAGGCGGGTATCATGACAAGATAAGGGATCTCAGGCTCAAGAGGGACGGATCTCTCCAGGATGTAGGCAATGGTTTTCTTTTTAGAAATTATGACCCGGGCGGTTTGTGGTTCGGTTTGACCAGAAGTATTGCCTTTCACAGAAGATCTTTGAAGATCAGGGAAGTGCAGATTAAGCGCATCATGAAGGAGGCGCGAGAAAGATACGACCTCGGAAGTATGATCGCCGAGTATGTCAAAATCTATGAGAGGCTGAACGGCGGGAGACCCCTGGCGTAGTGACAAAATAATCACTTCCTATATCTTCCCCATACGAAACATTCACATTTGCAACTTCTTAGAAAGTTCCTAATTTACAATCTCAGATCCTGCGGAGGACCAGGCCGGTGCGGGTTGGCAGATAGACGGTTGCGCGATGCCACATGGCACCGTCAGGAAGTGGTATGGGTCGGGTAAAGTATGTCTGTCCCGGCTGTAAGCGTCCATGCCCGCCGAAAACCTTCGCATCGCTGTCGAGGATGAGATGATATTCACCCAGAGGAAGATCAACGGGATAATCGGGGAACGACTGTACAGGATTGAAGCTGAAAAGGAACACCAGGCCGGCACGCTCGAATCCTAACAATTGATTCTCCTGATGCTCCAGGATTAAGTTTGTCACTTGTGCATCGAGAAGGGCGTATTCGGATGCAAGACGCATCATGGCCCTATCGAATTCGGCAAGAAACCGGTAGAGAAGACTGTTGTCATCGCGCAGGTTCCACTGGCGGCGCGCATACCTGTATGACCAGTTGTTCCCCTCGCGGGGGAAATCGATCCATTCCGGATGGCCGAACTCGTTGCCCATGAAGTTCAGGTAGCCGCTGCCGGCAGTGGCAAGGGTAACGAGGCGGATCATCTTGTGCAGGGCCATGCCGCGCTCCACCCTTAAGTTGGATTTAAACACGCTCATATGCTCATACATGTCCGCATCTATGAGCCGGAAGATAAGGGTCTTGTCACCCACGAGCGCCTGGTCGTGGGATTCGGCGTAGCCGATGGTTTTCTCATCGATACGGCGATTGGTCAGTTCATGGTAGAGGTTTGCCATGGGCCATTCTTCGTCAGGTTTTTCCTTGACAATCTTAATCCAGTAATCGGGCACACCCATGGCAAGGCGGTAATCAAAACCATAGCCGCCTTTCTCAATGGGTACGGCGAGCCCCGGCATGCCACTTACGTCTTCAGCAACGGTGACCGCATCAGGACGCACGGTGTGGATGACTTTGTTGGCCAGGGTGAGGTACACCAGGGCATCATCATCGACATTCTGTCCGAAATAGTCCTGGTAGGATGCAAATATCCTTTCCAAACCATGGTCGAGATAAAGCATGCTTGTCACACCGTCGAAGCGGAATCCGTCGAAATGGTACTCATCCAGCCAGAAGCGGCAGTTGGAGAGCAGAAAATGCAGTACCTCGGGTTTGCCATAGTCAAAACAGCGGGAATCCCATGCCCAGTGGAAGCCCCGCGGGCCATTATGAAAATACTGGTAAAACGTGCCGTCGAAACGGCTGATTCCTTCCTGCTCATTGCGGGCAGCATGGGAGTGCACAATATCCATGATCACAGAAATACCCGCCTCATGTGCGGCGTCGATCAGACTTTTCAGTTCCTCGGGTGTGCCGAAGCGGGAGGAGGCGGCGAAAAGGCTTGATACCTGGTAACCGAATGAGCCGTAGTAGGGATGTTCCTGGATGGCCATCAGTTGGAGGGTATTGTATCCGGCATCGACCACACGGGGCAGGATTTTTTCTCTGAACTCCTCAAAGCTTCCGATCTTCTCCTCGGTCTGGGCCATGCCTACGTGTGATTCATATATCCTTGGCGCTTCCGGTGACGGGCTGAACGATTTCTTGCGCCACTGATATGTGGTGACCGGCGCCCATACCTGGGCAGCAAAAAGCTTGGTATGCGGGTCCTGGACCGCGCGGCGGATGTAAGCGGGAATGCGCTCGCCGTGACCGCCGGGCCAATGTACAGATAGTTTGTAAAGCTGGCCGTGATCTAGTTTGTCGGCAGGCATTCGCAATTCCCAGTTTCCGCTTTCACTGATTCGACAGAGGGCAAATTCCGGGTCCTTGCGCCAGCCATTGAAATCGCCGATGAGAAAAATAGCAGTGGCATAAGGCGCCCATTCTCGGAACACCCATTCACTGCCATCGTGATGGAGACCGAAGTATTCGTGACCGGAGGCAAAATCCGCGAGCGACATGCAGCCGCCCGTAAGGCGTCGCTCCATCGCCTCGATTTTTTCATACCTCTGACGGAGTACCGACGCAAAGGGCTTAAGGAAAGGATCGCGTAGGAGAAGCTTCATTTCAGAGGTGTGATCGACTTCACCTTTTTTTTTCATCGGGCGCTCCTGGCTACTATTTAAATTATTTTCTCGAAAATTTCTCCGGGCCTCTTTGCGAAAAGGGCAGGCGAGGGCGTATCGTCAAATTCCTCTTTGACAGGAAATGTTCGGAAGCTTATGGTCACCGTCATTGCCTCCATCCAAGATCCAGATCCATATTCTTCGGCGCTTCAATCCTTACAGTCATGAACAAGGATTTCTTCTGTCCTTCCGATATGTTCATGTCCCAGGTCAATGACGATGGAGTCTTCTCTACAGGATCAGGGTTATACTTTAGTGTCACTGCGATGCGTTCATCCCTGGGCTGCGGATTCGGTTCTTCTACAAGGACCCTGACCGGGGAATTTCTGGAATTCTGAATATCCGTGCGCCAATCCCAGGTGTATGTCTGCTTATCCTGCAGGAATGTTTTTTCACCTGATTTTTTTGATATTAACTGCGTCCTTGCGGTGACAAGGGGATCAATGCCAAAGAATATAGTCGCCTCTTGACCGGCGAGAGCAAAGTAGCGTTTTCCCAATATGGCGCCATCAACGATGTATAAACTGCTGCCGGAGGGAATGTCTTTCGCCTCGGGAAGGTTCACTTTCGCCCTGAGAAATACCTGGCTGCTCTGAGATGGTCTTGCCATATATGTGAATTCCGAAGGCCATAGTTCTTCCTCGATCTTTACCTTCTGTTTCGCTCCGGCGGGTACGTTTTTCTTGCCTATCTGCCAGAGTGAATACGTGGTCTGTTTGACCTGTCTGGCCCCTATGCCGGCTTCCTCAGCCGGGGCAGGGGCCGGAGCTTCCATTAGCTCTGCGGCTGCGGCAGATTTTAAGGCCTTTTGCATTGCTCCATCCCTGCGGAATTGAGGACGAGGTTTGATAATCCACGGCGTCAATTCAGCCGGAGCAATGGAAGAAGGCGGCTTGAGGGTAGCTAAATTGATGCTCACATTATTCCAGTCCTGGCCGGAACTCTGCCAGATTTCCGCTTCCCATGTAAATATTATCTGTTTGTCTTTCGGTTTTGCCTCAAGACGATACAGCGGATGCCAGCCGCAGCCGGCTAATGAGTATGTGTATGTGAGAGTCGCTTCGGAACCGCGCGAACCGGAAAGAATAACAGTCACCTCCCATGCGGTTTCTTTTCTCCCTGCGACGCGATCGAGATCATCCTGCGCCTCCTTTATCAATCTATCGATTTTTTCGAGTTCAGATTCTTTTGAAAGTTTGTCCTGGTAGGCTTTTTGGATATTCTTGCCAATAGCAGCGGACATATTATGCACATCTGCCATAGTCTTTAACTTTGCCTTGGTCTGTAACTGCCAGAACTGAATCTGTGTGTCCAGGCCGCGGATCGTCGCTTGAAGGTTCTTCCGCGCCTCTTTCAGTTTCTCAAGCTGTTTCATGAGATTTGCGATCTTCTCATCATTCTGGCGGCTTACCTGTCGCCAGTTTATATCATCGATTCTCATCTTCGCGTTATTGTCTATGCGGACTACGAGTGAGTCAGGATCGGCCTGTCCAGGGAGTATGATGAGAGTTTTTGCCTGCTCTATTCCTTCAGGCAGAAGTTTAACTTTCGCCACTTCAAAAACCTGGGCAGAGCCGGGAAAGAATGTAACCTCGCGGGGAAGGGACCACGAAGTCGCAGGAAGGAAGAAAAGAAAGATTACAACTGCCGACATGCATTTCTTTGCAGAGATTTTCGTGTCAGTCATGTGCTAACCTCCAAAGATAGCTTAATTAGACCCAATTGATTTAGCGATGATCTTCACCTCTTGCATGATGGAAGGCAAATCTACCAGCGGGAGCTTTCTGTCTTGCATTACGATTTTGCCTCCTATGATGCTTGTTTTAACATCGGCGCCGGAAGCGGCATATACAAGCTGTGAGTAGTAGCTGTGCATCGGCGCAAGATGCGGTTTCTTTGTATCGATTATGATTAGATCGGCAGATTTTCCCGGTTCAATAGAGCCGATCCGGTCTTCCAAACCCAGAGCCTTCGCCCCGTTAATCGTGGCCATCTTCAAGACCGTCTTGGCATCCATCACTGTAGAATCCATTTGGATTGCCTTGTGTAACTTGGCTGCAGTACCCATCTCTCTGAACATGTCCAGATCATTGTTGCTGGCGCTGCCGTCGGTGCCGAGTCCAACTGTGATTCCTTTTTCAATAAAAATTGGGATGGGCGCACAGCCAGCGGCCAGTTTCATGCTGCTTTCCGGATTATGGGATACTTTTACATTTGAGGTGCTGAGCATTTCTATTTCGTAATCTTCAGGCCAGATGCAGTGGACGGCCAGTGTGCGGTCATCCAATATGTCGATATCCTTAAGATGCTGGACGGGTGTTTTTCCAAACCTTTCTCTGATTATGGCAACTTCTTCTTTTGTTTCTGACACGTGGATGCTGTATAGCACATCCGCCTTCCGTGCAGCGTCCTTTACGCTCGTGAGGGTTTCCGGCGAACATGTATAAGGCGAGTGACAGGCAAGAGCGGGGATAATCAGGGGAGATTTTAACTGCCATTTGCTTATGAATCTCTCCGCTATATCAGCAATTTTTTCGGGAGCAGTCGGTTCGGGGAAATCAATAAATCCCTGTGAGACAACGGCGCGCATACCGGAATCAAAGGCGGCGCGGGCGACCTCGCTTTCATAATAATAGGCATCACAGAAGGTCGTCGTTCCGGAAAGAATCATTTCTGCAATGGCAAGCATGGCGCCTGCATAAACCATTTCCCTCGTCACGAATTTTGACTCCGCTGGAAATATATGGTTATGGAGCCAGTCCATAAGGGGAAGATCATCGGCAAGCCCCCGGAAACATACCATGGGCAAGTGCGTGTGGGTATTGATTAGCCCTGGCATAATCAAAGAGCCGTGAGCGGAGAGGACTTTTCTCGCGCTGAATGAACGTGTTTCAGGGATATCTCCGCGCGTGATGAATGCGATCTTTCCGTCTCTGATGCCGATTAACGGATTATCTATTACATCCATGGTGTCTGACATTGTCAGAAGCATGCCGCCTTCGATTATGATATCCAGTTCGTTATTGTCTTTAGTATGGTCCATGGCTAATTCATGCCGAATTGTTTCTTGATTCTAATCGCTGTCTCTTCCACCATCGCCATCAACTCGTCCTCTGCAATTGTCAGAAGCTTGCGGTTCTTCATCACGACCTTTCCGTTTATCAAGACCGTGTCGACATCGGCTCCATTCACAGCATAAACAATATGGGAATACTCATTATAGAGCGGAGTAAGATGTGGCTTATTCAAGTCAATGACAATAATATCCGCCTTCATCCCCGCCTTGAGAGAACCCACAATATTTTCCATGCCAAGCGCCTTAGCCCCCTGACAGGTAGCCATCCGCACGACTATTCTGGCATCCATTACAGTAGGATCAAGCTTCACAACCTTATGAAGTTTAGCCGCCGTATCCATCTCCTGGAACATGTCCAGATTATTATTGCTTGCGCAGCCATCCGTTCCCAGACCAACGGTGACGCCGGCCCTCATCATTTCCGGTACAGGAGCGACTCCCGAGGCAAGTTTCATATTGCTCTCAGGATTGTGAACCATTTTGCATCCGTGATCGGCAAACATCCGTATATCTTCTTCTTCCATATATACACAGTGAAAGGCAATGAATTGTTCAGAAAGATACCCGATATCCCTTAGGAAGGATGTTGGAGATTTTCCGTATTTTCCTGCGAGTTTTTCCTTTTCTGACTTGGTTTCCAGATAATGCGTCCCAAGGGGCACTCCGTATTTATCGGCAAGCTTCTTTGATTCTTGGAGAAGGTTGAAAGAACATGTATAGAGGGTGTGCGGCTCAATAACAATATTCACCAGTGGATCATTTGCCCACTTCTCAATAAGCATTTCTGTGTATTTCAGACCTTCCTGCGGTGTTTTGGCGTTAGGGGACGGAAAATCAAAGAGTGCCTCACCTAAAAGACAGCGCATGCCTGCGGATTTTGCCGCCATTGCGACATCATCTTCAAATATGTACATGTCACAAAAAGTTGTTGTTCCTGATTTAATCATCTCTGCACAGGCAAGCAGGCTCCACAGATAGGAGAATTCCCTGTTTACAAATCTGGCCTCATGAGGAAATATATAATTATTCAGCCAGTCCGTAAGTTCAAGATCATCCGCCAACCCCCTGAAATACGTCATAGGTGCATGGGTATGACAGTTTATAAGGCCGGGCATCACCAGAAAGCCTTCTGCATTAATGATCTCTCTGGAAATGTACCGGCTCTCGATTTCTCCTTTTTCTCCGACTGCAATGATATTTTCTCCGTCAACGGCAATAGAACCTTTTTTAATCAAAGTTCCATTATCATCCATAACCAATATCCTGCCACCGGAAATCAGTCTGTCAACTTCTTTCAAGGCACGGTATCTCCGCTTTCACAAGTGATCTTTTACTTTATATCATCCAATTAAAATCTTGACACGTATTTTTAAAAATAATAAGAAATTCTCTACTTTGTGCCTGGGTGGCGGAATTGGTAGACGCAAGGGACTTAAAATCCCTCGATACTTAGTATCGTGCCGGTTCGACTCCGGCCCTAGGCACCAGAAATATTAAAGGCTTATGGATTCCACTAACCATAAGCCTTTTTATTTAATGAGTCTTTGTCTGTTTCAAAGAAACGCCTTAAAAAAGTAGTTAGACGAATTGACCCTGAGAGAGAGAAACGAATCGAAGGGTCTTTGGTCTAATTCTCCTCAGCTTGCTGCACGATTCTGACGCAATTTTTTCTTTAATTTTTCCCTAAATGGTTCTATATTGCCGAACATTACATTAAGGGAGGAAAAAATGCTGAGAGAATTTTTCCAACTGGATGAACTTGGAACAAATATAAAACAGGAGATTCTTGCCGGTATCACAACTTTTGTTACGATGGCTTACATCATAATTGTTAATCCAAAAATACTTGAAGCTGCCGGTATTCCTTTTGGTCCCTCAATGGTTGCTACTATATTAACGGCATTCTTCGGAACTTTGACCATGGGCGTTTATGCGAAAAGGCCATTTGCTATAGCACCTTACATGGGTGAAAATGCCTTTATTGCTTTTACAGTAGTAAAAGTTCTGGGTTACAGTTGGCAGACAGCAATGGGGGCCATTTTTATCGGGGGACTCCTTTTTACGATTATAACCGTTATGAATATAAGAAGCTGGCTGGCGAATGCAATACCCGAAGGACTTAGAATCGGCTTTATTGTGGGGATTGGTTTGTTCCTGACTTTTATCGGCTTGAATGAAACCGGCATTGTTTCCTTAGGCGTACCGGGCGCGCCTGTCCACGTAGGCAATCTTAAAGATATAAAAGTGATCTTATCCATATTAGGATTTCTTCTCATCAGCTTTTTGATGATCAGAAAGATCAAAGGGGCGATACTTATAGGCATTGTTGTTGTTACTTTTTTATCTTTTCCCCTGCAAATAATTGCAGTGCCTGACAAATGGATAAGCATGCCGCCTTCTATCCTTCCCATCTTTTTGAAACTGGATATATTGGGTGCACTGACCTGGGGATTTTTCGCCGTTATCCTGACAATATTTGTAATGGATCTCGTTGACACCATGGGTACATTAATAGGATTGTCTTACAGAGCAAATCTATTAGACGAGAACGGAAATTTGCCGGAGATCGAAAAGCCGATGCTGTGCGATGCACTCGCCACGGTTTTTGCCGCGCTCTTGGGCACGTCGACAGCAGGAGCTTATATTGAGTCCGCAACAGGTATAGAAGCAGGCGGCAGGTCAGGATTAACAGCCGTTGTTACTGCATTCCTCTTTCTCGGTGCACTTTTTTTTGCACCATTTTTCACAGTCATTCCTCCCTGCGCATACGGTCCTGCATTGATTATTGTTGGAATGCTCATGCTCTCCCCAATTGCAAAAGTAAACTTTGATGACCTGACCGAAGTTGTTCCCATATTCTGTATCATTATTATGATGAGCTTTACCTATAATATAGGAATCGGTATGACTGCTGGTTTCGTTGTTTATCCTTTAGTGAAGGTCCTCTCCGGAGGATTTAAAGAAATCTCATCGGGGCTGTGGATCTTGGCTGGATTATCCGTGATCTTTTTTATTTTTTACCCATATTAAAACAGAGAAATATAAATAGAGAAATTTCGTATATGATATTTTTAATCTCCTTCAAATTGCGTCAAGAAAAAGACATTGTAGCCCTTGTCTTTTAACTTCCTGTACCCTCCAACATCCAGGAGATTAACGATAAATGCCATCTCGGTAACAGTACCGCCGAGTTTTTCAATAAGTGCAGCGGCAGCAAGGGCTGTACCGCCTGTGGCAAGCAGGTCATCAACCAATAAGATTTTTGAGCCTTTTGTTATTGCATCTTTATGTACCTCAACCGTATCTGTGCCGTATTCAAGCTCGTATTCGTGTCGCACTACCTCTGCCGGCAGTTTACCCAGTTTTCTAATGGGGACAAAACCCTTTCCCAGCGTATAAGACAATGCCCCGCCAATTATAAAGCCACGTGCCTCGATGCCAACTATAAGATCAAAATTAATATCACCCTTTATATATCTTTGTGTAAAATTATCAATAACCAGCCGGAATCCCACAGGGTCTTTAATTAGGGTAGTTATATCGCGGAACATGATTCCCTTTTTAGGATGATCCTGTATAGTCCTGATTCTGGATTTTATAGACATCATAGCTGCTCCTCTTAACTTATTTTATGCAGACGTCGTTATAATCTCTGATTTTTGGTATTACATCTAAAAACAACTTTATAACATTGTCAGCATTTTTTTTCATGGTCCTCATTATTATCTCCCATGTTACCGATTCCTCTCCCTCTCTCCAACAGTCGTAGTCCGTAGACATGGCAATTGATGCATAATGTATTTTTTTTTCCCTGGCAAGATTGACTTCTGGTACAGTGCTCATATTGATGACATCAGCATTCCAACTTCTAAACATGTGACTTTCAGCTTTTGTGGAAAATCTTGGGCCTTCAATTGTAATTACAGTTTTATTTTTATGAAAGGGTATTTGCATTCGTCCTGCAGATGTTGAGCACAATTCTATAAGGTTGGAGCAAAAAGGTTCTGCCATTGGTGTATGGACTACGACGTCTTCATCGAAAAAGGTTGTGTCTCTTTTTTTTGTGTGGTCTATGAACTGATCCGGAAATACAAGGTGGCCTGGTTCTATCTCTTCCCTTAGTGAACCTACCGCAGTTGAAGCAAGGATATGTGTACAACCCTGTTCTTTAAGTGCCCAAATATTAGCTCTGAAATTCACTCCGGAAGGAAATATGGAGTGGTCTTTGCCATGTCTTGCTATGATGACAACTTCAACACCTTTAATCATACCACATGTAAGTTGAGATGTAGGCAGGCTATAAGGAGTTTCAACCTTGACTTCCACCGCTTTCTTTAAAATTGTCGGATTATCAAGTCCGGAACCTCCGATAATTCCTATCTTTACCATAGACCGCTCCCTTTATATTCAGTTTCTTTCCTGTTTTGGAAGTCTAAGGAAAAGTGGGTTGAGTGTCAAGAAATAATGAATATAAAAACCCACCAAATGATTCCAACTTATACCAACGTTATGAAAATTAGACTTATTTGAGGTCTAAGGTAGTTCCTGTGATATCCGGACATCATGGAAATTAATTGTTTCAAACTTAAAATATCTTAAAGTCTTTCCATGCATAAATACATTTGCATTATAAACCCATCATTTCGATTTAAGTTATTTTCTGATTCATGGTGAAATACATGCCTGGGCGAATCGCGTTACATTGTCATCTTCACCGAGGGCTATAAGCTTGTCGCCCTGTGCAATGACGTAACTCGCCATGGGGTTGAATATCATCTGTCCGGAATCTTTTTTGACAGCCACAATAATCAGTCCGTATCGCTGTCTGATTTCCGATTCTTCAAGAGATTTCCCGACGACCGGCGAGCCTTCGCAGATGTCGATTTCATCCATTCTGAGTTCAAGGCTCTGTCGCCTCGTTGTGATTTCTATGAAGTCGAGCATGGCCGGTCGTGAGATTGCCATGGCCATCCTCATGCCCCCGAGGACGTACGGAGAGATGACGCGATCGGCGCCGGCTCTCAGAAGCCGATGTTCAGATTCGCTTTCCTCGGAGCGGGAGAGAACATAGATATCCGGGTTGATCTCTTTTGCCGTCAGTATCACATAGAGATTTTGCGCGTCGGAGGGAAGTGCGCAAACAATGCCCCTGGCCCTTTTTATACCCGCTGCAATGAGGGTCTTATCCTGGGTGGCATCCCCCTTATAATAAATGAAGCTCTCGTCTTCTATTATCTTCTGAATGGTCTCAGGGTTGTCATCAATGACCACGAAATCGATTTTCTCTTGAGATAATTCCTTGCATATCAGATATCCGATTCTGCCACAGCCGCAAATTATATAATGACGATTGAGTTTTTTTATCATTTTTTCTAATTTACCCCTTCCCATAAGTGATCTGAAGCGGGCCTCCACCATGGTCTCGGTCAGAAGACCAATAGTATAGAGCATGGTGCCGACCCCAAAAATAACGAGGATAACGGTGAAAATCCTTCCGCCAGCAGTTTCAGGATAGAAATCCCCATATCCAACGGTAGAAAGAGTTATAACTGTTGTATAAAGGGACTCGGTCAGGCTCCATCCCTCAATGAAATGAAAACCCAATGTGCCGATAATAAAAATTGAAATCAGGGCTAATACGGCTATTCTGAGTTTTTTCGTTGGTATCAAGCAAATCTCCTGAATCGCAATTATGCATTACGAAAAAGAGTGGCAATACATGATGAGTTATGACGCGATCATTGCGACCACTGAGATGTTAATGCAATCCGATGAAAAATTCAAACCAAATTCATCAACTTCGTTTTTTAGGAAACGGATTTTCCGTTAACGCTGATGCCTGTTTCGATTCATTGCTAAATCTGACATATGATCCACGATTGAAACCCGTAAGTTAGGCATGAGCATCCTTGGAGTCATGTCTCATCATTTTTATTGTTGCGTAGAATCTATTGTGATACTTTATCAGAAATGCGCGGGGAAAAATAAGGAAGTGTTGACGGAACTCTAAATTATCAAGAGAATCTTTTGTACGTACAAGGAGTGCATGTATGGGCTTGAAGGATGTAGTGATGGTGAGTGCCTGCAGGACGGCAATCGGTGATTTTCTGGGCGCGTTGAGGGATGTAACGGCGAGGCATTTGGCGATGACTGCCGGAAAGGCTGCTATAGAGAGGGCGGGAATCCCTTCAGATATTATCGATGAAATCTGCATGGGACAGCTCTATACGGCTATGCAGGGGTCCTTGCCTGCAAGGCAGGTGGGTATGAGGATAGGCCTTCCGCACAGAAGCGGTGCTGTGAACGTTAATCAGAACTGCACTTCCGCTATGCGGGCGTTGGAGATCGCATGCCACAATATCATGCTTGGCAAGACAGAGGTCGGCCTCGTTGTAGGTGTCGAGAGTATGACGAATGCACCGTATCTGATACCCAAGGCGAGAATGGGTTATCGCATGGGTCAGGGGACTATCGAAGACCACATGCTGCATGATGGTTTAATCGATGAGCTCGTTCCCGGTCACATGGGCGTGACTGCTGAAAACGTGGCGGAAGAATATGGTATCACGAGGGCGGAATGTGATCATCATGCCTTGTTAAGCCATACACGGGCTGTCCAGGCCGTCGACGAAGGGAGATTTAAACGAGAAATCGTTCCTGTGGAGATAAAGACCAAAAAAGGCATTAAAGTTTTCGATACCGATGAGCATCCCATAAGGAATGCCAGTATGGAAACCATGGGGCAGTTGCCCACAGTTTTTAAGAAAGGTGGTGTCGTTACTGCCGCCAATGCCTCCGGCATCAATGACGGGGCCTCTGCTGCGGTAATCATGTCCAAGGATAAGGCGGCAAAACTGGGCATTAAACCTCTCATGAAGTTGATCAACATCTGCGGTGAGGGAGTGGATCCTGTATTTATGGGTCTTGGTCCTGCCGTGGCCGTTCCCAAGTGTCTCAAGCAAGCGGGAATGAAGTTCGCGGACATTGAATATTGGGAATTTCATGAGGCCTTTGCAGCACAGTGGCTGGGTGCCGGGAGGAAGTTGAAAGAGGATTTCGGGATGGTGCTGGATATTGAGAAGATTAACCATAATGGTTCGGGTATAGCGCTCGGGCATCCGGTGGGCAGCACGGGTCTGCGCATCATCGTTACAATGTACTATGAGATGGAGAGATTGGGCTTGACGGTGGGCGGCGCGTCCTTATGTGTAGGCGGCGGGCCGGCAATGGCCTCGTTGTGGACGCGGGATATCTGAAATTGGACGCGGAGGGACCAATAATAATGATAAAGGAGCGCACCAGTTTTACTATTGGAGAAGAAGCGACACTGACAAAACTTGTCAACGATATTGATATCAAGGCATTTGCTCAAATATCAGGTGATGATAATCCGGTACATATGAATGATGAATATGCGAAAGGCACCATGTTTGGCGGCCGAATAGCGCACGGGATGCTGGTTGCAGGTTTGATATCTGCCGTTTTGGGAACAATGCTTCCGGGGACGGGGGCAATTTACTTAAGCCAGCAGTTACGATTCCTTGCCCCTGTGAGGCCGGGTGACGAGGTAACAGCCCGCGCCAGGGTTTCTGAGTGGGATCCGGTGAAAGGGCGTGTAACGCTCTCTACGGATGTCAGAAACCAGGATGGTGTTGCTGTCATATCCGGTGAGGCACGACTAGTCATGTCATCGTACCTAAAGAGATGACAAGGGAGCATGCCGGGATTGTTTTCCATCCCTCCGTTTTCCTGCACCATGCAAGAGACGACCAAAATTTTTTAGTATATACTTTCATCGCAGCTGTCCACCATTCTAATCTATTCAATTGACCCTGCCCGTTATCAACGGTATGTAGCGCTAAAGCCGATTTAAGATAGGCAGCGATTTAATTAAAGGAATGAATATTGAAGATAAAGCATGACAACCAGCAGAATTTTGTTCCATTTGCCCCCTAATCTTTTCATTTCGAAGTGATTCAAAAGAGGATTTAGACTCATTTTCGTGACTAACGAATATGTCTGCAAAATCAAATATCTCTTGAATATAAAAAAAATGTATATTATAGGCAAGCTCTTGAAGCGGTATAGATTGACCGCCCATCGTGGGAGTTCGTAAATGCATCATATGTTATAATAACTAGAGGGAAGGAGGTAAGGCATGAATTCAGTATTTGTTTTAATATTAGGTTTTATTGTAGCTTTTCTTGGTTACCGTGTCTATGCAAAGTATATCGATTCAAAGATCATGAAGGCTGATCCGAAAAGGGCTACTCCAGCCACGATGTACATGGACGGAGTAGAGTTTATGCCAACCAACAAAAATATTCTCTTTGGGTATCAGTTCAAGTCGATTGCCGGCGCAGCACCGATAATAGGTCCAATAATAGCCATCCAATGGGGATGGCTGCCTGCGTTGATATGGATACTGGCAGGGACTTTCTTCATCGGATGGGTTCATGATTATTCAAGCGCCATGATCGCCATGAGAAATGACGGCGCCTCTTTCGGCGGCTTGAGTCACAAGCTGATCTCACCACGGGCAAGAATCATCTTGCTCTCATTCGTATATTTTTATCTTCTCCTCATTGCCGGGGCTTTCGGCAATGTTGTTGTGAGTACTGCCATCGGGCTGAAGGCGGCTCCCATGGCATGGCTGCTGCTCACAATCGGCGGTATTCTGGCAGGACAGATGATTTATCGCTGGAAAAAGGATATAATCCTGACGACAGTAGTTACGGTTGTCATTGCACTATTTGGAATCTATCTGGGAACGATCGCACCTTCCAACACTATTATCGGAGACGAGCTTGCGAACAGCCGGCCCTTATGGGCGGTTGTGGCATTTGTCTTTTGCTACTTCGCAGCCGTTTTGCCTATCTGGAGATTTGCGCTGCCAATTAACTATGTGGCGTCGTATATTGTTTTTCTTGGCCTTCTCTTCGGGATCATCGGAATCTTCGTGCTCCATCCTGATTTTACGCTTCCCGCTTACACCGACTTTACGATTAAAATTGGCCCGCTATGGCCGATCATGTTTGTGACCATAGCCTGCGGCGCCATTTCCGGCTGGCACAGCATAGTTTCGAGTTCAGGGACTGCCCGACAGTTGGAGAGTGAAATGGATGCCCGTCCCGTCTGCGGCGGGGTTATGTTTGTGGAAATGATGCTCGCCGTGTTCGCCTTGATTATAGCCGGGACGATTTACGCATCCCCCGCCGAATACGGAGCTGCCATAGCAAAAGGGCCTGGTGCCGTCTTTGCAGCAGGCGTATCGAAATTTCTTGGTGTATTGGGCATGCCAACCGATATAGGACGTGCATACGGCAGCGTGATGATGATTGTTTTGGCAATCACGATCATGCAACTGGTTATCAGGTTCATGAGGATATCTACTTCGGAGCTGTTGGGTGATATCCACCCTGTCTTCAAAAATGCCCATGTCGGGACCATTATTGCAAGTATACTCGGTATCACCTTGGTTTTGAGCGGGTGGTGGCAATATCTCTGGGTACTTTTTGGAGGGGCAAATCAACTGATGGCATCACTGGCTCTGATGCTTATTACAGCTTATCTGATATCCGAGGGTAAACCATATGCATGGGCATTTTACCCCATGATCTTCATGTTTGTCACAACGATTGCCGCCTTGCTGTACACTTCTTTTACTTTGATGCAAAAGGTGTTTTCCGGTGCAGTAAAGGGAGAGGCACTAATAGGAAATACCTTGATGGGCGTTGTCGGATTTTTCCTTGTAATCGCTGCGATTATGCTTGGGATAGAAGGAGTCAAGGCATTTATCCGTTACAAAAAAATAAGACTTGAGGCGAAACCTGCTTCTGCTTAACAGAATTTATTATTGGGGCTCGATCCAACTTGAAGATAAAATATCGAGCCCCATCAACATTTTTATAGGAGAAAATTTTATGTCGGAAAAAGAGAAAAGTGGATTTTTTCAGGCAATCAAAGAGTTCGTGTATGGCGTCGCTGCCCATGACTCGGCCCGATTTGCCTTGAAGACGAGGGCAAGCATGGAGCATCTCTTCATTCTCATCACTATGGGAGATATGCTTGGTGTTCCCATACTGCCACCCTATTATTCGTTAAGACTCCTGCCATATGTGGTTCCCCAGATTTCCACCTGGAAGAGACGAATGCTGAGGGAAAAGGATTTGACTGACGCTTTAGCCTGAAAGAAAGGGGTGATTACCATTTCATTAGCAAAGATATTCGACCAGTATCCGGACCGTCATTACATAATGTTCGGTGGCAAGGGTGGTCTAGGAAAAACGACTTTTTCTGCTGCAACGGCTTTCTACCTTGCCAAAAAGGGTAAACGTGTGCTTGTGTTTTCCGTCGATCCCCAGGCTTCATTGAGTGATATATTTAAAGTTGATATTTTTGGAAAAGGGCCGACGGAGATCATTCCCAATCTCTTTGCTCAGGAGATTGATGCAGACCGCCGCGTAAAGGAATACCAGCAGGAGATCCGCCAGAAGATATTCGATATGTATGGTATGGATAAAATTCCGGAAGAAATTGAAAGCTACATCCAGGCAGCAGCAGCAGAACCGGCCATGGAAGAGAGTGCCATCTTTGACGAAGTCGTTGATATCGTTGTTACAGGCGGCTATGACTATTATATTTATGACCTGGTACCCCTTGGACATGCCCTTTATTACCTGAGCATGGCCTCAGTCTATGACGCCTGGATAGATAAAATTACAGGACTCAGGGAACAAATGAGGGAATACGACCAAGTAGCAGCCGTGATTCGTCGACAGAAAACACTCGACGAAGATGCCATTCTTAACGAACTCCTGTATATCAAAGATCGCATCAATAAATCTTCAAGCATTTTGACTGATAAAAAGAAAACTGCCTTTTTCTTCGTTCTCACGGCTGAGGAGATGATAATAAAAGATACCCAAAAGGCGGCTGAACTTTTTGCAAAATTTGATGTACCATTGAGCGGTTATATAATCAACCGGGTCTTGCCTGCGGAATTAAAAGATCAGAACATACCGGAATATTTGAAAAATCGTCTCACTATGCAGGAACATTATCTAAATGTGATTAATACTACTTTTGGAGAAGAGATTTTAGCGTCAGTACCTGAAATGGAACGTGACGTGACAGGAATGCCCATGATTGAAAAAATGGCAAAAGCGATGTTCGGAAATATTTAATAACAGTCAAGACAAGGAGTCTTACGGTGGATCAAATAACTATCAGCATGAAGAACTATTTGGCGAAACACCCCAAATTAAAATACATCTTCTTCGGCGGCAAGGGGGGGGTAGGCAAGACAGTCATGGCAGGGGCAGCCGCCCTGTGGTCTGCGAAACAAGGGAAGAAAACCCTGTTGGCGTCGACCAATCCTGTTCACAGCCTTTCCAATTTATTTGAGCAGAACGTGTTTGGAAAAGTCGCACGCGTTTGCGATGAAGAAAAGTGCTACGCATTTGAGATCGATACAAAAGATACCATTGAGCGATCAAAAAAGGAAATCAGAGAAAAAATTAACTGGTTTCTCAAATTTGCAGACATTACAACAAAAGCAGAAGATTTTATAGAATCTGCTACAATGAATCCTGCTTTTGAAGAATCCGCCATGTTCGAGAATATGATAGATATTATGTTCAAGGATGAATATGATTTCTATGTATTTGATACCGCTCCTACAGCAAATGCCAGACGGCTTCTCGGAATGTCTAAAGTATACTCTCTCTGGGTGGAGAAAATGCTGAAGAGCAGGGAGGAAGCAAAATCTCTGAAAGAACTGCTTTCTTTTTCTAAGAAAGAACAAAAAGATCCTCTCATGGCTTACCTTTTAGATTTCAAAGACCGGATGGCCCATGCAAAAATGCTCCTTACGGATGATGAACTCACCGCCTTCTTTTTTGTAACATTGCCCGAGAGTTTACCTATTGCCGTTATTACTCGGTTTATCAACTGGTTTCATGAATTTGGAATTCCTGTTGGAGGTGTTATCGTCAATGGTGTTATTCAAAAGGATCAGGTGGGAGATGATACCGTTGATTTTGTCCGAAATCGTGTCCAGATGCAGGATGAACATATGGCAGAAATATGGCAAATATTCGGTGACAGGGTAAGAGCCATTGCACCGCTCTTTGAGACAGAGGTAAAAGGTGCGAAAATGCTGAGCCGAATGTCGGAGCATCTGTTTGTATCTTAAAAGTACACAGAAATTTATAAACGTCTTTTCGG